>CAZZFT010000141.1:0-12840 GCA_964653555.1 uncultured Spirochaetales bacterium | reverse complement strand
ACCTCCCCGGTGATGGCCATGAAGCCCTCGCCCTGCTCGATCCCGTAGACGAGGTGCCCGAGCACCTCCCGGTGGGAGGTCGACAGATAGAGGAAGCGCGGATCGGGGCTGAGGGCGAAGGGCTTTTCGCGGAAGCCGTAGTAGGGGGTGTACATCCGGCGCCTCCGGCGCCTGCCGTTCCGAACGGGAGGACGCCCGACTGTAGCAATCCCCCGCGGTACGGATGGGACCGCTCCTCCCGCCTCAGGGGGCGGTGATCCCGGGCCCCCCGGGATCTGGCACACTGGCCCGCTCACCGGGGAGGACGCCGTGCGCGCCGTGACCTGCCGCGAGTTCGGACCGCCCGAGAAGCTGGTGCTGGAGGAGCGCGCGCCTGCGGTGGCGGGGCCGGGGCAGGTGGTGGTCGACGTGCGCGCTGCCGGCGTGAACTTCGTCGACACGCTGTTCCTGCGCGGCGCCTACCAGATCCGGCCCGAGCCCCCCTTCGTGCCCGGAAGTGAGGTGGCCGGGGTGGTCCGCTCCGTGGGCGCCGGCGTCGAGGGCGTGTCGGCCGGTGGGCGGGTGATCGCCCTGTGCGGGCTGGGGGGCTACGCGGACCAGGTGACGGTGCGGCCGTCGCAGCTCCTGATGCTGCCCGACGGCCTCGACTTCGCGCGCGCGGCCGCGCTCACCCAGAGCTACGGGACGGCGCTCTACGCCCTCGAAGACCGGGCGGAGCTGGCCGAGGGCGAGTGGCTGCTCGTGCTCGGCGCCGCCGGCGGCGTCGGCCTCGCCGCGGTCGACGTCGGCCGGGCGCTCGGTGCCCGCGTGATCGCGGCGGCCTCGAGCGAGGCGAAGCGCGCACGCTGTCTCGCCGCGGGAGCCGAGGCCGTGATCGACTACGCGACCGAGGACCTGAAGGCGCGCGCCCGGGAGATCTCGGGCGGCGGGGTCGACGTGGTCTTCGATCCGGTCGGAGGTCCGCACGCGGAGGCCGCGCTGCGCTCACTGGGCTGGCGCGGGCGCTTCCTCGTGATCGGCTTCGCGGCGGGGGAGATCCCTCGGGTGCCGCTGAACCTGGTGCTGTTGAACACGCGAACGGTCCTCGGCGTGGACTGGGGCGCCATGACGACGCGCGAGCCCGAGCGCAACCGCGCCCTGCTGAAGCGGCTGCTGGAGGGAGTGGCCTCCGGACGCCTGCGGCCGGCCGAGCCGACCCGCTATCCCCTGGAGCGCGCGGCCCAGGCCCTCGAGGATCTGGCCGAGCGCCGCCTCGCCGGCAAGGCGGTCCTGGTCACCGACGGGCAGGCCTGATCCGACCGATCGCCGCCCCGCCTAGCCTGGCGGGAGCCCGCCTCCGCTCGCCTACCTTCCCGATCTACGCTCGGCTTCGCCTCGCTGCGCGCCCTACGGGCTCGCGGGCGCGCTGCGCCTCGGCCGACTCTCTCGAGTCGGTCTCCTAGCTGCGGCCCTCGGCCAGCGCGTCGCGGATCTCCCGCTTGAGGATCTTCCCCGAGGCGTTGCGCGGGAGCGGGGCTTCGGCGAACTCGATCACCGAAGGCACCTTGAAGCCGGCCAGGCGCTCGCGCACGTGCCGTTGCAGGGCGTCGGCCTCGAGCTGGCATCCCGGCTTCAGGTACACCGTCGCCGCCACCTCCTCGCCGAGCCGCTCGTGGGGCAGCCCGAACACCGCCGCCTCGTAGACGGCCGGGTGCTCGTAGATCGCAGCCTCCACCTCGGCGCAGTACACGTTCTCGCCCGCGCGCAGCACCATGTCCTTGGCGCGATCCTCGACGTACAGGAATCCCTCCTCGTCCATGCGGCCGAGGTCGCCGCTGCGCAGCCAGCCGTCCACGATCGACTCCGCCGTGGCGTCGGGGCGGTTCCAGTAGCCGCGGATCAGGTGGGGACCGCGGAAGAAGATCTCGCCCACCGCGCCGGTCGGCAGCGTCCGGCCGCTCTCGTCGGCGACCTTGATCTGGACGATCGGCACGGTGCGCCCACAGCTGCTCGGCTTGCGCAGGTAGTCGGGGCCGGCGTTCTGGGGTCCGTAGGCGTTGGTCTCGGTCATCCCGTAGCCGATGCCCGGAGCTCCGTTGCGGAACCCGCGGTCGATCCGGCGCACCAGCTCCGGGGGGGCGGGAGCGCCGCCGCCGCCCACGGCCTTCAGGCTCGACGTGTCCCGTCGCGCGAAGTCGGGCGACTCGAGCAGATCCCAGGACATGGTGGGGACTCCGACGAAGTTGGTCACCCGTTCGCGCTCGATCAGCTCCAGCGCCCGCTCCGGATTCCACTTGTGCATCATCACCAGCTTGCAGCCCGCCGCGAGGGACGACAGCATCACCGCGACGCAGCCGGTGACGTGGAACAGAGGGACGGCCAGGATGAAGGCGGTGGGGTGCTTCTGCTGTGCCGCCGTCTCCGGGAGCAGCAGGCTGCGCAGCGCCGCCGCACAGCCGAAGGCTTGCAGCGCCGAGAGCACCGCGTGGTGGGTCGAGACCGCGCCCTTCGGGCGGCCCGTCGTACCCGAGGTGTAGAGGATGGTCGCGTCGGCGTGCGGATCGATCGCCACCTCGGGCATCGCGGCGCCCAGGGAGACGACCTCCTCGTAGCGATCGGCGCCCGCCGGGAGCTCGGCGCCTTCGCTGCGCACGACCACCGCCCGCACTCCCAGCGCCGACAAGGAGCCCTCGGCGCGCTGCGCCCGCTCGACGTCGGCGACGAGCACCCGGCTGCCCGAATCGCGCAGGCCGAAGTCGGTCTCGTCGGCCGTCCACCAGGCGTTGAGCGAGACGGCGATCGCGCCGACCGAGGTGATCGCCGCGAAGGCGACGATCCACTCCGGGTAGTTGCGCATCGCGATCGCCACCCGATCGCCGGGGACGATCCCGTAGCGGTGCACCAGGGTGTCGGCGAGGGCGTCCACGTGGCGCATCGTCTCCGCGAAGCTCCAGGACTCGTCCTCGTAGACGAGGAAGGTCCGGTCGCCGCGCGCGCGCGCCGTGTCGAAGAGCGCGCGCAGGGACGGGGGCGTGTCGCGGAACACCGTCAGGCGCTGCCCGCGGATCAGGGCTTCGGCGGTCTCGAAGGGGCCCCCCGACCCGGTGACCTGCGCGATCGCCTCCTCGAACGTCGTGCCCATGACTGCGGGCCCTCCCGAAGGCCGGACAGTCTACGCTCTCCGGCCGCTCGTGCGGGAGGGAAGGGGCGAGCGGGCCCGGCGTCGGCCGGCCAGGGCGAGCAGCAGCGCGCCACCCGCGCCCAGCGCGGCGGTGCCGCCGGGTTCGGGCAGCGGATCCGGCTCGGGCAGCGGCAGCGGCGCGACGCCCTGGCAGCCGTCCCCCGCGCCGTCGCCGTTCGCATCCACCAGATAGGAGCCCGGATCGGTCGGGCACGGGCCCAGCACCTCCAGCATCCCGCGTCGGTCGATGTCGCGATGGAGCCGGGTCGAGGTGTCGTAGAGGGCGCCCGTGAAATCGGCGTGGCGACCTTCCTTCACCACCGACAGATCGGCTCCCAGCAGGCTGGCGCCGGAGAAATCCGCGTTCTTGATGTCGACGTCGATCAGGGTCGCGCCGTCGAGGAAGGCGTCCCGGAACACCGCATTCTTCGCCTCGGCGAAGCTGAGATCGGCGCCCGAGAGATCCGCGCCGGTGAAGTCGGCGGCCTTGAGCTCGGCGCCGATCAGCCGGGCGTCCACCAGGATGGCGTCCACCAGACGGGCGTCCTTCAGCTCGCTGTAGGAGAGATCGGTCCCGGTCAGGTCGGCCTCGGTCAGGTCCGCCTTCCGCAGGTCCTCGTGCCGGTGGTCCTCGAAGGAGTGATCCTCGCCCACGAACGAGCCGTTCGCGTAGAGGGGGCCGGCGAGAGCCGCGCCAGGGAGCAGCGCGGCCAGCGCGACGATCAGCGCGCGGGCCCGACGCCGCGCCGCGCGCGGTCGGATCGACGAGGTCGAGGGATCCACGACACTACCGAGCGTCGCTTCCGGAGGAAGTCGGGCGCCGCCGACGGGCCAGGGCCAGGAGCAGAGCCGCGCCCGCGCCGAGCGCCGCGCTCCCGGGCTCCGGGAGGGAGACGGATCCCCCATGGCACTCGTCGCCCACACCGTCTAGGTCGAGGTCCACCCAGTACCCGTCCGGGTCCCCGGGGCAGGGCCCGACGACCATGTACATGACGCTGGGATCTGCGCCCGCCGGCAGCACGGTATTCGCGTCGTAGTAGGCGGCGTCGAAGTCGGCCGTTCCGCCATTGGCGGCCCAGTCGAAGCGCGTGCCGAGCAGGCTGGCCCCGCTGAAGTCGGCGCTGTCGAGGTTCGCCACCGCGAAGGAGGCGCCGTCCAGCGTCGCGCCCGTGAACACGGCGTCGCGCAGATTCGCGAAGGGAGCGCTCACGCCCACCAGGCTCGCGTCGGTGAAGTCGGCGCCCACCAGGCGGGTGAGGTCGAGCCGCGCGCCGTCGAGGACTGCTCCGGTAAACACGGCGTCCTCGGCGTTGGCGACGCGCATGCTCACGTTGCTGAGGTCCACGTAGCTGAAGTCGGCGCGCCGGAGGTCGGTGCCGTCGAGGTTCGCGTCGACCAGGGTGGCGCCCTCGAAGAGCCCGTCCGAGAGGTTGCTGCGGTAGAAGTCGGTGCCGGTGAGGTTGGCCTCGCGGAGGTCGATTCCGTGGAGGTCCTCGCGTCGGTGGTCCTCGCCCGCGTGGTCCTCGCCCGCGTAGCTGCCGCCCGCCACCAGCTCGCTCGCCAGGGACGGGGTGGCCAGCAGCACGAGGCCTGCGAGGAGTCCCACGGAGGCGGCGAGGTGGCCGCGGCGGGCGGCCCGGTGGGGCCGTCGAGTGGGGGACTGCATGGGAGCTGCCTTTCCGGTCCGCAAGGCGGGCGGGAGCGTCCTTCGCTCCGCCCGGGGCGGTCACACGAGAGGCGAATGTCAGGGGGGGTATCGGAGGCAAGGGTCGGGGGCTTTAGCCCCCATATCGGGAAGATCTGCCCGCCGGCTCCGACCCGAGTGGAGCTCTGCGCCGAGGACGGAGCGCGCCCTCCGGCGCGCGGTCGTGGCTGCGGGGAGCTTCGCCTACGATCGGGCGCCCGCGCGCGCCCCCGGCAGACGAGTCCCCCGTGGCGAACCCCAAGGTCTACATCCACGAGCTGATCGCGGTCCGCGGGCAGGCGCGGGCCAAGTACATGCAGCACATGACCGCCAACTGGGGGCCGATCGGCCGCGCCGAGCGCGGTCAGCTCTGCTTCGGCGTGTGGGGCACGATCGGCAGCACGGGCTGCTGGCCCCAGGTGGTGAACCTGTGGGAGGAAGAGGGGTGGGAGGGGCTCGCCCGGAGCTTCGCCCACGAGACGAGGCACCCCACCCTCCAGGATCCCTCTCTGGCCGCCTGGTGGGCGGAGGCGGCGAAGTACCGCCACGGCGGTGTCGACCGCATCCTGGTGCCCGCGCCCTGGAGCCCGACGATCGAGGAGCTGTGCCGCGACGGCGTGTGCGGGGTCTTCTACGCCCACGAGCTGGTGCGCGTGGTGCCGGGACGGGCGGTCGACTTCCTGGCGGCGGTGCAGCGCGTGGGCGTGCCCGCGTACGCGGAGCTGGGCCTGCAATCGGTGGGCGCCTTCCGCACGGCGATGCGCAACGATTCCGAGTGCCTGCTGCTCTGGGCCATCCCCACGCCCGGGCACTGGGCCGCCTTCGAGCGCGCCCAGGACGGACACCCGGCCGTCGCCCGGTGGCGACACACGGTGGCGCAGCTGGCCGTCGACTGGGAGCGCACCCTGCTCGTCGACGCACCCCTGTGTCCGTTGCGGACGGGACGCCAGCCCGAAGCACGCGACCGCGTGCCCCTGGAGACGATTCCGTGAGCGGGCCGGCAGGAGGCGAAGACCGGGCGGACGCAGCGGCCCGGCCGCTCGCGGGGGTGCGCATCCTGGCGGTGGAGCAGATGCAGGCGATGCCCTTCGCGACCCAGCTGCTCGCGAATCTCGGGGCCGAGGTGGTGAAGGTCGAGCACCCGCGGCACGGGGAGTCGGGGCGGGCCGCGTCGCCGACCGTGCGCGACGACGACGGGCGGGAGGTGGGCGCCACCTACCTGCGCAACAACCTCGGCAAGAAGAGCATCGGCGTGGATCTCAAGGATCCGCGCGGTGCCGCCCTGCTGAAGCGGCTGGTTCCCCACTACGACGTGGTCGCCGAGAACTTCAAGCCCGGTACGATGGATCGCCTGGGGCTCGGCTATGGAACCCTCTCGGCGCTCCATCCACCCCTCGTCTACGTGTCGGTCTCCGGCTTCGGAAGCCTGCGGCCGACGCCCTACGCCGCCTGGCCCGCCTACGCAGTGGTCGCGGAGGCGATGGGCGGCTTCTACTCGTTCCGCCCGGAGCCGGGCCGACTGCCCAACATCGGTGTGGCGGGCGCGCTCGGCGACATTGGCAGCGCCCTGTTCGTGGCGATCGGTACCCTGGCGGCGCTCGAGGGCCGCCGCCGCACGAACCGCGGCCAGCACGTCGACGTCGCGATGTTCGACGCCATGCTCCCGATCATGGACATGGTCGTGTTCAATCCCTCCGTCGGGATCACCGACAACTCGGTCGCGGCGTGGCCCGGCATCTGCACCGCCTTCGCGGCGGCCGACGGATGGTTCGTGGTGCAGGTGGGCCGCGAGCATCAGTTCGAGCGCTTCGCCGCCGCGGTCGGCCGTCCCGAGTGGCTCTCGGACGAGCGCTTCGCGACGCGCGAGGGCTGGCGAGACCAGCTCGAGCCGGTGATCCGTCCGGCGGTCGAAGACTGGGCGCGCGGGCGAACGAAGCTCGAGGCGTCGCGCGCTCTCGCCGAGCAGGGCATCGTCGCCGGACCGAGCTACGACGCCGACGACCTGCTGAGCGATTCGCACGTGCAGGCCCACGCGATGGTGCTCGAAGTGCCGCGGCCCGGTGGCGGCTCGCCCATCCGCGTGGCCGGCAACCCGATCAAGCTCTCGCACAGCGCCGACCCGCCCGCGCGCCGCTGGCCGCGTCTCGGCGAACACACCGACGAGATCCTGGCGCACGACCTGGAGCTCGCCGAGGCCGAGCGTCGCAGCCTGCGTGAGGCGGGCGTGATCAGTTAGGCGAATGAATCCATCGAGAACGAGGAGAGAGATGCCGGACGCGATCGTCGAGCGGGACCGTCACACGATGGTGATCACGATGAACCGGCCCGAGCGCTACAACGCGCTCTCCGGCGCGATGCTGATCCGCATGTACGACGCCTACCAGGAGGCGTCCCGCGACGACGAGGTGCGCTGCATCATCGTCACCGGGGCCGGCGGGAACTTCTGCTCGGGCGCCGACCTGAAGGGCATGGCGGGAGACGCGGGCAACAAGGATCCCGAGATCGACGTGAAGGCGCGGATGGCGGCCGACCCGGACCTCGCCTGGAAGGCGCTGTTCCGCCACTACCGGCCGACGAAGCCGCTGATCGCCGCCGTCGAGGGCGTGGCGATCGCCGGCGGCACCGAGATCCTGCAGGCGATGGAGATCCGGGTCGCCGGCGAGAGCGCGCGCTTCGGGGTGTCCGAGGCGCGCTGGTCCCTGTATCCGATGGGCGGCTCGGCCGTGCGCCTGCCGCGCCAGATCCCCTACACGCTCGCGGCGGAGATCCTGCTCACGGGCCGGCATCTGCGCGCTCCCGAGGCGAAGGCGATCGGCCTGATCGGACACGTCGTGCCCGACGGCCAGGCGTTGGCGAAGGCGAAGGAGATCGCCGAGGTGATCTGCGCGAACGGGCCGCTCGCCGTCGAGGCGATCACGCGCACGCTGCACGAGTGCGACGGCATGGAGCTCGACGCGGCGCTGCGCCACGAGTTCGAGTACGGCCAGGCGGTGTTCGCGAGCGACGACGCGGTGGAGGGGCCGCGGGCCTTCGCGGAGAAGCGCGTCCCGCAGTTCCGGCGGCGCTGATGCGTGCCTGGCAGGTGGTGCGAGCGGGCCAGCCGCGCGACGCGCTGCGCCTGGCCGAGGTGGAGCTGGCCGCGCCGCCGCCCGGTCTGTTGCGCGTGCGTGTCGAGGCCTGCGGGCTGGGTCTTCCCGACGTCTTCATGTGTCGCGGCGACTACGCTCTCACCCCGGCGCTCCCGTTCACGCCCGGTCAGGAGCTGGCGGGCGTGGTGACGGCGGCGGGGGAGGGGGCCGTTACGCCCGTGGGCTCCCGCGTGATGGCGGTGTCGGCGTTCTTCCTGGGCCACGGCGCCGCCGCCGAGGAGGCGTGGGCGCTCGACGACTTCTGCTTCCCCGTGCCCCAGGACCTGCCGGCCGCCGAGGCGGCCGCGTTCCTGATCCCCTACCACACGGCCTGGGTGGGGCTGGTGCGACGCGGCGCCCTGCGCACCGGCGAGACGCTGCTGGTGACCGGGGGCGCGGGCGGCACCGGCTCGGCGGCGATCCAGCTCGGCCGCGCGCTCGGCGCGCGCGTGCTCGCGACGGCGCGCGGCGCCGACCGCCAGGATTTCTGCCGCCGCCTCGGTGCCGAGATCGCGTTCGACCCCGGCGACGACTGGGCGCGCTCCGTGCGCGAGGCGACCGCCGGGCGCGGTGTCGACGTGGTGTACGAGACCGTCGGGGGCGAGGTCTTCGACGCCGCGACGCGCGTGGTGGCCCACGAGGGACGGCTGCTGGTGGTGGGCTTCGCCAGCGGACGCTGGGGACGACCCGATCCGGCCCACCTGGTCACCCGCAACTACTCCGTTCTGGGCGTGATGCCCTCGGGCTACGACGCCGAGGTGAAGCGCGCCGCCCAGGACGAGCTGCTCGCTCTGCGAGCGAGCGGAGCGCTGCGCGTTCCGCTCGAGGAGGAGGTTCCCTTCGCGGAGCTTCCGGACGCCCTCGATCGACTCGCGCGCCGCGCAGTGCTGGGCAAGCTCGTGCTGCGGGTAGAGTAGGGCGAGCCATGGCGGAGCCCTCCCTCGACCTCCAGACGCTGCTCGCCGAGGCGGCACGCCGCACCGGCCTCGACGATTTCGGCGATCCAGTCTTCCTCGAGCCCTTCGAGCGGCTGCTGCGCTCGCTGCGCGAAGAGGCGCAGCTGAACGCCACCGGCCGCGCGATGCAGTTCGAGCGCAACGTCGGGCTGCTGGTCAACCGGCTGCGCACCGAGGATCACTACCGCCGCCACCCCGAGATCGAAGACGAGGCGATCGATCGGCCGCTGGTGATCGTCGGTCTCGCGCGCACCGGAACCACGATGCTGCACCGGATGATGGCCAGCGATTCGCGCTGGCTCGCGCTGCTCTGGTACGAGTCGCGCAATCCCGCACCCCTCCCCGAAGCCGTCGGGGACGGCGCCGTCGACCCGCGCATCCGCGACGCCGAGGCCGAGGTCGCGGCGATGCTGGAGGGCTCTCCCGACCTGATCGCGGCGCACCCGATGGACGCCCATGCCCCCGATGAGGAGATCATGCTCATCGAGCATGCCTTCACCAGCTGGAACCCGGAGGCGTTCTCTCGGGTGCCCGGCTACTCGGCCCATCTCGATCGGATCGATCTCGCTTCCGGCTACCGGTACCTGCACCGACTGCTGCGCTTCCTCCAGTGGCAGAAGCACGGGCGCGGCGAGACGGCCACGCGATGGGTGCTCAAGGCGCCCTATCACCTGGGCTCTCTCGACGCGCTCTTCGACACCTTCCCCGACGCGCGCATCGCGATGACCCACCGCGACCCCGTCCAGACGGTTCCCTCGCTGGCGAGCCTGGTCCGCACCCTGCGCGTGCTCGGCAGCGACTCGGTCGACCCGCTGGAGATCGGCGCCCACTGGAGCCGGCGCTGGTCCGCGGCGCTGGAGCGGGCGATCGCCGCCCGGGCCGCCCGGGAGGAGCGCTTCCTCGACGTCTACTACGACGACCTGGTCCGCGACCCGATGGCGCAGGTGCGGCGCATCTACGAGCACGCCGGGCTCCCTCTCACCGCCGAGGCCGAGGCGAGCATGCGCCGCTGGGCGGTGGAGAACGAGCGCGATCGCCGCCCGATCCACGCCTATACGCTCGAGGAGTTCGGCTACACCCGCGAGGGCCTGCGCCGCGACTTCGCCGCCTACTGGGATCGCTTCCTCGCTGGCCGGCCGGTCCGCGAGGAGGCCCACCCCTAGTCCGCCGACGCGCGGCGAGACCAAGGCGAGCGGAGGGGGGCCCGCGCCGGGCTAGGTGAGCTCCGCGAGCTTCACCACCCGCGTCGTCAGCGAGGGATGCTCGTCGGTGCCGATCCAGCGAAAGAGCATGCCGCCGCAGCGGTGGCCGGTGGTCTCCAGCCAGTTTGGGAAGCGCGGTCCCGGGTCACGGTGGGCGACCGCGATCCGCAGCGACCCGTCCGACTCGAGGACGGCCGTGTGCGGATTGAGATGGATGCGGTGACGGCGGTAATCGAGCGACTCCATCCAGAAGTTGCTGAGCTGGAAGTTCCAGGAGCCCTGCCGGGGGATGCACGGGGCCTCGATCAGCAGCGCCTCGTCGGGGTCGAGCTCCCAGCGGCTCTGGCAGTAGTGGATGTTGGCGTCGCCGCCGGCGCGCTGGCACTTCGCCTGGTCGTCCGAGGGCAGGGCGTTGGGGTGGGCCGCGTAGCCCTCCATCCAGTCCACGAACAGGTTCGCGGTCGCCGACACGAAGGCGACGGCGCGCTGGAGCTTCGCTTCGAGCTCTTCCGGGTCGAGCGCGTCGTCGCCGTCGCCGTCGAGGCGTTCGATCGAGAGAAGCGCGGGCTCCTGGACGGTGCGGTCGGTGAAGGTCTCGCGAACGACGAGCTGGGTGGTGCTGGGCTTCATCGGCAGCCAGCTGCCCGCGCCGGCGGGCGGCGGCTCGCAGGAGAGCACGATCTCGAAGCGTCCGGCGGCGTCGACCTCCAGGTCGTCGCCGTCGAGCTGACCGGTGGGCACCATCGTCCCGTCGGTCTCGTAGCCGCCGCCCTTGGTGCCGAAGCTCAGGTACGGCGCGTCGCCGCGCGTGCCCCGGATCCGGTAGCGGTAGCGGCCGGAGACGTTGGCGTTGCGGTAGCAGTTGTCCGGGTTGTCGTTGCCGATCTTGATCGTCTCGTTGGCGAGCTGGAAGAAGCCCGGGAAGCGCGGGTCCGCGAATTCCACCTGGCTCTCGAGCCCCGCGCGCAGCAGGCGCGTCAGGTAGCGGAAGCCCTCGGCGCGATCGAAGGGATCGCTGGGCGTCTCCGGCCGCAGCACCGCGTCGCCCGCCCGCTCGAGGGCCCGGCAGAAGTCGCGCCAGGCGCTCCCGTCGGCGATCCGTCGTTCTGCGTCGCTGGTCATGGCTTCTCCTCGGCTTCGGATCGGGATCTTCCCGTCGGCGGCGGTCGGGGTCAAACGCGGGTCAAACGCGGTGACGCTGACGGGGGCTGTGGCATCGGATGGAGTACGCCCGCCAGAGAGGACTTCCGGATGAGCACCATCACCTTGATCGCCGTATGGGTCGCCGCGACCCTGGTCGGGATCGGCGTGCTGGTCGCGACCCAACCCTCCTGGGACCGGCGCCGCGCCCCGGTGCCGGTGCCGTGCGAGGCGGAGCGCCGGAGGACGCGGCGCGTCTAGCGCGAGGAGAAGCGCACGGGGACCCGACGGTGCGCGCGCGCCCAGCGCGAGGTGAGCCAGCCCGGGTCGCCGGCGAGCTCGTAGTCGGGCAGGTGCGCCAGCAGCTCCTCGAAGGCCACCCGCGCCTCGAGGCGCGCCAGCCGCGCGCCCAGACAGAAGTGGGTGCCGTGGCCGAAGGCCAGGTGGCGCGGCGCCCGCGTGACGTCGAAGCAGTCGGCGTCGGGAAACTCGCGCTCGTCGCGGTTCGCGGCGCCCCACACCAGGCGCACCAGCGCGCCGCGCGGGATCGTCCGTCCGTGGAGCACGGCGTCGCGTTGCACCCGACGTGGCAGCGCCTGGGCGGGCGCCTCGCAGCGCAGCATCTCCTCGACGGCGCCCGGAATCCGGGCGGGCTCGCGCACCAGCAGAGCGCGCTGGTGCGGGTGCTCGGCGAGCAGCACCGCGCCGTTCGCGATCAGGTTGGTGGTCGTGTCGTTGCCCGCCACGATCAGCACGAAGCAGAAGCCGAGCAGGTCCTCCTCGGAGAGCTTCTCGCCCCCGAGCTCGGCGTCGATCAGCGCGCTCATCAGGTCGTCGCGCCGGCCGGCGCCGCGCTCGGCGAGCAGCTTCGAGAACTCGCCGTAGATGCTCGTCGCCGCCTGGAGCACCTCGCCGGCGACGTCGCCTTCGGTGCCGACCATCGCCTCGGTCCAGCCTAGGAAGGCCTCGCGGCGGTCGTCGGGCACGCCGATCATCTCCCCGATCACGCGGCTCGGGAGATGGCGCGCGAACTCGGCCAGCAGATCCGCCTCGCCGCGCCGCGCGAAGCCGTCGATCAGCTCGCGGGCGATGGCGCGGATGCGCGGCTCCATCTCGTCGGCGCGCCGACCGGTGAAGGCGCGCGAGACCAGCCCGCGCAGGCCGTCGTGTCGCGGCGGATCGATCGACTGGATCTGGGGCAGCAGGCCCACCGAGATGTCGGTGTCCTCGGAGGAGAAGGTGACGGTGTCGGCGGCGGCGTCGCGCACGTCGGCGAAGCGCGAGATCGCCCAGACGTCCTTCTCCGGGTCGTGGTAGACGGGATGCTCGTCGCGCAGCGTCCGGTAGATCGCGTGGGCGTTCGCCTGGAAGTCCGCGCGGGTGGGGTCGTAGGCGAAGTCTCCGGCTCGGGGCATCGTCGGGCAGTATAATCGCGCGCCAGGGAGGATCCCCATGCCCCGCGTCGTGAAGCTCGGCATCAAGCGTCCCGTCACCCGACCGCTGCTGCCCGACCCCGAGCCGCGACCGGTCAAGTACACCTTCATATCGGTGGACGATCACCTGATGGAGC
>CAZZFT010000140.1:0-13140 GCA_964653555.1 uncultured Spirochaetales bacterium | reverse complement strand
CCGATCATGCACTTCACGCTGCCGCCGCCCTTCTTCAGGAACTCGGAGACGTCGACGGTGAGGGGGGTGACGCCGCGCTCGCGGACCCGGTCGAGGAGGCGATCGGAGACGCCCTCGGGCAGCACGAGGTAGGACTCGCGCTGCTGGCCGCTCGGGGTGTAGGTGAAGCTGTTCGCCGCATAGCGGCTGGCGTCGTCGACCGAGAGCTCGATCAGGGTGTCGCCGAAGGCGGCCGCGACGCGGGGCCAGTCGGCGGGAGACACCGCGTCGCGGTAGGCGAGCAGGTGCTGCCGGCGAGGGCCGAAGCCGGCGAAGGCGGTGTCGCCGTGGTAATGGGCCTCGAGGACCAGCTCGACGCGCAGCACTTTGCTCGGGGCGAGGCGCGGGGCGAAGACGTCGGCGGCGCGCGCGTCGGTGCGGAAGCCGTAGACGCGCCTCCAGGGCGGGATCGCCAGGGTGGGCACGAAGCGCTGCCTCTCGACGCGGCCATGGGTGAAGAGGTAGCGACCGCCGGCGGGGAAGAGGTCGGCCTCTCCCTCGAAGCGCAGCGTGGGGTCGAGCTCCTCGGTGTGGATTCCGGCCTCGGCGAGCACGCGAGCGTAGTGCGGCTTCTCGCCGGCGCGCGTGGGCAGGAGGTTGGCGAGGACGAAGCGCCGTTCGCTCGCGCGCAGCGGCGTGTCCACGTCGAAGGCGAATCCCGCGTTGGCCGGGTACACGGTGCCCGGCCACTCGGCCACCGGCGGTACGACCAGCACGCGGATCCCCAGATCCTCCAGCACGGACTTCAGGCCGCGCCACTGCGCGATCGCCCGTGCCTTGTCCACGCGCCGGCGCGATCCCCAGCGTGTGCGCGTGTGCGGGTTGGCGCCGCCTTTGACGCTGAAGTGCGTCGGGTCGCCCATCAGCACCCAGCGCGCGGCCTGGACTTCGCTCCTGTGCGCCTCGCTGCGCGCGGTCGCTTCGCGACCGCTTGCGGATCCCTCGCTCAAGGTCGCGGTATCCCCGGCGGCAGCGAGCCCGGGTCGAAGACCGCCTCGCTCTCCAGGTGCGCCTGGGGCGCGGTGCAGTACAGGGTGGAGGTGACGCCGGCCGGCCGGTCGTTGCCACTCTTGCCACTGCCGCCGAAGGGGAGCCGGCCCGAGGCGCCCACGGTGGCCTTGTTCCAGTTGAGCAGGCCCGTGCGCACGCGGCCGACGCAGCGCTTGTACTTCGCCCGGTCGCGCGTCAACACGCTCGCCGCCAGGCCGTAGTCCGAGTCGTTGGCGGCGGCGATCGCCTCGTCCAGGTCGTCCACCGGGTAGAGCGCGGCCTCGGGCCCGAAGAGCTCTTCGCGCTGATAGGGATGGGTCTGGGCCGTCGATGCGAAGCGCACCAGGCCGGCTCCGGTGTAGGGAGCGGGAAGGCCGGGATCGACGGACAGCACGCGCTCGCCGCCGGCCGCCGCGGCCTGCGAGCGCATCGTCTCGAAGCGCGCGTGAGCGTCCGCCGAGGCGAGCGGGCCCATGAACACGCCCTCCTCGAGGGGCGGCCCGATCCGCAGCCCGCCCAGCACGCGACACAGCCGCTCCTGGAACTCCTCCAGCACCGCGCGCTCCACGAACAGGCGCCGCGCGCAGGTGCAGCGCTGTCCCGTGCTCACCGCCACCGAGAGCGCCGTCTCCGCGACGGCCAGCTCGAGGTCGGCGTCGGCGCACACCAGGATCGCGTTGCTCCCGCCGAGCTCGAGGGCGAGCAGCTTCTCGGGCGCATCGAGGGTCGCCTCGCGCAGCGCGCGACCGGTGCCGTAGGAGCCGGTGAAGAGGATCCCGTCCACCTCGGAGCGAGCGAGGGCGCGCCCGGTCTCCGGACCGCCCTGCACCATCTCGAGGACGCCCTCGGGCAGGCCCGCCTCGTGCCAGCACTCGGCCATCCAGGCGCCCACGGCCGGGGCGATCTCGCTCGGCTTGAACACGACGGTGTTGCCCGTGGCGAGCGCGGGCACGATGTGGCCGTTCGGGAGGTGGGCGGGGAAGTTGAAGGGACCGTACACCGCGAGGACGCCGCGCGGGCGCCAGGTCGCGCGCTGTCCTGGCGCCGGCTCGAGCGGCGCCACGAGCCGCATCCCGTCGCCGAGCGTCACCGCCACCTTCGGCGCGAGCAGCCGCGCCTCGCCTGCGGCGTCCCAGCGCGCCTTGCCGACCTCGCGCGCGATCAGCACCGCCAGCTCTTCGGCCCGTTCGCCCGCGATGCGCGCGAAGCGCTCGAGCACGGCGGCACGCGCGGCGAGGCCGGCGTCGCGCCAGGCGGGGAACGCAGCACGAGCGCGTGCTACCGCGTCGTCCACCGCCGCCGCGTCGGCCACCGGGAAGCGCCCCACCACGTCGGAGGGATCCGACGGGGAAACGCTCTCCAGGTTCTCGGACATCGTTCCTCGAGGCTCGGGGGCGGCTAGGGCAGGGGGGTGATCGTCACCCGGTCGCCGGCGCCGACGCCCAGGGCGTCGCGCGAGGGCTGGGAGACGTAGGGCGCGCCGTGCTCGTCCACCGGCACCATCGTGGCGCGGAAGCCGTGCCGCCCGAGTGCGGCGACGAGCACGAGCGATCCCTCGTCGGTGGCCGGCGCCTCGCGCGCCAGGCCGGGCAGCACCAGCTGCCGGCGCTCGTGCACCGAGGCGATCGCGTCGCGCGAGGCGCCCACGTAGGGTCCGCCGTCGAAGGGATCCACCTGGTTGAGGCGGCGGAAGCCGATCTTCTCCAGGATGCGCAGCGCCGCCACCGCGGTGTCGTTGGGCTTCCCGATCACCGCCTGCACGTGCTCGGGAAAGAGCGTCGCGTACACCGGATCGCGCGGGAAGAGATCCGCGATGAACTGCTTCGAGCGCGCCGAGAGGCGGTCCGCCTCGCGGTAGGAGAGGCCGGTGAAGCGCGCGCCGAAGGCGTCCCAGAGCAGGTTGCGGCCCGGCTCGACGAAGGGCGAGAGCATCTCGGCGATCACCTCGCGCTCGAAGCGGTCGGGGAACATCGACATGTAGGCAAAGCGCACGATCGACAGCGCCTTGCCGCAGCGCGCCTTGTGACGCCGGTAGGCCGGATCGAGCACGATCCCGCCGATCTCGGTCGGCCCGTCCTCGGTGGAGCGGAGCTGGAGCTTCTTGTGCACGAAGCGCACCGAGAGCTCGGTGCTGCGGCGCTCCTCGGTGGTCACCTCGAGCCAGAAGTAGGGCTTCCCGGGGCGGCCGTGCTTGGCGAGGATCGTGCTCGTGCCGACGCAACGTCCGACGTCGCTGTCCTCGAGCACGAACACGTAGATCCCCTCGCGCCAGTCCTCGATCTGCCGCGCGAAGGAGCGCTGCGACACCGCGATACGCTCCTCGAGAAAGGTCTCCTCCGCCGGCAGGTTCATCGAGTCGAGCTGCCGGGCGAGCGCGAGCAGCGCCTCGGCGTCGCGGGCCTCGATCGGGCGCAGGATCAGCACGGCAGGCCGTACTCCTCCGCGACCCGGCGCAGCGCCTTCTCGAGGATGGTGAAGCCGCTCTCCAGCTCCTCGTCGGTCGTGTTCACCGGCAGCAGCATGCGGATCTTCGCAGGCGCCGAGCCCGCGCTCCAGACCAGCAAGCCCTCCTCGAAGGCCGCTTTGACGGTGGACTGCACCGCCTCGGGCGAGCCGTCGAAGGGGATGAAGGCCTGCATCGCGCCCATCCCCGAGTGGGGACCAACGGCGCGGGGCAGGCGCTTGCGCAGCGCGTCGAGCCGGCGGCCGAAGCGCTCGCCGAGCACCGCGATGCGCCCCTCCGGCCCCAGGTAGCCCTCGGCCTCGAGGCGCTCGATGATGCGCGTGCCGACCGCCATCCCGACCGTGGAACCGGCGTAGGTGCCGGCGATCAGGCCGGGCTTCGGGTTGTACACCGGTGTAAAGAGCACCGCGCTGCCCTGGAGCGCCTTGCCGCAGGTGACGACGTCCACGTACTCCTCGAGACCCAGCGTACGGAAGGCGAACAGCTCACCCGTGCGCGCGAAGGTCTGCACCTCGTCCACCCACACCGCCAGGCCCGCGTCGCGACAGCGCTGCATCAGGGCCCGGAAGAACTCGGGCGGCGCGGTGTGGTAGCCGCCCTCGCCCTGGATCAGCTCGAAGATCATGCCCGCGAGGTGACCCTTGTAGCGCTCCAGGTGCGCGTCGAGGGTGGCGAGGGTTCGGTGCGGCTGGTCGGGATCGTAGAAGGGCACGTACACGACGCGACCCGAGAGCGGCAGGCCCTCGCGGTAGGCGCCCTTGTCCGTGATCTCGGCGAGGGCCAGGGTGCGGCCGGCGAAGTTGCGCTCGAAGGCGACGATCGTGTCGGCGGGCGACTTGCGCTGGAGCACGATCTTGAGCGCATTCTCGTTCGCGATCGCCCCGGAGATCGAGAGCCAACCGTGCTTGATCTTCGGTCCGGTGTGGCGCAGCAGCGCCTTGAGCAGCCCGACGTACTCGGTGCCGGGCATCAGGTGGCCCTGGTAGACGGAGTCGCCCGCCGCCGCGACCACCGCGGTCTCGAGCAGGTCCGCGTCGCCGTGTCCGAAGAGATAGGTGCCGATCCCGCTGACGAAGTCGAGAATGGTTCGGCCGTCGGCGAGACGCACCCGCGCTCCCCGGCCGGTGCCGCCGGCGAGCAGGGGCAGACCCAGGGGGCGCCCGCGCAGGCGACCGAGCTCCCGGAGCAGGCGGTCGTAGCTCTTCGGGGTCAGCTCCCGCTCGCCGAGCGCCTCGCGCACCGCCTCCACCAGCACCTGGGCGGCGGCGCGCACGGGGGCCACCTCGAGTAGCGAACGAAGCGGCTTTGCCTTGGGCCGGGCCATACTCCCGAAGCGTATCGGTCGGCGCCGAGACGGGCTTGCGCCCGGCCACCGCGGACCCCACTCAAGTTCGAGCTGGTGCGCGACGACGCAGCGGGCGGTGCGAGGGGCTCCGGGAGCCGCTCGGGGCGTAGGACGATCCCCTCGGAGGGGGCGGGCGCCCGCTATGATTCGCACCGGGGGAATGCCGCGAAAGGGGAGTGAGGGAGACGGACGCGTCGATGGCCGCTCATGAAGCCGACTCGGAGCGAAGGCGCCTCCGCCTGCGCGGAAGGGACCGCGAGGAGTCGCCGCATCTCGCGCTGCTCCGTGCCCCGCGCAGGCCCCGCTCTCCGATCCCGCTCGCAGGCGAGCTGCGCGTCGCCACCTACAACGTGCACCGCTGGACCGGGATCAACGGCCGCAGCCGCCCCGACCCGGCGCGCGCGGGCTTCGTCATTTCCGAGCTCGACGCCGACCTGATCTCCCTCCAGGAGGTGCTGCGCCCGCTGCGCGGCGACGATCCGCTCGAGGCGCTCGCCGAGGCGCTCGGTCTGCACGTCGCCTTCGCCGTCACCCGCGTCCACAAGCGGGGCAAGATCGGCAACGCGATCCTGTCGCGCTGGCCGATCCAGGGCGTCACGATGCTCGATCTCTCGAACGTGCTCGAGAAGCGCGTGGCGGTGGCGGCGCAGCTGCATACCGACGGCGTCGAGCTCGACGTGGTCGCGACCCACCTCGCCCTCGCCGACCGCACGCGGCGGCGCCAGGTGAAGTCGCTGCTCGAACACCCGCGTCTGACGGCGACGCCGACCCTGCTGATGGGCGACATGAACGCCTGGCGTCAGTGCCGCGCCACACGCGAGCTCGACGAGGCGCTGACGGAGCACAACAACCGGGAGTGGCCGGCGACGTTCCCGGCAGCGAGCCCGGTCCTGGCCCTCGACCGCATCTACGCGCGGGGTCTGCACGTGATCGAGATGGAGGCGCACGACTCGCGCGCCGCCCGGCGGGCATCGGATCACCTGCCCATCATCGCGCGCGTGAAGCTCGATGCGGGGAGGACGGACTCCTAGCGGGAGCCCGCCTTCGCTCGCCTCCAGCTCCGGCTTCGCGGTACCTTCGACGGGTGCGCGATCGCCCCCCGCCTGCGCGATCTCCTTCGGCACCGGAGTCGCTCCGGGCGGTGCGCCTCGCCGCGATCGGCCTCGCGCTGGCGCTGCTCGCGCTCGCGGGCTCCGGCCCCAAACTTCCGAGCGCCGATCCCGACGCACTGGCACCCGCGACGGGGCGTTTCCTCGTCGCCACCGAGCAGGTGAACGGTTCGATCTTCGAGGAGTCGGTGGTCTTCCTCGTCGAGTACGGCGCTGGGGGCACGGTGGGTCTGATCGTGAACCGCCCGACGGACCTCTCCCTCGAGCAGGCCGTGGACGGGATCCGCGGAGGAGCCGGCCTCGTCTACCTGGGCGGGCCGGTCGCGATCACCTCGATGATGGTGCTGCTCCGCGCCGACGAGCCGCTCGAACCCGCCGTGCGCGTCACCGAGGACGTGTTCATCACGGCCGACTCGGCGCTGCTGATCAAGCGCGCCGCGCGCGAGGACGCACACACCCGGCTGCGCGCCTACGCCGGCTACGCGGGCTGGGGACCGGGCCAGCTCGAGGGCGAGATCGCGAGCGGCGACTGGATCGTCGTCGCCACGCCGACGGCCGCCATCTTCGAGGAGGACCCCTTCGGCCTGTGGAAGAAGCTCTTCCTCCGTCATCACCGGCTGATCACGCGGGCCGACCGCCCTTGCGACGTCGCCGATCTGCGCGATCCGCGCGGCGGAGCAGACGAGGGGGCCGCGGCGCTTGCCCGGCGGCCCGGGGCCGGGTAGAACGCGGGCGTGGCGATCGTCGCGCACCGCCGCCTCGTCCGCCGGGGCCCGCTCCGGCTGGCGCTCCTGCTCGCTCCTCTGCTGGTCGTGGGGTGCAACGGGTTGCAGGCGGCCCGTCTTTACAACGAGGGAACCGCGGCCCTCGATCGCGGCGACGCCGCGGGGGCCGTGGATGCGCTCGAGCGCGCGGCCGAGCTCGCGCCCCGCGCCTCCGAGGTGCAGAATCACCTCGGGATCGCCTATCTCGAGGCCGGCCGCCGCGACGATGCGCTGGCCGCCTTCGAGCGCGCGACTCGGCTCGACTGCGACAACGAGGCCGCGCGCTCGAACCTGCGCCGGATGCGCGCGGCCCGCGGGCCGAGCTGACCGCTCGAATTGCCAGCCCCACAACGGTCCATTACCGTCGGTGACATGGCCCACGAGGTCGAGCACCGGACGCTGGCCCGCTATCTCGAAGACAATCAGCTGAAGCACACGAAGCAGCGGGAGGCGATCCTCGACGTGTTTCTGGGGGTCTCCGGTCACATCACCGGCGAGGACCTCTACCAGCGGGTGCGGGACACGCACCCCCAGATCGGGTACACGACGGTCTACCGAACGATGAAGCTGCTATGCGAGGCCGGGCTCGCTCACGAACACAACTTCGACGGCACCACGCGTTACGAGATCGCCCACGAGCACCACGACCATCTGGTCTGCACCCGTTGCGGGAAGATCATCGAGTTCGAGTGCGCGATGATCGAGTCGGCCCAGGAGAAGATCGCGGCGCGCTACGACTTCCGCGTCCTGCGCCACCGGCACGAGCTGTACGGCCACTGCGGCAAGTGCCAGGGGGAGCTCGCCCACCGCTCCTGAGGGCCTTCCCGCGACGGGGCGCCCCGGGCTCCTCCCGCCCGGTCCCCCGCGCTTGACACGGGCCCTCGCGCGCCGGTAGTGTGCGGCCGCTGAAATTGAATGTGATTTTCAATTTCACCCCCTCTGCGGAGCCCCGGCGCTCCGCGACCCCGGAGACGCGAGAGGGCTTGTCGTGGCGGCGGTGATGATGGGCAGGGAAGGTGGCGCGCAGCGGGTCGCCCGAGAGCGAGGCGGCGACCCGAGCGAGTGCCGCTGCCTGTGCGGAAGCCTGGTGGCCCGCCGCGTCCCGCAGGGGGTCGAGCTCAAGTGCCGGCGCTGCAAGCGGAACATCGTGCTTCCCCTGGAGCCCGACACCAGCCCGCCGAGGGCCACCGAGCCCGTCTCGTGAATCCCACTCCGATTCCCACCCTGCGGCCAGCGGTCCAGCACCCCGAGCCCCATTGGCTCCTTCCGGAGCCTGGAGCTCCCGACATGAACCGGATCCAGCTGGCCGCGCTGGCGCTGCCCGCGGCGCTGCTCGCGTCGTCGCCGCTCTCCGCGACTCCCGCCGACGAGGACCTGGCTCAGGAAGACCGCATGCGCGAGCTCGAGCGCAAGGTCGAGCTGCTGACCGAGGAGCTGGCCCGCACGCGCCAGGACATGGCCGTACCCGAAGACGGAGAGCTCACCAGCGCCTGGGGGATGGGGCCGGGCGCCTCGAAGATCTACGGCATCGCGAAGGGGCTCTCGATCGGCGGCTACGCCGAGGGTCGCTACACCGCGGTCGTCGCCGACAAGAAGCGCTCGGGAGAGCACAACGAGGCCGACTTCACGCGGGTGGTCCTCTACACGGGCTACAAGTTCACCGACAACATCGTCTTCAACACCGAGATCGAGTTCGAGCACGGCAGCACCGAGGAGAACGGCAGCGTCTCGGTGGAGTTCGCGACCCTCGACTACCTGATCCGCGACGAGGTCAACGCGCGCGCCGGGTTGCTGCTGCTCCCGATGGGCTTCATCAACGAGGTCCACGAGCCGCCCTTCTACTACGGGACCCACCGACCGGAGGTGGAGGAGGAGCTGATCCCTACCACCTGGCGGGACGTCGGAGGCGGCCTGTTCGGCCGCATCGCCGAGATCGTCGACTACAAGCTGTACGCGGTCACCAGTCTCGACGCCGCCGGCTTCAACGCCTCGGGTATCCGCGACGGCCGCCAGCAGGGCAGCGAGTCGATCGCCGAGGACGTCGCGTTCGTGGGCCGGGTGGACGTCGAGCCGCTTCCCGAGCTCGTCCTGGGCGGGTCGGTCTTCGTCGGCAACACCGGGCAGGATCAGAACTTCGACGTGAACGGCGACGGCTTCGACGACGTAGGTCTGCCCAACGCGCTCCTGACGCTGTGGGAGGTGCACGGGGAGTACGCGACCCACGGCCTCCGAACGCGAGCGCTGTTCACGATGAGCTACCTCGACCAGGCGGGGAAGCTCACGCGCGACCTGGGGCCGGCCGGTACCGGGGCCCTGGCCCCGGGCGAGGCGATCGCGAACCGGACGCTCGGCGGCTACGGCGAGGTCGCCTACGAGATCCTGCAGTGGATCGCGCCGAGCAGCGGCTGGACCGCCGAGCCCTTCGTGCGCATCGAGCACGTCGACACGCAGAACAGCGTGCCGAGCGGCTACAGCGCCGACAAGACCGACCGCTTCCAGGTGTACACGGTGGGGATGCAGGTGAAGCCGATTCCCAACGTGGTGCTGAAGCTGGACTACCGGAATCGGGTCGCCAAGCGCGGCGCGCTGGGCGACGAAGTGAACGTGGGGATCGGGGTTGTCTTCTAGCGGCCGCGCGCGATGGCTCTCGGGAGCGCTGGCGATCGCGCTCGCGTGGGCCTTTGCGGTCACGGACGCCCAGGCGAAGGTGTTTTACAGCCGCAGCGAAGCGCTCGAGCTGGCCTTCCCCGAGGCCGACCGGGTCGATGACGAGTCGATCCTGCTGGGAGACCAGCAGGCCAGCCGGATCGAAGAGCTCGCGAGGAGCCAGCTCGAGTCGCGCCTGGTGCGCATCTACACCGGCTACCGGGGCAGCGAGGTTCTCGGCTACGCCTTCATCGACGTCCACACCGTCCGCACGCAGCCCGAGGCCTTCCTGGTGGTGCTCACGCCCACTGGAGACGTACGCTCGCTGCGCCTGCTGGCCTTCCACGAGCCGCTCGAGTACATGCCGTCGGCGCGCTGGTATCAGCAGTTCGAGCAGAAGAACCTGAGCGAGCCGCTCCGGCTCGGCGGCGACGTGCACGGCATCGTGGGCGCGACGCTCTCGGCGCGGGCCACCACCGACAGCGTGCGGCGCGCGCTGGCTCTGTACCGGGTCGTCGTGCAGAAGGACGAGTAGGCGTCGAGTGCGCTTCGTGATCACCGGTGAGTGGAGCCGAAATCGTCTCCTGCAGACGATCGTCGCGCTGTACAGCCTCTACGTCGCCGGCCTCTGGGTCACGAACGCGCTGCTCTACTTCGAGAAGATGAACCTGACCCCGGATTCGGTGGTCAGCTACTACCGCGGAAACGAGGAGATCTTCCTCAACCCGCGCAGCTATCAGGGCATGCTCGAGGTGGCGCACTTCCATCTCTTCGCGATGGGGATGCTGCTGCTCGTGCTCACCCACCTGATGCTGTTCGTGCCGCTGCGAGGCGGTTTAAAGGCGTGGCTGATCGCGCTCCCCTTCCTGTCCGCGGCTCTCGACGAGGGCGCCGGGTGGCTGGTGCGCTTCGCCCACCCGGCCTTCGCCTGGCTCAAGATCGCGGGCTTCCTGCTGCTTCAGGGCAGCCTCGCGGTGCTCGTCGGCCTCGCCCTGTGGTCGGTGTTCGCCGGGTCCCAGCGCAACTACGCCGGCTCGGCGCCCCCGACGAGCGGAGCGCCTTGAGCCGGCGCGCCGTGCTCGCGCTGCTGGGCCTGTGCGTCGGCTGTGCCGGCGCGCCGGCTCCGCCCATCGAGCTGTCGGACGGGAGCTATGCGATGGGCACCCTGCTCGAGCTGACGCTCGTGGGGCGGGACCGCGCGGCACTGGCAGAGGCGCGCGATGCGGTCGTGGAAGAGGTGGAGCGGCTCGAGGCGATGCTCTCCACCTGGCGGCCCGACAGCGAAGTGAGCCGTTTGAACGCGGCGGCGGGCGGTTCCCCCGTGCCCGTGGATGCCGAGGTGGCAGAGCTCCTGGCGCGCTCCCTGGCGCTCTCCCGGGCGACGCGCGGGACCTTCGACGTGACCGTGGGGCCGCTCGTCGCCCTGTGGGTCGGGGCCGCCGCGCGCGGATCCCTGCCGACGGAGGAGATGATCGCGGCGGCGCGCGCCCGCGTCGGCCCCGACCGGCTCGCGGTCCTCGTCGAGGCGGACGGCGCCCGCGCGACCCTCGCCGAGGGCAGCGCCATCGATCTGGGCGGCGTGGCGAAGGGCTACGCGCTCGACCGCGTCCGTGTGCACCTGGGCGACGCGGTCGACGCGGCGCTGCTCTCCTTCGGACAGAGCAGCACGTGGGCCGTCGGCCGGCCGCCGGACGCATCCGGCTGGCGCCTGCTCGCCCGCGCGCCCGGCGACGGCTTCTCGGGTGTGCTGACTCTGCGCGACCAGGCGCTCTCCGTTTCGGGCAGCCTCGGGCAGTGGAGCGAGATCGAGGGCCGGCGCTTCGGTCACGTGCTCGACCCGCGCTCGGGATGGCCCCTCATCCGGCGGCGCGAGGCGCTCGTCGTGGGCGGCGACGCCACCGAAGCCGAGGCGCTCTCGAAGGCAGTGCTGGTGCTCGGACCGGAGGAGGGCATCGCGCTGGTCGAGCGATGGCCGGGCGCCGAGGCGCTGCTGCTCGACGCGGACGGCCGTTCCTGGCGGACCCGGGGCTGGGACGCCGCCACGCGCTACGAGGAGCTTCCCGCACCGGCCGGCTAAAGGACGCCGGCCGATCCTCCGATCCCAGGACCGTGGCCCAGCAGGAAGTGACCTGTCCGATCTGTCAGGCGGACATGCCGCTCGGCGGCGACGAGCGCCCCGGCGACGAGTTCTATTGCTCCTGCTGCGGGGCGCCCGGGATCATCGCCAAGGGCGTCAGCGAGGAGCTGGAGGTCGAGGAGGACTTCTAGTCCCCCGGCCCGCCCCGGTACGCCACCAGCCGGTCCTGCACCTCGGCGAGTCGAGGCGCCGAAGCGTCCTTCGCCGAGAGGATCGGCTCGTCGACCGGCCAGGGGATTCCGAGGTCCGGGTCGTTCCAGATCACGCCCACCTCGGCGTCGGACCGGTACACGTCGGTGCACTTGTACTCGACCTGTGCGACGTCGCTGGTCACCAGGAAGCCGTGCAGCAATCCGGGCGGCACGTAGAGCTGCTTCTGGTTCTCCGCCGAGAGCACGACTGCGACGTATCTCCCGTAGGTCGGCGAGCCGAGCCGCGCGTCGACGGCGACGTCGAAGATCTCGCCCTCGACCACGCGCAGGAGCTTTCCCTGGGGATTGGGATTCTGGGCGTGCAGGCCGCGCAGGGTTCCGCGCGTCGAGTAGGAGTGGTTGTCCTGGACGAAGCTCTCGGCGATGCCGCCCTCGCGATACTTGGCGGCGTGATAGGTCTCCAGGAAGAAGCCCCGCTGGTCGCGGTGGACGTGGGGCTCCACGACGACGACGCCCGGAATCTCCGTCGGAAGGAAGCGCGGCGTCACGCCGTCTCGCCCGCGGCGACTCGACGCAAGTACTCGCCGTAGCTCGAGTTCTTCATCTCGGCGCCGAGCCGGGCCAGCGCCTCGCGCGAGATCCATCCCTTGCGGAACGCGATCTCCTCCAGGCAGGCGATGCGCAGGCCCTGCCGCTCCTGGATCGTCTCGACGAAGGTCTGCGCCTGGAGCAGCGACTCGTAGGTGCCGGTGTCGAGCCAGGCGATGCCGCGGCCCAGGAGCTCCACGCGAAGCTCGCCGGCCTCGAGATAGGCGCGGTTCACGTCCGTGATCTCGAGCTCGCCGCGCGCCGAGGGCGAGAGGCCCTTCGCGATGTCGAGCACGCGGTTGTCGTAGAAGTAGAGGCCGGTCACCGCGTAGTGGCTTCGCGGCTTCGCGGGCTTCTCCTCGATGCCGATCACCCGCCGGCTCGCGTCGAACTCCACCACGCCGTAGCGCTCGGGGTCGTGTACCCAGTAGCCGAACACGGTCGCTCCCGAGTCGTGCGACGCCGCTCGCGCGACCACCTCGGAGAAGCCGTGGCCGTAGAAGACGTTGTCGCCGAGCGCCAGCGCGACGCGATCGCTCCCCGTGAACTCGCGGCCGATCAGGAAGGCCTGGGCGAGCCCCTCGGGTCTCGGCTGCTCGGCGTAGCGGAGGTCGAGGCCCATCTGGGACCCGTCGCCGAACAGTCGCCGATAGGAAGGCAGGTCGTCGGGCGTCGAGATCAGCAGGATCTCGCGGATGCCGGCCAGCATCAGGCTCGACATCGGGTAGTAGATCATCGGCTTGTCGTAGATCGGCAGCAGCTGCTTGCTGACGCCGCGCGTGATCGGGTACAGCCGGGTGCCCGAGCCGCCCGCCAGCAGGATTCCCTTCATTCCGCCCTCCGTGCCTCGCGCCTAGGGGAGGAACTGCTGCGGGTTGGCGAGCTTCGCCGGCAGGTACTCGTCGA
>CAZZFT010000139.1:0-13196 GCA_964653555.1 uncultured Spirochaetales bacterium | reverse complement strand
CGCACCCTGCTGCTGCGCACCGTTCGGAGCCTGATGTCGCCGCGCTAGACGGCCCGCCACCCCGAGAGCGGCGAGTGGCGGCTCGAGGTCGGGATCGGGGAGCGCCGCTTCGTCCACGTGCGGCTCGCCTAGGAGCCCGCACGGGCCGGGACCCGCGGCCGATCCCGAAAACGTCGCGCGGCCTTCACGGGGGCGTCATCGGGATCTGGTGCCGTGCAGGCTCGGATCCCCCGGCCTGCGAGTGAGCGACGTGCCCTCCCAAGTGGTCCTGGTCGTAGACGAAGACGACGCGGTGCGAACGGCGATCCGCCAGTGCCTGGCGGACCGGCAGCTCGCCTGCCGCGAGGCGTCCACGGCGTTCGACGCGCTGAAGTCGGCGCTCGAGGATCCGCCGGACCTGATCCTGATGGATCTCTACCTGCCGGATCAGTCGGGTCTCGGGCTGTGCCGCACGGTGCGGGAGTCGCCGGAGCTGGCGAACACGCCGATCATCGTGCTGACCAGCCGCGCCAGCGAGATCGACCGCGTGCTCGCCTTCGAGTCGGGCGTGGACGACTTCCTGGCCAAGCCCTTCTATCCGCCCGAGCTGGGGGCGCGGATCGCGGCGGTGCTGCGCGGCTTCGCGGGGCGCGAGGCGACGGCGATCTCGGAGCCGGGCAACGGCGCGGTGATCCACCTCGATCCGCGCAGCGGGCGCGTGCTCGTCGAGGGACGCCGTGTCGACCTGACGCCGCGGGAGCTCGAGCTGCTCTCGGCGCTGATCGCCCAGGCCGGCCGCGTCGTGCGCCGCAGCCAGCTGATCGAGCGGCTGTGGGGCGGCCAGGCGCCCCACAGCGAGCGGGCCATCGACGCCCACATCAAGAGCATCCGGCGCAAGCTCGGCCGCGCCCGCGACTACGTCGAGACGGTGCGGGGCGTGGGCTACCGACTCTCGGAGGAGGCGTTGGGATCGCCCCCCGGAGATGGAGCCTTCACGGAAGCGTAACGGCGACGACACCTTCATCCCTGGGGGGAGCTGGTAGACTTCGCGGGCCCCGAACCCGCAGGGTCCCTCCTCCGCATGGATCGCCTCCGCCAGCCCGACGTCGAGCCGCCTGCCCCCTGCGAACGGCCCGACAGCGAACCCCGCTACTTCAACCGCGAGGTGACCTGGCTCGACTTCAACGCCCGGGTGCTCGCGCTCGCCGAGGACGAGTCGCAGCCCGCGCTCGAGCGCGTAAAGTTCCTCGCCATCTCCAGCCGCAACCTGGACCACCTCTTCCAGGTGCGCGTGGCCGGTCTCAAGACCCAGATCGCGGCCCGCGTGGGCGCGCGCTCGATCGACGAACACACGGCCGCGGAGCAGCTCGCCGCCATTCGTCCGCTCGTGCTCGAGCAGGTGGAGCGCCAGGACGAGCTGCTGCGCAAGGATCTGGCGCCGCGCCTGCGCGACCTCGGGATCCCGCTGCGCTCCTGGGACGAGCTTCCTCCCTCGGTGTGCGCGCACCTGTCGCGCGACTTCGACAGCCGGATCTTCCCGGTGCTGACGCCGCTCTCGGTCGATCCCGCCCATCCCTTCCCCTACATCTCGAATCTCTCGCTCAACGTCGCGGTGGTCGTGCGCGACCCGGACACCCAGGTGCACCGCTTCGCGCGCATCAAGGTGCCGCCGCTCTTCCCGCGCTGGCTGGAGCTGCCCGAAGGCGAGGGCTTCCTGCCCGTGGAGCAGCTGATCGCCGCCCACGCGCCCGCCCTGTTCCCGGGCATGGAGATCGTCTCGTGCAGTCCCTTCCGCGTGACGCGCGACGCGGATCTCGCCCTCGACGAGACCGACGCCGAGGATCTGCTCCAAGCGGTGGAGTCGGGCCTCAAGCGGCGTCTTCGCATGAACGCGGCGGTGCGGCTCGAAGTCCCGGACCGGATGTCGGAGCGGATCCGGAAGCTGCTGCTCGCGGAGCTCGACCTCACCGACGACGACGTCTATGTCACCCGCGAGCTGCTGGATCCGGGCTCGCTGTGGGAGATCCACGCCCTCGACCGCCCCGACGCGAAGCGGAGCTCCCACGTCCCGGTGACGCCCCCGGCGTTCACGGTGGAGGACGGAGACCCCGATCTGTTCGCCGCGATCCGCGCGGGCGACGTGCTCGTGCACCACCCCTACGAGTCCTTCAGCGACTCCTTCGAGGCATTCCTCGCCCAGGCGGCGGAGGATCCCGCGGTGCTCGCGATCAAGCACACGCTCTACCGGACGTCGGGCGTCGAGAACACCCTGGTGCGCAACCTGATGGACGCCGCCGAGGCGGGAAAGCAGGTGGTGACGCTCGTCGAGCTGACCGCGCGCTTCGACGAGCAGGCCAACATCAAGCTGGCGCGCGTGCTCGAAGAGGCGGGCGTGCACGTGGTGTACGGCGTCGTGGGACTGAAATCCCACTGCAAGGTGACGCTCGTGGTGCGAGCCGAGCGCGACGGCATCCGCCGCTACGTCCACATCGGAACCGGCAACTACAACCCGGCCACGGCGCGCTCCTACGAGGACCTGGGCCTGTTCACCTGCTCCGACGCGCTCGCCGCCGACGCCACGGAGCTGTTCAACTACCTCACCGGTTGCAGCAAGCAGACGGCCTACCGCAAGCTGCTCGTCGCGCCGCGCACGCTGCGCCCTTCGCTGCTCGAGGAGATCGAGCGCGAGAAGAACGCCCCGGACGGGCGGATCGTGATCAAGGTGAACGGGCTCGCGGACCGGACGCTGATCGACGCCCTCTACGACGCCTCGCGAGCGGGCACCGAGATCGACCTGATCGTGCGCGGCACCTGCTGTCTGCGACCGGGCGTCCCCGGACTCTCGGAGACGATCCGCGTCCGCTCGATCGTCGGTCCCTTCCTCGAGCACTCGCGCATCTACCGCTTCGGCAGCGACGCGCGTGGCGTGCGGCACTACGTGGGCTCCGCCGATCTGATGCCGCGCAACCTCGACGGCCGCGTCGAGGTCGTCGTGCGGGTGGAGTCACCCCCGCTCGCGGCCCGCGTCGAGGAGGTCCTCGACTTGTGCCTCGCCGACGACACGCTCGCCTGGGAGCTCGACCGCGATGGCAGCTGGCGCCGTCTGAACCGCACCCGCGGTCTGTGCGTCCAGGAGGAGCTGGTCGGACGGGCGGCGGAACGCGCGCTCGAAGAAGGGATCTGACCCTCTCGTCCGGCCGCGCGCGCGTTTGCGACTGCCCGTCGCGCGCCCCTAGGATCCCGCCGTGCCGCGCCGATGGTCGTGTCCCTCGCGAACGCTGTGGATCCTGACCTCTTTGATCT
Source organism: uncultured Spirochaetales bacterium (assembly GCA_964653555.1). Lineage (GTDB taxonomy): Bacteria > Myxococcota_A > UBA9160 > UBA9160 > SMWR01 > JAHEJV01. Next base: position 9,914 of record CAZZFT010000139.1, on the reverse strand, counting down.
CTCTGGCCGCCGCCGCGTGTCGCAGCACACCGGGCGCCGGCGCCGGACCGGTCGCTGCCCAGGAAGCCCTCCCCGCCTCGGCGTTCTTTCGCAATCAGCCGACCCAAATCGCACTCTCGCCGGACGGGGAGCGAATCGCGGGTGTGCTCGGGCATGCGAACGATCGGATCGTGTTCGTGAAGCCGGTGCGCGAGTCCGGAATCCGTGCGATCGCGAAGCTGAACCAGCGGGGCGGGGACGTCCGGGTGCTCGGCTGGTCGGGGAATGACACGGTCGTCGTAGGGTTCGACGACGACCGCGGCCCCTTCGCCGACGCTCCAGGGCGAGTGGCGAAGGGCGGAAGGCTCTATCTGCGGATGGTGACCCTCCGCATTGCGCGCTGGCAACAGCCGACTCCAACTCCGGGTTGGCCCCTGGCGATGAGACCCGACGACCCGGTCAGCGTACTGGACTGGCTGCCGGACGACTCAGATCACATCCTCGTGAACCGCTGGGAGTCGGAGGAGAGGGGCGCCAGCGTCCAGCGCGCGGACGTCGAGAGCGGCTTCCAGACCACGGTCGTTCCCGCGCAGCTCGGGATGCGACGCTGGTTCGCCGACGCTCGGGGCGACGTGCGCGCCGGCCGCGGCTACGACCCCGAGGCGGCGACGGAGCTGGACTACGCCCGGCGCTCGGACGAGGACGCCTTCGGGCCGCTGGCGGACGTGGGCGAGGTGCTCGCCTCCGAGCTCGAGTTCGCGGGCTTCGCCCCGGACCCGAACACCCTCTACGTCTATGCGCGCGGCGAGAGCGGGCACGTCGGGCTCTTCGAGTACGACCTGGAACAGCGGCGGCGCACCCGTCTGGTCCACGCCGACCCCGAGGTGGACGTCGGAGCGCTCGTCTTCTCGCCGGCGAGCGGGCGCCTGTGGGCGATCGAGGTCGAGCACCAGCGTCCCGAGCTCTACTTCGTGGATCCCGAGGGACGGCGCGAGTACGCCTCGATCGACGCCGTCTTCCCGGGCTGCACGAACCGGATCGTGAGCGCGTCGCGCGACGGGTCCACCGCGATCGTGCGCGTGAGCGGCGACACGCGACCGCCGGCCTACTACGTGTACGACCGGGCGAAGAGACAGATGGCCCTGCTCTACGACTCCCTGCCCGAGCTCGCCGGGGCGACCCTCGCGCCGATGCGGGCCGTGTCCTTCACCGCTCGCGACGGTCTCGAGATCCCCGCCTACCTGAGCCTGCCTCCGGGAGCCGACCCGTCGAACCTGCCCGTGGTGGTGATCCTCCACGATGGCCCGACCGACCGCGTGCACTGGGGCTTCGACGCCACCGTGCAGTTCCTGGTCAGCCGCGGCTTCGCGGTGTTCCAGCCCAACTTCCGTGGCTCGAGCGGCTACGGCCTCGAGTTCGAGCGAAGGGGCTATCGGGAGTGGGGCGGCGCGATGCAAGACGACGTGATCGACGGCGTGCACTGGCTCGTCGCCCAGGGCATCGCCGACCCGGACCGGATCGGCGTGTTCGGTCGCGGGTACGGCGGATACGCCGCGCTCCTGGCCCTGGCGACGGACCCGGAGCTGTTCCGCGCAGGCGCGGCCTGGGGCGCGGTGACCGACCGGACCGCCCTGCTCGAGAGCCCGGAGGACTACGGGTCGCCCGAGCTGAACCATCCGACCGCGGGGGCCACGCCCGCCGACCGCGAGGCGCTCGCCGCCCGATCTCCGGCGCGTCTCGCCGACCGCATCCGCGCGCCCGTCTTCATCGCCCACGGCGGCGTGGACCGCGTCGTCGCCGTCTCCCAGCTGCGCGCGATGGAGGACGCTCTCGAGGCGGCCGGGGACGAGTTCGAGAGCGAGGAGTACCGCGACCAGGGTCACGAGCTGAGCGACGAGCAGGACCGCATCGACTTTCACGAGCGACTCGCCCGCTTCTTCGAGCGGAACCTGAGCCCGCGGGTTCCGCTCTAGGCCGCGGTCGCGTTCCGCTCCCCGCCTGGCCGCGACTAGAATACTATTCTAGTCTGGGGTGCGATGTCGTCCTCCCGGCCCGACCGCCGTCAGCGCATCCTCGACGCCGCGCTGCGCTGCTTCTCGAAGAACGGCGTCGCCGGCACCCGCATCGAAGACGTGCTGGCGGCTTCGCACTCGAGCGCCGGCAGCCTCTACCACTTCTTCGGCGGCAAGGAGGCGCTGGCCGGGGCGGTCTACGTGGAGGGCCTGCGCGCCTACCACACGAGCCTCGCCGAGCGCCTCGCCCGGCTGCGCAGCCCGGAGGCGCTCGTGCGCGCCGTGGTCACCCATTATCTGGAGTGGCTGACCGATCATCCGGAGCAGGCTCGCTACCTGCTCGAGCACCGGCGCTCGAGCCCGGTGCGCGCGGTCGAGAAGGAGATCCGCGCCGCGACCCGCGCGGCCTTCGAGGCCTACGAGGCGCGGCTCGCGCCCTTCGTGATTGAGGGTCGCGTGGTGAAGCTGCCCGCGGAGCTGTACGCGGCGCTGCTGCTCGGGCCCGCCCAGACGCTGGCCGCCCACTGGCTCCCGCGCGGGCGCAGCGACGAGCTGCGCGCCGCGGCTCCCGCCCTCGCCGACGCCGCCTGGCGCGCCCTGCGGCGCGGCGACGAAACCGGAGGATCCCCGTGACCACGCCCGCCATCCACGATCCCCTTCTCGGCTACGCCGACTGGCTCGACGCGATCGCGCGCGACGAGCGCGTGCTCGTCACCGTCGAACGTCCGGACCCGACCTGCGCGGTGCTGCGCCTCGACGACCCGGACAACCACAATGCCCTCTCGGGTCCCCTCACCCTCCAGCTCCAGCAGGCGCTCGGCGCGCTGTGCGCCGACGCGCGCCTCGCGTCGATCGTGCTCACCGGCACCGGCGACTTCTTCTCCGTCGGCGGCGACTGGCAGATGATGCAGGAGCGCGCCCACAGCTACGCCGAGCGACCCGAGGGCACGACCGGCCTGTGGCGCTGGATCCGGCGCCAGTTCGGCGGCATCGCGCGGCAGATCACCGGCACCGAGAAGATCGTGATCGCCGCCGTGAACGGGCACGCCGCGGGCGTCGCGCTCGCGTGGGCGCTCAACTGCGACCTCGTGTTCGCGGCCGAGGAGGCGCGGCTCGCCACCGCCTTCGCCCGGATCGGACTCGTCCCGGAGATCGGCACCAACTGGGCGCTCACGCGGCGGCTCGGCTACGCGCGCGCGATGGAGCTGGTGCTCGCGGGCGGCACCCTCGACGGCCGCGAGGCCGCGGCGCGCGGCCTGGTCAACGCGGCGCTGCCGCGCGCCGAGCTGATGGACCACGCCCTCGAGTGGTGCCGGCGGATCGCGAAGCTCCCGGAGCACGTGCCCGCCATGACCAAGCCCCTGCTGCGCTCCGCCGCCGATGCCTCCTTCGAGCAGACCCTGCTCGCCGAGGAGTACGCCGAGCCCAACACCTTCACCACCCGCGCCCACCAGGAGACGGTACGCGCGCTGCTCGCAAAGCAGGAGCGCGCGAGCGACGGACGCTGAGCGCGACCCATGGCGCGCTACCCCACCCATCTGCCACCCTCCGCTTCACGACGCCGGGCAGTCGGGACGGATTCTCCGTAGCTAGGCGGCGCAAGGAGCTTCGAGAGATGGATGTCACGATCACGTATTGCGTGCGTTGAAACTACCTTCCTCGGGCCTCCAGTCTGGGGGCCAGGCTTTCCCACGACCTCGGGATCGAGGCCCGGCTGATCAAGGGTGACGACGGCGTGTTCGACGTCGTCGCGGATGGAAACCTGGTGTTCTCGAAGCACTCCGCGGGTCGCTTCCCCGAAGAGCGAGAGATCGTCCAGGCGCTGCGCTCCCTCGTGTGACTCGGCGTGCACCGAACATCGGAGTCCCATGACGAGCCACGACACCCTGGTGCTGCTCGCGGAGCTCGCGGTCGCGATCGCTGGGTTCAGCAGCGTCGTCGTAGCCCTCGAGGCTCGCGAGGTCAGGCATTGAAGCGTGATCCAGCGCTTCAACCTGCGGGTCCTCTTGCAGGTGAGCGCTCTGACCATCTTCTTCTCGATCTTCCCACTCATCCTCGAGCGCGTCGTCGCGCAGCCCGCGTCCTGGCGATGGGCATTGTGGGTCTACGGCCTCGTGCACCTCACGGACGTGTCGTCCTTCATTCTCCGACGCCCTCCGGAAATGAAGGACCGGCAGAGAGTCACCCAGCACATCGGGCTGGCGCTGGCGCTCACCAGCCTCGCCGTGGCGGCACTCGGATCCCTGCTGCTCGCGGAGGTCGTCTATCTCAGCATGCTGGTCTGGCACCTGGGCGTCGCCGCAATGGGCTTTGCGCTCCTGCTCTTCGGCGGCTCCGGTGAGAGCCCTGCCTGACGACACCCGGCGCTGCGGTGCCCCCTCCCGGCGGCGCGGTCGTCCGCGGGGGAACGCCGAGTCCGTGGGCCGGCTTTCAGACGAATCCAGGCGACGCTGTTCGAGTACGCGATGGTCCTGGTCTCCATCGTTCTCGCTCTGGGCGTCGCACAGCGACTCGGTGGCGCCAGCGAGATCGTCAGGAGCTCTCGCGCATACCTGGGTCACAGCTTCTGGGTGGCTGGCGCTCTTCTTGATACACGTTCACCTGTGGTGGGCGAGTGTGGGGCATCTTCGTCACCTGGATCGTGGGCGACGTCCCCCTCGATCACCCGTACCGGATCGCCCAGTCGGGCCGCCTTCTCTTCTTCCTGGTGGGCCTCACCTCGGCCAACCGGCACCTCCACGTCTGGCTTCCCGTCGGCTACGTGCTCTACTTCGTCGCCACCACGCTCATGTTTCGGCTTCTTCCGACTCTGACCCCGACCTGAGCGCGAGCGGAAGGAGAGACATTCGTCGATACGCTAGGCGTCGGCGCACGGGGACTCCTCCGGTGCCGGCGACTCCGTGTCCTCCTCCGCTCCGGGCAGGGTGAAGACGAAGGTGGAGCCGCGGCCGAGGTCGCTCTTCACGAAGATCTCGCCGCCCATCGCCTGGACCAGGTGCTTCACGATCGACAGGCCCAGGCCGGTGCCGCCGAGCGCGCGGGAGCGCGCCCGGTCGACCCGGTAGAAGCGCTCGAAGATGCGGGCGGTGTCGCCGGCCGGAATGCCGATGCCCGTGTCGGCGACGGCGACGCGCACGCCGCCCGCGCGGGGCTCGATCGACACCTCGATCGAGCCGCCCGGCTCGGTGTACTTGAGCGCGTTGTCGAGCAGATTGCCCAGCACCTGGTCGAGGGCGCGCGGGTCGGCCAGCGCGACCGGCCGGCGCTCCACGCGCAGGGTCGCCTCGATCCGCCGCTCCTCCAGGCGCAGACGCGAGTCGGCGATCAGGTTCTCGGCCACGCGCGCCACGTCCACCGACGCGATCTCGAGGCGCACGGTGCGGCTCTCGATCGTCGACAGCTCGAGCAGATCCTCGACCAGGTTCGACAGGCGCTGGGCGTGGCGGTTGATCACCTCGAGGTAGGACTTCTGGTCCTCCGGCGACAGCGAGGCGCTCTCGAGCAGCGTCTCGGCGAAGCCCCGGATCGCCGCCAGCGGCGTGCGCAGCTCGTGGGAGGCGTTCGCCACGAAGTCGCGCCGCACCTCCTCGAGCCGCATCAGCTCGGTGACGTCGTGGAAGACCGCGATCGTGCCGACGCGATCGCCGGCGCCGGGGAAGCGCGCCGCCGTCACCTGGAGCGTGCGCGGGCTGGATCCGTGCAGCGTCAGGTTGCGGCCCACCGTCTCGTCCGAGTCCGAGGCCAGGGCGAGCAGCGCGTCGAGGTCGGTGTTGCGGATGCCCTCGAGCAGCGGGCGGCCCTCGAGCTCGCCCTGGATGTCGAAGAGCTCGCGCAGACGCGGGTTGGCGAGCAGGATCAGGCCGTGCTCGTCAACGACCAGCACGCCCTCCACCATCGCCTCCAGCACCGCACCGAGCTGCTCCTTCTCGCGCGTCACCTCGCGCAGGCGCGAGCGCAGCTGCGCCGCGATCTGATGGATCGCACCGGCGATCCGGGACAGGACCGGATCGGAGATGCGCGGAGCGCGCACGTCGAGCCGCCCTTCGGCCACCTCGGCGGCCATCCGCCGCACCTCCTCCAGCGGACGGCGGTGGAGCAGCCAGAAGAAGCCCTGGAAGAGCGCCATCGCTCCGAGGGCGGCGATCGCGATCACGCCGAGCGCATAGGCGCGCGCGGAGTCGACCTGCGCCGCGACCCGATCGAGATCGCCGGACACGCGCACGACCCCGCCCCCCGGTGCCGGGACCGCGACATAGCGAAGCTCGCGGCCGACGGTGTCGCTGAGCCGCGACGCCTTGCCCACCCCCCCGGCGAGGGCGGCGACCACCTCCTCGCGGCCGGCGTGGTTCTCGATCCCGGGCAGCCGCGAGGCGTACACGTCCGAGTCGACGCGCACCCTTCCGTCGGGGTCGATCAGGGTCACGCGCACGCCAGCCGCCCGCGCGCTGGCGTCGACGCGCTCGGCGAGCTGCTTCGACGTGAGGGTGTCCGGCGGCGCCTCGCCGAGCCAGCGCGCCAGCTCGCGGGCGTGCCGCTCGAGGGCCTGGTCGAGCCGCGCGAGCTCCCGGGCGCGCAGGTCCCGCGAGGCGCACTGCTCCCAGCCGACGAGCAGCAGGGTCAGCAGCGCGGCAAACGCCGCCGCGCGCGAGAGCGGTCGCCCGAGCATCCTTCACTCCGGGGGAGCGGTGCGGGAACAGCTTGCGGAAGGCGGCCGTCCGGCGCTAGCGCCCGCTCGGCGGCTCACTCGGCGAAGCGGTAGCCCACCCCGCGCACCGTCTCGATCAGGTGGCTCGCCGGACCGAGCTTCTCGCGCAGTCGCTTCAGGTGGGTGTCGATCGTGCGGGTGGTGACCGCGATGTCGGTGCCCCACACGTCGTCGAGCAGCTGCTCGCGCGTCATCACCCGGCCCGGCCGCATCATCAGGCCGTGGAGCAGCGCGAACTCCTTCGCGGTCAGCTCGATCTCACCTCCCGCGACGAAGCAGCGGTGGCGCTCCGGGTCGAGGCGCAGCTCCTCTCGTTCGAGCACCGCGGTGCCGCTGGCGCTCGGGGGCTGGCGGCGGCGCAGCACCGCCCGGGCACGCAGGGTGAGCTCCCGGGGGCTGAAGGGCTTGGTCACGTAGTCGTCCGCGCCGAGCTCCAGCCCGACCACGCGATCGACCTCGTCCGCCTTCGCGGTGAGCATGATGACCGGCAGCTCCGCCAGCGTCGGGTCCGAGCGGACGTGGCGACACACCTCGGTGCCGGACAGGTCGGGCAGCATCAGGTCCAGGATCAGCAGGTCCGGAGACGCCCGGCGCAGACGCTCGAGAGCCTGGCGGCCGGTGTCGGCGGTCTCCACCTCGAAGCCCGCCTGGCTGAGATTGACGCGGACGAGCTCGAGCAGATCGGGCTCGTCGTCCACGACCAGAATGCGTTGGCCCATCTTTCCCGAGATCCCTCTCTTCTCGAGGTCGCTCTCCGGAGGTCCTGGTCCCGACCACCGCCGGCGGCTACTCCCCCGACGCCGGCAGAGGCTATCGTGAACACCGGCTCCCGCAGGCGCGGGAGCGCTCGATGTGCGAGAAGCGTCTCGGAATCGTCACCGGTTCGCCACTCCGCATTCGACTTCCGCAGGCCCTCGGACCGGGGCGGAGACCTACCGTGCCCGCCGGATTCATCCTCCAGCCCACCTACCGCATCCGCGACGGCGTCCCGATCGTGCAGCTCTACGGCCGTCTCGAAGACGGCCGCCCCTTCGTCGTCGAGGACGACCGCTTCCGGCCGTACTTCTTCGCGCGCGCCGAGGACGCCCCGCTGCTGGCCGGCGACGCCCGGGCGCGGATCGAGGAGTGCGACCTGCGCGACCTGGAGGGGAACGCGCTGGTCCGCGTCACGGTGCCGGCTCCCTCGGCGGTGCCCCCGCTGCGCGAGCGCCTCTCCCGGGCGGGTCGACCCAGCTTCGAGGCCGACCTGCGCTTCCCCTACCGCTACCTGATCGACGCCGGCCTGCGGGCGGGCGTCGCAATCGAGGGCCCCTCGCAGGTGCGCGAAGGCCTGCTCCACTTCGGCAACCCCGAGCTCGCGCCCGCCGAGCCGCGCCCCTCGCTGCGCGTCGTCTCCCTGGACCTGGAGACCGATCCGGAGGCGCGCGAGATCCGCTCGGTGGCCCTGGTGGGAGACGGTGTGGACGAGGTGCACCTGGCGGGCCGCGGCGCCGTCGCCGACGCGATCGCGCATCCGGACGAGCGGACGCTGCTGCGGGCGACCGCGCGCCGCCTGCGGGAGATCGACCCGGACGTGATCACCGGCTGGAACGTGGTCGACTTCGACCTGCGCCTGTGGGCGAAGCGCGGCGAGACGCTCGGCGCGCCGCTCGAGATCGGACGCGTCGCGGGCGAGGTGCGCTTCCAGCAGGAGATGGGCTTCACGCGCGAGGCGCGGGCCGCCGTGCCCGGACGCGTGGTCCTCGACGGCCTCCCGTTGGTGCGCGACGCGATGCGCCTCGACGACTACCGGCTCGAGAGCGTCGCCCAGCACGTGCTCGGGCGCGGCAAGCGGATCGCGAAAGTGGTGAACCCCGCCCTCGAGATCGATCGCCTCTACCGCGAGGACCCGGAGGCCCTGGTCGCCTACAACCGGGAGGACGCCCGACTCGTGATCGACGTGCTGGAGCGGGAGGGCCTGCTGGCGCTCGCGGTGGAGCGCAGCCTGCTCTCGGGCATGCCCCTCGACCGCGTCGGCGCCAGCATCGCCTCCTTCGACCGGCTCTACCTGCCCGAGCTGCGCCGGCGCGGCTTCGTCGCTCCGAGCGTGGACGCCTCGCGCCCGAGCGAGCCGGTGCGCGGCGGCGCCGTGCTCGACTCGACCCCGGGCCTGTTCGCGAACGTCGCCGTCTTCGACTGGAAGAGCCTGTACCCGAGCCTGATGCGCACCTTCCAGCTCGATCCGCTCGCCCACGCGCGCGCCGGGGCGGACGCGATCGAGGCGCCGGGCGGCGCGCGCTTCGCGCGGGAGGGCGCGATCCTGCCGTCGGTGATCGAGCGCTTCCGGGAGCGCCGGCAGGCGGCCCAGAAGCGCGGAGACCGCCATGCGGACCAGGCGATCAAGATCATGATGAACGCGCTGTTCGGCGTGCTCGCCGCCCCGTCCTGCCGCTTCTTCGATCCGGCGATCGCCAACGCGATCACCGGCTTCGGCCAGGAGATCCTGCACCGCACCCGCGACGCCTTCGAGAGCTGCGGCGTCTCCGTCCTGTACGGCGACACCGACTCGATCTTCGCGCAGCTCGAGGGCGGAAAGGGCGATCGCCACGCCGAGGCGGAGCGCCTGCGCGCCCGCGTCCAGGAGCGCATCGCCCGCCACGTGCACGAGCGCTACGGCGTGCCCTCGCACCTCGAGCTCGAGCTCGAGCGGGTCTACGACCGGCTGTTCATGCCGCGCGTGCGCGGCGGCGGCAGCGGCAGCAAGAAGCGCTATGCCGGCTGGTGTGCGGGCGAGCTGTCGGTGGTGGGCCTCGAGTCGGTGCGGCGCGACTGGCCCGCGGTCGCGCGCCGCCTCCAGCGCGGCATGCTCGAGCGGGTGTTCACCGACGCGCCGGTGCTGCCCTTCGTACGCGAGACGGTGGAGGCGGTGCGCGGCGGCGACCTCGACGAGGAGCTCGTGTACACCAAGCGCGTGCGCAAGGGCGCGCTCGACCGCTACACGGCATCGACGCCCCCCCACGTCCAGGCCGCGCGCAAGGCCGGCGCGCGCGCGGGCCCGGTCGTCCGCTACGTGATCACCGCCGGTGGACCCGAGCCGGTCTTCCACGACGAGCCGCTGCCGCCGGGGATCGATCGCGCCCACTACGTCGAGCGCGTGCTGCGCCCGATCGCCGACGCGATCCTGGAGGCCACCGGCGAGCACACCGAGGACGCCCTCGGCGAGCCGCGTCAGCTCGGGC
>CAZZFT010000138.1:0-13578 GCA_964653555.1 uncultured Spirochaetales bacterium | reverse complement strand
CGGCTTCACCTGGGAGTGCGACGTCCAGATCTGGTTCAAGCGCGTCATGTTCGACCGCACCTGGGCGGGCACGCCCGAGCACCATCGCGGCCGTATCGCGTCGCTGGGGAGCTGGTAGATGGATCTCTCCTACGGCGACCGCTACGAGGCGCTCCGCGCCGAGCTGCGCGACTTCCTCTCGGGCTGGCCCCTCACCGGAGCCGAGGCCGAGCTGCCGCGCGCCGAGCGGGAGCGCCTGTTCCGCAAGCGCGGCATCGAGGCGGGTTACGTGTACCGGACCATCCCCGCCGAGTACGGCGGCGCCGGGCGCGAGAGCGATCCGCTGCTCGACCGCATCATCCAGGAGGAGTACCTGCGCAGCGGGGCGCCGGGCAACCGTCTCAACCAGGGACCAGGCCTGCTGGTGCCGACGCTGCTCGAGTTCGGCACCGAGGAGCAGAAGCGCCGCTTCATACCGCCCACTCTCGCCGGCGAGATGGAGTGGTGCCAGGGCTACAGCGAGCCCGGGGCCGGCAGCGACCTGGCGTCGCTCCAGACGACCGCGCGCCTCGAGGGCGACGAATGGGTGATCAACGGCCAGAAGATCTGGACGAGCAACGCGGGCGAGGCGGACTACATGTTCGGCCTGTTCCGCACCGAACCCGAGGCGAGCAAGCACGCCGGGATCTCCTATCTGCTGATTCCGATGGATCAGCCCGGGATCGACGTGCGCCCGCTCAAGCAGATGACGGGCAGCATGGAGTTCAACGAGGTGTTCTTCGACGACGCGCGCGCCCCCGCGGAGAACGTCCTGGGCCAGCGTGGGGAGGGCTGGCGCATCTCGCGCGCCACGCTCGTGCACGAGCGCAACCTGATCGGCAATCCGCGCCTGATGACGGGACAGTTCGAGGTGCTCCTCCAGGTGGCGCGTCGCGTGGAGCGCGACGGTCGGCCGGCGATCGAGAGTCCGGCGGTGCGCGATCGGATCGCCGAGCTGGAGGGATACGTGCGCGCCTGCGAGACCACCAACCTGCGCGTGCTCTCGGCGTCGGCGCGCGGCGAGGAGCTCCAGGTGATGCTGCCGATGATGATGATCAAGCTGTTCTCCACCGAGGTGATGAAGAGGATCGCCTCGCTGGCCTACGAGCTGCTCGGCAGCGACGGGCTGCTGGAGCCCTGGGCGGAGAACGACAGCATCTACGACACTTCGGCGGAGATCCGCGGCGTCGTGCACAACTTCATGTACTCCCTCGGCCCCGCGATCGCGGGCGGCGCCTCGAACATCCAGCGCAACATCATCGGTGAGCGAGGCCTGGGTCTGCCGCGGGACCTGCGGCCGGCCTGAGGGCTCCGGGGCCGGACCGCTCAAGCGAGCAAACGGTTAGCGGGCCGTGAGAGTTTCGTGACAACTGCCGGGCATCCTGCCCGGCATGATCGAAGCGCACCTCTCCGAACCCGACCCCGCAGAAGATCCCCTCGGCGACGCGCACGGGGCCGAGGCCCTCGCCGCGGCGGCTGAGGCCTACCGACCGAGGCTGCTGGCAGCGGCCGAGCGCATCCTGCGCGACCCGGGCGAGGCCGAGGACGCGGTCCAGGACGCCCTGGTGGCGGCGCTGCGCGCCATGGGCCGCTTCCGCGGCGAGGCGCAGCCGTCCTCCTGGCTCTACCGGATCACCGTCAACTGCGCGCTGATGCGGCTGCGCGTACGCCGCCGCCGCCCGACCACCTCCTTCGACGACCTGCCCTTTCCCCTGGCTGAGTCCGTCGCGAGCGAAGAGCCGGGACCGGACGAGCAGCTGCTGCTGCGCGAGCGCTTGTTGGAGATGGGGGCCTCATTGGCGAGGCTGTCGGAGGTGCAGCGCGAGGCGATCCTGCTGCGCGGCGTGCACGACCTGTCGGTCTCCGAGGTGGCGGGTCGGATCGGGCGCAGCGCCGCGGCGGCGAAGATGCTCCTCCATCGCGCGCGCGAGAGCATGCGCAGCGATCCGCGCGCCGCGTGAGCGTGGCGTTCCCGGTCCTGGCATCGTAGGGAGATGCGCCGCCTGCTCGTCGTAGAGGACGACACCGAGATCGCCGATCTCCTGCTGCTCCACCTGCGCAGTGCGGGCTACGAGGCCGAGCACGTGCGCAAGGGCCGCGACGCGCTCGAGCGGATCGCGGCGCGGCGCTTCGACCTGGTGGTGCTCGACCTGGGGCTGCCCGACGGCTTCGACGGCCTCGAGGTATGCAGGCGGCTGCGCGCCCGCGGCGACGCGACACCGGTGGTGATGCTGACGGCGCGCAGCGAGGAGATCGACCGCGTGCTCGGTCTCGAGCTCGGCGCGGACGACTACGTGACCAAGCCCTTCAGCGTGCGCGAGCTGGTGGCGCGCGTGAACGCGGTGCTGCGCCGGGTGGAGGAGCGCGGCCAGCGCGCCGACTCCACGATCGAGGTCGGGACGCTGCACATCGACACCGAGCGGCACGAGGTCACCCGGGACGGTGTACCCGTCGAGCTGACGCCGCGCGAGTTCGACCTGCTCGCCTGGTTCGCGCGTCACCCGGGGCGCGTCTACACGCGGGGCGAGCTGCTGGAGCACGTCTGGGGCTACGGCCACGAGGGCTACGCCCACACGGTGAACTCCCACATCAACCGGCTGCGCGCGAAGATCGAGCGCGACCCCGGCCAGCCCGAGTACATCCTGACCGTCTGGGGCGTCGGCTACAAGTTCGGCAGCCCCGGCGAGGCGGGCTGAGGGTGCTGCGCACCCTGTACTCGAAGCTGGCCCTGGCGCTCACGGCGCTGGTCGCCGCGCTGCTGGTGGCGCAGCTCTTCGTCACCATGCGCGTCAGCCAGGCCTACGAGGAGGAGGCCACTCAGCACATCTACCGCGACCTCGCGAAGAACCTGCTCACGGACCAGGTGAATCCGAAGTGGGGCGTCCCCGTGCTCGAGGGCGCCTTCGAGATGCTGATGCATCTCAATCCGCTGATGGAGATCTACTGGATCTCGCCCGATGGCCGCCTGCTGGCCTACGCCGCACCCGAGGGTCGCGTCGTGCGCGACCGCGTGGACGTCGCCCCGATCCGCGCGTTCCTCTCGGGCGACGAGATGTTCCCGATCCGCGGCGACGACCCGCGAGATGCCACCCGGCGCGTGATCTTCTCCGCCGCCGAGGCCCGCGAGGGCGGTGCGCTGCGCGGGTACCTCTACGTCGTCCTGCACGGGGAGTCGTATCAGTCGCTCGGGACGCTGATCGGACGCAGCCGGATCGCCCAGCTCGCGACGGGATCGCTCGCCCTGGTGAGCGTGTTCGGCCTGGTGGTGGGGCTGGTGCTGTTCCGCTCGATCACGCGCCGGGTCACCGACCTCGATCGCGAGATGGCGCGCTTCCTGGCCGGCTCCGAGGACCCCGCGCCGGTGGCGGCCGGTGCCGACGAGCTCGATCGGCTGCGCTCCACCTTCGACCACCTGGCCGCGCGCGTGTCCCAGCAGGTGAACTCCCTGGAGGAGGTCGATCGGCTGCGCCGCGAGCTGGTGGCCAGCGTCTCCCACGACCTGCGCACGCCCCTCGCCGCCTTGAAGGGCTACCTGGAGACGCTCCAGCTGATGGGCGAAAGCCTGTCGCCCGCCGAGCAGCGGCGTTATCTCGAGGCCGCCGCCCGCCACACCGAGCGCCTGGCGCGGCTCGTGGACGGTCTGTTCGAGCTGGCGAAGCTCGAGTCGGGCCTGGTGCAGCCGCGGCGCGAGCGCTTCCAGCTCGAGGAGCTGGCCCAGGACGTGATGCAGCCCCACGTGCTGCGCGCGCAGGACGCCGGCATCGCGCTGCGCGGCGACCTGGCGGCGGGGTTGCCCGCCGTGGACGCCGACATCGGCCTCGTCGAACGCGTGCTCGAGAACCTGATCGAGAACGCGCTGCGTCACACGCCCGCGGGCGGGAGCGTCGAGATCACCGTGCGGGCGGTCGAGGGCGACGTGGAGGTGGCGGTCTCCGACACGGGGCGCGGCATCCCGCCGGAGGCGCTCTCCCACGTCTTCGAGCGCTTCTACCGGGTCGCAGGGGAGGAGAGCGGACCGGGCATGGGATTGGGGCTGGCGATCGCCAAGCGCATCCTCGAGCTACACGGCCGCGAGATCGCGGTCGCCAGCGAGCCCGGTCAGGGGACGCGCTTCGCGTTCCGGCTGCCGGTCGCCACGTAGGAGGCGCCGGCGGTGGGCGCCACCGCATAACGTACGGCCCGCATGCGCTCCAGCCCTTCGCGGGCGGCCGCGGCGAGCGCGTCCTCGGCCGCGTAGTCGAAAGGGTCGCCGAGGAGCCGTTCGGTGAACCCGCCGGCCTCGGGTCGGTTCGCGACCAGCCACTCCACGGTGCGCCGGAGCGCCTCCTCGGTCGGAACGGCATCGCGGTAGCCGAGCTCGCCGCGGATCCGTGCGAGGTCCATCACGCGGTGCTCGCTCGCCTCGTGGGCGAGCAGGGGCCAGGCGGGCAGCGCCACCTCCGCCGGGACGCCGACGATCTCCGGCTCGCGTCCGAGGATGCGAGCGATCGACTCGACGCGCTGGCGCACCGAGAGGGTCTGCTCGTCACCGCAGTTGTAGCTGCGGCCGGCTGCGACCTCGGGCCGGTCCACCGCCAGCAGCACGGCGTGGGCCAGGTTCTCGACGTAGCCCGCGGTCTGGAGCGTGAGCCCGCCGTCGGCCAGGACGATGTGGCGGCGGCCGTCGAGGACGCGGCGCACGATGCACCAGTCGAGGGGCAGCAGCTGGCGCGGTCCGTAGACGGTCGGGTAGCGGAACATCGTCGCCTGCGGGTGGTGCTCGAACACCGCGTCCTCGGTGCGCCGGATCCAGAACCCCTTGCGCAGCTCCTCGGCGCTCTCGACCTTGGCCGCCTCCTCGTCGACGGGAACCGGCAGTCCGCGGGGCACGAGGTCCTCGGGGCGCATCCAGCCGCGGTAGAGCGGCACGCCGCCGACACCGACGAAGCGCCCGGCGCGTCCGACGCAGACGCGCGCCACCTCGCGCAGGCGGCCGTAGCTGGCGATCACGACGTCGAAGCGGCGGCCGGCGAGCGCCGCCGCCAGGGCGTCGGCGTCGTAGGGGTCGGTGTGCAGGTGCTCGACCTCGGGCGGGATCTCGGGGACCTCGTGGGTGCCCCGGTGCAGGATCGCGGTGGCGAAGCCGCGCGCGAGCAGCCCCTGCACGAGGTGGGGACCGGTGGGCCCGGTTCCGCCGACGACGAGGGCGCGCCCCCGCATGAGCTAGGCCGGGTCGCTGCGGAAGATCGCGCGACGCGCGAAGTCCTGGATGCGCGCGGTGAGCAGCTGGGGGTCCTCGCGCATGCCGCCCGAGAGCCACTGGGCGAGAATCACCTGGCTCTGGGCCAGGATCACGCTCTGGAGCAGCTGCGGGTCCTCGTCGATCAGCTCGCCCGAGGCGACTCCGCGCTCATAGAGCGCGCGATCCATGAAGGCCGCCGCCACCTGGGGCAGCGCGCTGACGTCGAATCCCCAGCCGCTCGCCTCGCGCAGGTACATGCGCAGATAGGCCGGGCGCGCGGTCAGGAAGCGAGCGGACACCTCGCTGCGCGCCAGGATCGCGTCGCGCACGGAGCCGCCGCCCGGGATCGCGGCGTAGCGGCGCGCGAGCTCCTCCAGGTTGTCGCGGTGGATCGCCCGGTACAGGTCCCGCTTGCCCGGAAAGATCGCGTACACGGTGCCCGTGGCGACGCCCGCGGCGAGGGCGATCTCGGCCACCTTGGCCTCGGCGTAGCCCTTGTCGGCGAAGACCTGCTCCGCCGCCTCGACGATCAGGTCGCGGTAGGCCTCCTGGCGGGCCTGCCGGACCTTCTCCCGGGCTCCCCGGGCCCGGGCCGGCGCGCTCACTCGGGACGCCCGTCCGGGGCGCTGTATGAATTGCGGTTCACCATTGCGAATGATAGTATCCAGTTCCCGAACCAAGAGTCAAGGGAGTTCCTCCATGTCGCACGTCGACTTCCCCGCCTTCGACGCGGACAACCACTACTACGAGGCCGAGGACGCCTTCACCCGCCACATCGATCCGAAGCTTCAGCGCCGCGCCATGCAGTGGGGCGAGCTGAATGGGCGCAAGACGCTGCTCGTCGGCGGCAAGGTGAACCGCTTCATCCCCAACCCCACCTTCGATCCGGTGGCGAAGCCGGGCTGTCTCGACGAGTACTTCCGGGGCCGCAATCCCGAGGGCAAGAGCATTCGCGAGGTGTTCGGCGACCTCGAGCCGATCAACCCCGCCTACCGCAATCGCGACGCGCGCGTCGCGCTGATGGACACCCAGGGGCTCGAGGGAATGTTCATGTTCCCCACCCTCGGTGTGGGCATGGAGGAGTCGCTGAAGCACGACCCCGAAGCCCTGTGCGCCGCCTTCGCCGCCTTCAACCGCTGGCTGCACGAGGACTGGGGCTTCGCCTACAAGGAGCGGATCTACGCCGCGCCCTACATCACGCTGGTGGACCTGGACCACGCCGTGCGCGAGCTCGAGTGGGCGCTCGACCACGACGCGCGCCTCGTGGTGATGCGCGCCGGCCCGGTCGAGACGCCGGTCGGCGGGCGTTCCCCCGGCGACGAGCAGTTCGATCCCTTCTGGTCGCGCGTCGCCGAGGCGGGCATCACCGCCGCCTACCACTCGGGCGACTCGGGCTACCTGCGCTTCTACGAGGCCTGGGGGCTCGGGGGCGAGTTCAAGGCCTTCGACTTCAATCCGCTGCGCCTGTGTATGTCGGCCCAGCCGATCATGGACACGATGGCGGCGCTGGTCTGCGGCGGCCTCTTCGATCGCCACCCGCGCCTGCGCGTCGCCACGATCGAGACCGGCAGCTCCTGGGTGGCGCCGCTGCTCTCGCGCTTCAAGAAGGCCTACGGCCAGATGCCCTTCGCCTTCGCCCAGGACCCGGTCGAGGCCTTCCGCCGACACGTCTGGGTGTCGCCCTACTACGAGGACGACCTGGCGGGTCTGCGCGATCGGATCGGCGCCGACCACGTGCTGTTCGGCTCCGACTTCCCCCACGGCGAGGGTCTCGCCGAGCCGACCGAGTTCGTGAACGACCTCGAGGGCTTCTCTCCCGACGACACGCGGCTCGTGATGCGCGAGAACGGGATGTCGCTGGTGCGGCCGATCTAGATCCAGCCCTGCTGCTGGAACCGCTCCTTGAGCACCTCGGCGATCTTGCTCGCCGTCTGCTTCGCCGTGTCCTCGGCGGTGCCCTTGCCCGCCAGCGCCTCTCCCGCCTTGACCGTGCCGCCCACGATCAGGCCGATCGGGTTGGCGGTGGCGACGGTGACGACCGTGGGAAGGATCAGGCCGGGTCCCTTGCCGCCCTTCGAGCTCGTGGCGCCGGAGCCGACCATGACCAGGCCGTCCTCGGTCATGCGATAGCCCTCGACGTGGGTGTTGACCTGGGCGTCGCCTTCGCCGAAGCCGATCACCACCCGCTCCAGGGTGCTCCCCTGATTGATCCTTCCGAAATAGCCGACTAGCACGATGTCGTTGAGCGCCGGCGGGGGCTGCCCGGCGGAGCGCACCGCGCTCAGACCCATCCGGTCGATCTGGGCGACGAGCTCCTCGGCGATCTGGGCGCCGAGCTTGCGGGCGGTCGCGAGCTCCTCGGCGTTCAGCGGCGCACTCGGCGGCACGTAGGACTTCCCGGCCTTGGCAAAGGCGGGCATGTCCTCCGGCGTGACCGCGAAGTCGTACACGATGATGCGATCCGGCCGCGGCAGCTCCGGGCCCTGGTAGGGGTTGTGATCGGAGACCTGGATCGAGGAGCAGCCGGGCAGGGCGAGCAGCAGCCCGAGCAGAACGAGTCGGATCGCGGGGGGGAGTCGCATCGGGACCTCCGGATTGTGGTGGAAGACGATCGGATTCTGTAGCAACCCGGCGCGAGGTGCCATGCGCTGGGTCCTGCTCGTCGCCGCCCCGTTCCTGCTCGTCGCCACCGCCTGGGGCGCGGCGGCGCTGTGGATCGACTTTCCGGGTCCGCATCCCCTCGGTATCGCGCTCGCGCTCGGCTTCGTCTTCGCGATGGTCGCGATCCCCGTCCGTGTCCGCCCCGCGAGCCGCGCGCTGCTCTTCTGCGCGCTGATCTTCGCGGGGGTCCTGACCTGGTGGCTGGCGATCTCCCCGAGCAACGACCGCAACTGGCTTCCCGACGTCTCCCGGCTCCCCCGGGCCCGCTTCGACGGCGACCTGGTCACGATCTCCAACGTGCGGGACTTCCACTACCGCTCCGAGTTCGACTACGACGAGCACTGGGAGGATCGCACCTATGATCTCTCCCAAATCCGCGGCGTGGACATGTTCCTGATCTACTGGGGCTCGCCCTGGATCGCGCACACCATCGCGAGCTGGGACTTCGCGGACGGGAGCCACCTCGCGATCTCGATCGAGACGCGCAAGGAGAAGGGCGAAGAGTACTCGGCGGTGCTGGGCTTCTTCCGCCAGTTCGAGCTCTACTACGTCGTCGCCGACGAGCGCGACCTGATCGGCCTGCGCGCCGCCTACCGCGGAGAGGAGGTGTACCTCTACCACCTGAAGACGCCGCCCGCCGTCGCCCGCGCGATCCTCGTCGACTACCTCGAGGAGGTGAACCGGCTCGCGGAGAAGCCCAAGTGGTACAACGCGCTCACCAACAACTGCACCACGACGATCCGCCACCACGCCCAGCACGTGGCGCCGGCGAACCCCTTCGACTGGCGCATCCTGGTGAACGGACTGATCGACCAGCTCGGCTACGACCGCGGCCAGATCGACACGAGCCTGCCCTTCGAGGAGCTGCGCCGTCGCAGCGACGTGACCGAGGCCGCCCGCGAGGCGATCGACCAGCCGGACTTCTCCGCGCGGATTCGCGCGGGACTTCCCGGGGCCCGTCCCTGAACCGGTGCGCGCCCGGGCCCTCCGGCCCGGGCGCCGCTCGTTACTTCACCGTGTAGCCGCGCCCCTCGAGACAGGCCCCGACGGCGCGCTGGAACTCCGCCCGCTTGGCGTCCACCGAGGCGGCCTGCTGCTGGTTCTGCTGGGCCACCTGCGCCTCCGCGTCGCGCTTGCGCACGCCCCCGCCGATCCCGCCGACGGCGGCACCGGCCGCCGCGCCCTTGCCCGCGTCGCCGGCGATCGCGCCGACGGCGGCGCCGGCGGCGGCTCCGCGCGCCGCACCCCGCACGGCACCGCCCTGGGGCGGCGGCGCCGACGACACGCTGGGCGGGGGCGCCAGGGGATCGAAGCCGGTCTGGCTCGTCGCCCACTGCTGGCACTGTCCCTTGTCGCTCGCCTGCTGCTCCGCCGTCTGACCCTTCTGCGGGTAGATGAACATCTCCTGCGCACCCGCCAGGCTCGCCAAGGGCAGGACCAGCCCGACCGTCGCGCCGATCGCCCAACCACTCCGTTGCATCCGATTCATCTGCCGGTACCTCCGCCGTGCGTAGTGCTCGGCGTCCAGAGCATGGGGCCCGCCTTCGGGCCGTCAATCCCAGCGGGTGCGTCCATTCCGAGGCATCGTGCGTCGTCCTGGTCCTCCGGGCTCGATACGACGGCCCGGGTCCTGGCCTATGATCCCGCCGGCCGCATGCGAACCACCGCCCGAATCGCCCGCCTCTCGAAGACGTCCCTGGTGACGGCTGTGCTGCTGCTCGCCGCCGGATGTGGCGAGAAGAGCGGGTCGCCGGACGCGAGGGAGGTGCCGCCGATCTCGGGCGCCGCGATCGATGCGATCCGCGCCGAGGTACGCGCCCGTCTGGAGGGCGATCCCGCCTTCCGGCCGGCCGAGCGCCTCCGTGTCGAGCGCACGGAGGAAGGTGCGCGCATCGTCGTGCACGTGACTCTCGCCGAGGAGCCCGACGAGCAGGCCTACGCCCGGCTGTGCGAGACGATCGCCGCTGCGGCCGCGTCGGTGCTCGTGGAGGGGCAGACGCAGGAGGTCTACTTCCTGAAGGACGACGCCGTCGTCCACTCGTGCGGCCCCTGACCCGGACGTCAGTCCTCCGACGGCACCCGAAACACGATCGCGTAGAAGACGGGCAGCACCACCATCGTCAGCACGGTGGCGACCACCAGGCCGCCGATGATCGTCACCGCCATCGACATGAAGAAGGCGTCGAAGAGCAGCGGGATCATGCCGAGGGCGGTGGTGGAAGCGGCCATCGCCACCGGCCGCAGGCGGCTGACTCCGGAGCCGATGATCGCGTCGCGGACCGTCCGGCCCTCGGCTCCCTGGGCGTTGATCTCGTCCACCAGCACGATCGCGTTCTTGATCAGCATCCCGATCAGCGACAGGAATCCCAGCAGGGCCATGAATCCGAAGGGCTGCCCGGTGACGAGCAGCCCGAGCGTCACGCCGATCACCGCCAGGGGGACGTTCAGCCAGATCACCAGCGGCTGACGCAGCGAGTCGAAGAGCGCGACCGTGATCACGATCATCAGCAGCACGAAGGTGGGCAGGCTCGCGAGCAGCGGACCCTGGGCGTTCTTCGAGTCCTCGTACTCGCCGCCCCACTCGAGTGTGTAGTCCGGGGGCAGCGCGATCGCCTCGATCTCGGGCCGCACGCGCGCGAACAGCTCGCTCGCGGGGCCCAGGCGCGGATCGGCGAACACGGTGATCGTCCGCTTCCGGTCGCGTCGGATCACGATCTCGTCCTCGAAGGTGGTCTCGAAGCCCGACACCACCTGGCGCAGCGGGATCATCGTCTGGGCGGCGGGACTCCAGATCTGGAGGTTCCGCATGCTCGAGACATCGCGGCGCAGGGCCTCGGGAGCGCGCAGCACGATCGGGAGCAGCAGGTCGCCGTCGCGGAACACGCCCACCCGCCGGCCCTCGAAGCCCTCCAGCAGGGTGTTCGCGATGTCGGGGCGGGTGATCCCGTTCAGGCTCGCCTGCTGCTCGGCCACGACCGGGCGGATCAGCATCGTGCGCTGGCGCCAGTCGGTGCGGATGCCCTTTGCGTCCGGATCCGAGGCGAGGACCGCCTCGGTCTGGGCGGCGAGGGAGCGCAGCACTTCCGGTGAATCCCCGCTGAAGCGCGCCTGCACCTTGCCGATGCTGCCGGGTCCGAGCTGGAACTTGTAGGCCTGCACCTCCGCGTCGGGATGGAGCTCGGGGACCTCGGACTCGATCTGCAGGAGCAGCGGGTCGATCCGAGAGGCGTCCTCCACGTCGACCAGCAGCTGGGCGTAGGCGCTGTTGGCCTTCTCGGGCGTGTAGGTGAGCAGGAAGCGCAGGCCTCCCTGCCCGACCAGCTGGGTCACGTGGGTCACGCCTTCCAGGCGCGCCACGTACTCCGCGATCTGCTCGGCGGTCCTCGCCGTGGTGTCGAGGTAGGTGCCCTGGGGCAGCCACACGTCCACCATGAACTGGGGCCGGGTCGAGGGCGGGAAGAAGCTCTGCTTCACGAAGCCGAAGCCCCACAGCGCCGCGGCGAAGATCGCCAGCACGGCAAGGGCCGTCGCGCCGCGCCGTCGGATGCACGCGCGCAGCAGCCCGGAATAGCCGCGGTAGAAGGACGTGTCGAAGGGATCGGCGTCCTCGGCGGTCCGGACCGGCGGCGGCAGGAACAGCACGCACAGAAGCGGCGTCACCGTCACGGCCGTCACCCAGCTGAACGAGAGCGAGACCAGCACCACCTGGTAGAGCGAGCGGCAGAACTCGCCGGTGGAGTCGTCGGAGGTGCCGATCGCCGCGAAGGCGAGGACCGCGATCACCGTGGCCCCGAGCAGGGGAATCGCGGACTGCTTCACCACCTCGATCGCCGCCTCGCGGGTGTCCATCCCGCGCTGCTGGCGCACCAGCACGCCGTCGACCACGACGATCGCGTTGTCGACCAGCATGCCCAGGGCGATGATCAGCGCGCCCAGGGAGATGCGCTCCAGGGCGACGCCCCAGGGATCGAGGAAGATGAAGCTGCCCATGATCGTCAGCACGAGCACGAAGCCGATCAGCAGGCCACTGCGCACCCCCATGAAGAAGAGCAGGACGACGATCACGATCGCCACGGCCTGGGCGAGGCTCGAGGTGAAGCTGCGGATCGCCTGGGTCACCGCCTCGGACTGGAGCGAGACGATGCCGATCTCGATCCCGAGCGGGAACTGGGAGCGGATCTCCTCGGCGCGGGCGGCGAGCGCCTGGCCCATCGCCACGACGTTGCCGCCCGCCACCGTCGAGACGCCGAGGCCGATCGCGGCCTTGCCGTCGTAGCGCAGCAGGTTGTCGGGGGGCTCGATGAAGCCGCGCCGCACCCGCGCCACGTCGCGCAGATAGATCTGCTGCTCGAGGCCCTTCGAGATCAGGATCGACTCGAACTGCTCGACGGTGCGGATCGAGCCGGTCGGTACGATCGCGATGAACTCGGGGCCCACCTGCACGTGGCCCGCGTCGGCCACCACGTTCCGACGCCGCAGCTCGTCGACGATCGCCGCCGGTGCGATGCCGAGCTGCGCCATCCGGTCGCGCTCGAGCTCGACGAAGATCGCCTCGACCCGCTCGCCGAAGCTCGTGATCTTCGCGACACCGTCGACGAGCAGCATCTCCTTGCGCAGGTAGTCGGTGAAGCGCTTCAGCTCCGCGTAGTCGTACTCCTCCCCGAACACGGCGACGAACACGCCGTACACGTCGCCGAAGTCGTCGATCACCAGCGAGGGACCGGCCCCGGGAGGCAGACCGCTCTGGGCATCGCCCACCTTGCGCCGCAGCTCGTCCCAGACCTGAGGGAGGGAGTCCTTGTCGTACTTGTCCCGGATCGTGACGGTGACCGTCGAAAGGCCGCGCGCCGACCGCGATTCGAGCTCCTTCAGCTGCCCCAGCTTCTGCGCGGCGTCCTCGATCGCGTCGCTGACTTCCTCCTCCACCTCGAACGCCGACGCGCCCGGATAGGGCGTCACGACCAGGGCATCCTTGATCGTGAACTCCGGGTCCTCGAGCCGGCTCATGCCCTGGAAGGCGACGGTTCCGCCGAGGAGGATCACCCCGGTGAGCACCAGGGTGACGACGCGGTGGTCGATCCAGAAGCGCGCGATGTCCACCGCCGGCGATCCCGGCTACTCAGCGAAGCGCCGCACGACCATGCCCTCGCGGAGCTGGTGTACGCCCGAGACGGCGATCTGGTCGCCGGGAGAGAGCCCGCTCTCGATCTCGATCGAGCCCCCGGAGAGCTCGCCGAGCGCGACGTCGACGCGCGAGACCTCCATCGTCGCGGGGTCGACGCGCCATACGTAGGGCGATTCGCCTTCGTCGTCGGCGACGGCCTGGACGGGGATCGAGAGGCCCGCGCCGGTCCCGGAGCTCGGCAACTCCAGGATCGCCTTCGCCGTCATTCCGGGCAGCACGTTGAGCTCGGGAGGCACGTCGAAGAGCAGTGTCACGGCGTAGGTGCGGGTGGTCGGGTCGGCGGTGGTGGCGACCTCGCGCAGCGTGGCCGGGAAGGTGCGGTCGGGGTAGTTCGAGACGGCGACGCGCGCCGAGACCCGACGGCCGCGATCCGCCGCCGGCACGTCGTTGCGCGCGTACACCCAGTCCCGCTCCGGGACGTTCGCCACGATCTGGAGCCCCGAGTCGTCCTGGAGGATCAGCACCGGCTCCTTCGCCTGGACGTTGCGGAAGT
>CAZZFT010000137.1:4007-13637 GCA_964653555.1 uncultured Spirochaetales bacterium | reverse complement strand
GGGAAACGGGATTCGAACCCGCGACCCCGAGCTTGGAAGGCTCGTGCTCTAGCCAGCTGAGCTATTCCCGCATCCGAATCATTCCGCCCTGGATCCCCGATTCTCTCGATCCGCTCTCGAACTCCTGCGGTGCGGACACGATGTGTGGTGGAGAGGGGAGGATTCGAACCTCCGAAGGCTGAGCCAACAGATTTACAGTCTGCCCCGTTTGACCGCTTCGGTACCTCTCCGTGGCCGGATCGCGTCGACCGACCAGAGAAACAGTGACTCGAGAGTGACGTGCCCCCGCCCTCGCCCCCGTCGCGCCCGCACACGATCGCGAAGGTTTGCTCGGCCTTCCGTCAGGCCATCGGGAACCGGTGTCACCGGATCGCGCCCGCTCTTCGTTGTTGTTCGTGCCCGGTATGCACCCAGGCGTGATTCGATGTGATCGCCCGACCGTCGACCGATGTGACCCGCCTACTCCGCGCCTTCTGCGCAACCGTTCGCCCTTCGAGGCGTGACACATCTGCGTGCCGCGCTCCCGTCCACCCGGTGGCCCTCCCGAGCTGGAGCTGGCGATGGGACTCGAACCCGTAACCTGCTGATTACAAATCAGCTGCTCTACCCGTTGAGCTACGCCAGCGCGGAGTCGGTCGGCCCGAGACTATAGGCTGGGCACCCCAGCGGGGCAACGCCCCTCGGATCGGAAGGGGATCCCGAGAGGCGCCCGTCCCACCAGCACTATCCAGAAGAGCGGGAGCGGCGGCCGAGCTCGAAGAGCAGCACCGCTGCCGCGGCTGCCACGTTCAGCGATCGGACGTGCCCCCCTAGGGGAATACGCAGGCTCAGGTCGAGCTTCGCCGCCACCGCGGGCCGCAATCCCCGATCCTCCGCGCCGAGGACCACCACCCGGTCGGCGCCCGAGAGCCGATCGGGCAGCGAGTACACCGACCGCTCTGCCTCGGCATCGCCCCCCAGCGCCCAGAAGCCCTCGTCGCGCAGGGCGACCAGCGCCCGGGCCAGATTGGGCGTACGGGCCACGGGAAGCCACTCGATCGCCCCCGCGCTCGCGCGCGATACGGCTGCGCTGAGCGGAGGGGCGTTGCGATGGGTCAGGATCAGCCCACAAGCCCCCGCCGTCTCGGCAACTCGCGCGATCGCCCCGAGATTCTGGGGATCCTCGATTCCGTCGAGGGCGACGAGAGTGCGCGGCGTCGGCCGCTCGGTCAGCTCGAGCAGCAGCTCCTCCAGCGCCAGCTCGGGAAGCGGCCCCGCCTCGAGGAGGACGCCGGGAGACGGGAGCCGCTCCGCCTCGCGACCCTCCAGCTCCCGCACCGGGACCCCCAGGGCCCGGGCGCGGTCCGCGAGCGCGCTCACTCCCGGATGGCCGCCCGACGCCCGCACGTCGAGTCGGTGCAGGACCCGGCGCCCCGCGGCGAGCGCTTCGCCGATCGGATGCAGGCCGGTCAGGGGCTCGCCGGACGCCGGGGCGCGATCACGCCCCCGGCGACGGCCGCGCGCCTTCCCCTTGCCGGGTCCGCCGTCTCGTCCGGCGCCCCGGTGCTGCGCGCGACGCTCCCCGACCACGCGGCCTCCGTGGGCGGCGATCATACCCGCTGGCGGGACCGGGCCCAGCGAGTAGAGGAGATCAGAGCCTGGCGCGCAGCGGCTGGAGCGCGTCGAGGAAGTCCTCGGCGTCCTTCACCCGGGGATGGTTGAGCAGCTCGAACTCGGCGTAGGAGACCAGCTCGCCGAGGGCGGCGCGGACCTCCCGGACCCGATCGCCCGGGAAGCAGAGGGCGCGCTCGATCAGCGCGACGGGATCGATCGCTCCGCCGGGACCCAGGTCGAGCCCGCCGAGCAGCTGCACGTGGCGTGCGGCGGCCTGCTGCACCACCTCGAGCCAGCGAGCGCGGACCGGCTCGGCCCCCTCGACCGCCACCACGGGGGCGGTCAGCTCGGTGAGCAGCTCCACGTGGGCGCGCACGCTGCCGCGCAGCTCCTCCTCGGCGGCGGGCGAGTCCGCCGAGCCGGGTCCGCGGACGAGGCGAATCGCTCCGAGCTGGTCGAGCAGCTGCACCGTCCGCGCCGCCGACAGCGGATCGATCCCGACCCGCAGGCACACCGCCTGGAAGCTGTCGACGCGGTCGAGGGCGTCGACGATCGCCGCCGCCGTGCCGTCGAAGCGCTTGATCGCGCCGGGCACGGCCTCGAGCCGCACGCGGCTGTCCTCGAGCTGCGCCAGGAACACGAGCAGCTGATCGCGGTGCTCGAGGCCCTCCTCGATCAGCCGACCCGTGGGCAGAGCGAGGCGCACCACGTTGTCCGGGCGCACCTCCCCCTCCCAGAAGAACACCTGCCCCACCGCGAAGGCGAACAGCGATCGGACGATGTCCTCGACCTGCCGCTTGACCGCATCCCAGAGCTCACGGGGCGTCAGCAGGCCACGATCCACCAGGAAGCGGCCGAACTGGCCGGGCGGCGCGTAGGCCGCCGAGGCCACCTGGTGCTCTTCGATGCCGAGCACACCGGCCCGCACCAGGGACTCCCCGAGGCGGTCGATGCGCTGGTTCGAGCTCGCGAACACCACCTCGCCCGCGTGCAGGTAGACGCTCTTCGCGCACTCGCCGTGCTCGAAGTGCAGGAATCCCGATTTCCCCGACGCGTGGACGATCTGCAGCACGTCGGCGAGGGAGAAGGCGCGCACGTCGGCGCACAGGACGAGATCCCGGTCCCAGGGCACCGCCTCGCGCCGCGGATCGATCCGCTCCAGCAGGAGGATGCGTTGACCGCCGCCGAGAACGCGTACCGAGACCGCCTCTTCGGCGAGGCCGAGGCGCTTCGCGAGCTCCGCCGACAGCTCGACCGGCGCCCGCAACGGATCGCGCATGCCCTCCCTCCGCGGAAACCCGACCCCGCCCCTGCCTCGGCGAGTCGCCGCGATCCCTTGAGCGTGGATCGTCCCCCTGCGCTCAAGTTGCACACGCGCTGCGGCCGATAGAGGGGTGGGAGGGCAAGCCATGTCCAGTGAACCCGCCGATCCGCCGCGACGTCACGCGCGCGTGCGCGCCGACCTGCCGGTGCGGATCTCCACGATCGAGCCCGATCTCGATCCGCTCACCGGTCGCCGGTACTTCCGCGCATCCCAGGAGCGCTGCGCCAATCTCTCCCGGGGCGGCGCCTTCATCGAGACGACGGAGCTGATCGATCCGGGTCGCCGCGTCCTCGTCGAGCTCTCGCTTCCCGACGGAGGTCGCGTCGAGGCGATCGGGCGCGTGGCCTGGACCCAGTACACGCTGCGCGGCCCGACTTCGGGCTGCGGCGTCGGCATCGAGTTCCTCGGCGGCGCCGCAGAGCAGTTCACGGTGCTGGACGAGTGGGTGAGGCGCAGCGCGGATCACTGAGGTCGCGCGATTTTCGCTTGAAGCACCCCGACGCGGATTCTACCCTCCCGCGTCCCGATGAAGCTCCACGGCACGTACAAGATCCGCTATCAGGGCGCGCGAGGCGCCGCGCGCGGCGCGCTCGGAGGCGCGCGAGGGCCCTCGGTCCTCGACGGTGGCAGCGACGATCCGATCGAGGAGCTGCTGGCGCGCGTCGCCACGGCCGAGCGCCGCACCCAGCGCCTCGTCGAGTCGCTGTGCGAGGAGATCCGCCTGGGCGGCGAGAGCGTGTCGCTGAGCATCCGGCGCATCTTCTCGCAGCCGCGCGAGGTGTTCCGGATCGAGCTGCAGCGACCCGAGTTCGGCTATCAGCGCACCACTCTGCTGGGACGCGAAGCCCTGGAGGCGCTGCTGGAGACGGAGGACGTCCGGCACGCCGTGGAGAGGCTCGCCCGGAGCGCCTAGCTCCGAACCCTCTGCGACCCTCTCCTTCTTCCCGCGAGCCCTCCGATCGATCTCGATCTCCGTTCGCGCCATCCTGGTGCCCGGGGCAGGACTCGAACCTGCATGGCTCTCGGCCAGGCGATTTTAAGTCGCCCGCGTCTACCCATTTCGCCACCCGGGCCCGGGGCCAGTCTATACTCGACCGGGGTCGAATTCAGGGGCCGCGCGTGTTTCACGGCAAGAAGATCGTCGTCGTCATGCCGGCCTACAACGCGGGGCGGACGATCGAGCGGACCGTCCGCGAGATCCCGATGGACCTCGTCGACGACGTCGTGGTCACCGACGACGCCAGCGACGACGACACGGTGTCCGTGGCCCGACGGCTCGGGCTGCGCACCCTCGTCCACGACCGCAACCGCGGGTACGGGGGCAACCAGAAGACCTGCTACACCGAGGCTCTCCGCCTCGGCGCCGATCTGGTCGTGATGCTCCACCCCGATTACCAGTACACCCCGAAGCTGCTGCCCGCGATGATCGGCCTGTGCGCGGACGGCCCCTTCGACGTCGTGCTCGGCTCGCGGGTCCTGGGCGGTCGGGCCCTGTCGGGCGGCATGCCCCTGTACAAGTACGTCGCCAATCGCCTCCTCACCGCGATCCAGAACACCCTGTGCGGGTCGAAGCTCTCCGAGTTCCACACCGGCTACCGCGTGTTCTCGCGCGAGGTGCTGGAGACTCTTCCCCTCCACGAGAACGCGGACGACTTCCTGTTCGACAACCAGATGCTGGTGCAGGCCCTGCTGGCGGGCTTCGAGATCGGCGAGGTGAGCTGTCCGGCTGCCTACTTCCCCGAGGCCTCCTCGATCGACCTGCGGCGCTCGATCCGCTACGGCTTCGGAGTGCTGCTCACGTCCTGGCAGGCCTTCGCCCAGCGGATGGGTCTCGCGCGCTACCCGATCTTCGATCCCGGGGGCCGGCGACTCGATCCCGGGCGGGAGCCCGGCGCTACCCGGCTCGCGCACGGCTGAGGAAGCGCTGTGGATCTCTACACCGCGGCGCGACGCGTCGGCACCGCACACGTCCTGAGCCGCCTCCCGCTCGCGGCCTCCCACTACGGGGTGGTGGGCGACGGCCAGACCGTCGCCCTGATCGGCGTCGATGGCTCGGTCGACTGGCTGTGCTGGCCCCGCTTCGACTCCCCCAGCGTGTTCGGGGCGCTGCTCGACCCGGCGCGCGGCGGACGCTTCCAGATCGCGCCCTCAAGCAGCGGGGTAACCAGCCAGCAGGCCTACGACGCCGGCACCAACGTCCTCCAGACGCTGTTCTCTCGCCAGGGCAGCGGCGCGGTGATGCTCACCGACCACATGCCCTGGAACGGGGATCCGCGCTCGCACCTCTACGAGCTGCACCGGCTGATCGAGGCGCGCGAAGGCGCGCTCGAGATGCAGATCCTGTTCGATCCGCGCTTCGACTACGGACGCCAGCCCGCGACGATCCACGTCGAGCAGCACGGCGTGATGGCGGAGGGTCCGAACGGCGAGCGGCTGTCGCTCTCGCTCGGCGGCGGCGCGCAATTCGAGCGTTGTCCCGAAGGAGGGGTCGCGGCCCGGCTCACGCTGCGCAGCGGGCAGCGGCAGTGGGCGATCCTCTCCTGGCGCTCCGGGCGCCCGGAGCGGATCGCCGCCTATCGCCCCTTCGACCACCTGCGCGCGTCGCGCCGCTTCTGGCGCACCTGGTCCGATCGGCTCCTCTACGACGGCCCCTGGCGGCACGACGTGCAGCGCAGCGCCCTGCTGCTGAAGCTGCTCCAGTACGCGCCGACCGGCGCGATGGTGGCCGCGCCGACCACCAGTCTGCCGGCGTGGATCAGCGGCGACCGCAACTGGGACTACCGCTTCTCGTGGACGCGCGACAGCGCCATGGCGATCCGCGCCATGAACCAGATCGGCTACCCGGACGAAGCCCAGGGCTTCTTCCACTTCGTGCGCGACACGATCGAGGCGCGGCGTTCGCTCGACATCATGGTCACCCTCGACGGCGACGACGTGCCCGACGAGAAGATCCTCGATCACCTCTCCGGCCACCGAGACAGCCGGCCGGTCCGGATCGGTAACGCCGCCCGCCTGCAGATCCAGCACGACATCATCGGCCCGTTGCTCGACGCGGCCAGCGTGTTCGAGCAGTCGGGAGGGACCCTGTCCCTGCGGCTGTGGCGACAGGTCCGGCGCCTGATGAACGAGGCGGTTCCGAAGGCGAGCGAGCCCGATCACGGCATCTGGGAGCCCCGCTCCGAGCCCGCTCACCACGTCCACTCGAAGCTGATGACCTGGGTCGCCCTCGACCGCGCCCTCCACATCGCCACCCGCTTCGGGGGAGACCGCGAGGAGCAGGCCTGGCGTCGGGCGCGCGAGGCGATCGCGGCGGAGATCCTCGAGCGCGGCTACGACGCCGCTCGGGGTTGCTTCG
Source organism: uncultured Spirochaetales bacterium (assembly GCA_964653555.1). Lineage (GTDB taxonomy): Bacteria > Myxococcota_A > UBA9160 > UBA9160 > SMWR01 > JAHEJV01. Next base: position 7,365 of record CAZZFT010000137.1, on the reverse strand, counting down.
TCGGCGAGTACGGCGGCCAGGACGTCGACGCCAGCCTGCTGCTGATCCCGATCTACGGCTTCCTGCCGCCCGGCGACGCCCGCGTCCTGCGCACGATCGATCGCGTGATCGAGACACTCCGCGACGGTCCCTTCCTGCGCCGCTACCGCAGAGACGACGGCATCGAGTGCGAGGAGGGCGGATTCGTGCTGTGCGGCTTCTGGCTCGCAGAGGCCCTCGCCCTGGCGGGCCGCCTCGACGAAGCCCTCGAGGCGTTCCAGGACCACCTGGCGGCGTGCAACCACCTCGGTCTGCTCTCGGAGGAGGTCGATCCGTCGACGGGAGACGCGCTCGGGAACTTCCCCCAGGCGTTCAGTCACCTGGGCCTGATCCAGGCCGCCGCGCGGCTCGACCACGCGCTGCGACTGCGCGACGAGGGATCGAGCGAGCCGCCGCTGATGCCCTACGACCGACCGCCCGGCGTGTGAGGCGCGGGGCGCGGCGTCCGGTTGCGCTCACAGCCAGCGGCCGGCCGACGCCCGCCGCTCCCGGCACTCGAGCACGAGCCGCGGAGGCGCCCAGCCGGAGCTGACCACGATCGTGCGCTCCTCGCAGCCCGGCGCGCGCAGCACGTAGAGCTGGCTGGACTGCTTCCAGGCGCTGGTCAGCGAGCCGCAGGTGTAGCCGTCCCAGAAGCGCCGCTCCCAGACGAACTCGAGCCCCCCCTCGGCGTCGCTGACGGCGACCCATCTCTCTTCCTGCCTCGGACCGGACTCGAGCCCCGTGTACAGCTCGAAGAGCCGGGCGCCGGCGATCGGAGTGAACCCGCCGCCGGGCAGCGCGTGGAAGCCGACGCGCGTCGCCAGCCGCACGGGCTGGGCGCCCGCGAGCGCGAAGGAGTCCGGGCACGCGGCGCCCGGGCCCGGAGCGGGATCGGCAAGCGCGCCGGTGGGGGGTGCGTTCGCGGCCCGCTCGACCAGAGCCGCCAGCGCGGTCGTCACGAGCGCGGCCACCGTCGCCCCGCCCGCCGCGGCAGACACCCACCGCAGCGCCGTCGTCGAGGGAATCGCCATGGCAGACTCCGCTGCGCGGCGACCGCCTCGGTCGCGCGCGGAGGCCCGACATCCCCGAGCGACCCGTTCAATCTACACCAGCCGGCGCCGCCGGGTGATCGGCGCCGGGCCGTGGCGATGGAGGCGGCGCCCGGATTCGAACCGGGGATCAGGGCTTTGCAGGCCCATGCCTTACCACTTGGCTACGCCGCCGGAGCCCGGTGGGGTATCGCGCCGCCGGGGCGGCGTCAATTCGCCGGGTGGCGACGGCGATCGCGCTTCGCGTCCGGTAGGGTCACGCGCCGTGAAGTGGTGGCTGCTGTTCGCCGGCGGGGGGACGGGCGCGGTGCTGCGCTACGCAGTGGGCCTGTGGGTGGAGGCGCGCACCGGCCCCGCCTTTCCCTGGGGCACGCTCACGGTCAATGTCGCCGGGTGCTTCGCGATCGGCGTGCTCGCCACCCTCGCCGACGAGCACGCCTGGATCACCCCGGCTGCGCGGCTGCTCCTGGTGACCGGCCTGCTCGGCGGCTTCACCACCTTCTCCACCTTCGGGCTCGAGACCTGGGAGCTGGTGGAGGACGGGCTCCCCTGGCTGGCGCTCGCCAACGCGGTCGCGAGCCTGGCCGCGGGCGGAGTGGCGGTGATCGCCGCCGTGACGCTCACCCGACAGCTCACGTGAGCCCGGGCTCCAGATCGGGCAGCGTGTGCCAGGCGCCGCCCACGCGCAGGCGCGGCCGGTCGCCGCGGTCGTCCACCGCGTTCAGCAGCTCGGCCTGGACGGCGTGGCCGAAGCGCGCCGGCAGTCCGCCCGGCACGAGGTCGCGCTTCACCCGACACAGGAGCGCGCCGTCGATCGGCGAGGCGGTGAGCGTGCCCGGTTCGAGCGGCTCGGTGCTGCGGTCCGAGAGCGAGAGCCGTCCCGTCCGGGGGTCGTAGTCCCGCACGAAGAAGGCCGCCTCCTCCACCTCCACCTCGCCGCGGAAGTGGCGCAGCGTCACGACGTACTTGCCCGCTCGCCCCTCCTCGGGGAGGAAGACCACGCTGCGGTCGAAGTGCTCGCGCAGCTTGCGGTGCGCGATCGGATGGCCCTCGTGGGTCCAGGAGCCGTCGTGGTGGAGAACCAGCCCGAACGGGCGCAGCGGCGGCGGGCTTCGCCTCGCGCTCAAGGCTCAGTCGGGGATCGGGATCGGCCCGCCCTTCGCGTCGAAGGCCCCCACCAGGTCGTAGCGCAGCCACAGCACGACCTTCTCGACGGACTCACCGTCCTCGTCGAGATAGATCCACTTCTCGTTCCACTTGTGGCCGAAGTCCTCGTAGCTGCGGGGATCGTTCACGCTGCCGACCTGGTCGGTCGGGGCGCCGAAGAGCTTCCAGACCCGCCCGCGGCCGACGCTCACCGATCGCACTCTCCGCCGATCATGTTGATGAAGTCGAAGGTGGGGATCAGGTCGGCGAGCAGGGCGCCCTTCAGCATCTCCGACATCGGGGCCAGATTGATGAAGCTCGGCGGACGGCAGCGCACCTTGACCGGCACCGCACTGCCATCCGAGACCAGGTAGAAGCCGAGCTCTCCGTTCGCCGATTCGATCGCGGTGTAGCCCTCGCCCGCCGGTACGCGCGGCCCCTCGGTGACCGACTTGAACTGCTGGATCAGCTCTTCCATGTGGTTGAAGACCCGACCCTTCGCCGGCCAGCGCACGCGCGGATCGAAGACGTTCACCGGCCCCGGGCCGAGCTCCTCGAGCTTCACCAGGCACTGCTCCACGATGCGCAGTGTCTGGTGCATCTCCTCCACGCACACCAGGTAGCGGTCGTAGTTGTCACCGACCGTGCCGACGGGCACGTCGAAGTCGATCTGGTCGTACACCAGGTAGGGCTGTTGCTTGCGCAGGTCGAGGGGCTCGCCCGTCGAGCGCAGGATCGGTCCGGTGACCGCGTAGGCGAGGCAGGTGTCGCGATCGATCACGCCGGTGCCCTGGAGCCGATCGACGAAGATGCGGTTGCTGGTGACGACGGCGTCGAAGTCCCGGAGCAGCTCGCGGGTCTTCGCGATGAAGGCGCGGCAGCTGTCCGGGAAGCCCGGAGGCATGCCGTGCTTCACCCCGCCGATGCGGATGTAGTTGCTGGTGACCCGGGCGCCGCACAGCATCTCGAGGTGGTCCCAGGTGAGCTCGCGCGCCTCGATCCCGTACAGGAAGGGCGTCATCGCCTGGAGCTCGAGGCAGGCGGCACCGCAGCGGGTGAGGTGGTCGCCCAGGCGCGCGAGCTCGCCGGCCATGACGCGCTGCCACTGACAGCGGATGGGCGTCTCCAGCTCGAGCAGCTTC
>CAZZFT010000137.1:0-3997 GCA_964653555.1 uncultured Spirochaetales bacterium | reverse complement strand
ATCGGCAGGACGATCCACAACCCCGCCACGAGGCCCAGGTTCGCCAGCACCGCCGAGTTGTAGTTGAGCCGGTCGGTGTAGGGGATGCACTGGTACCAGGTGCCGGACTCGCACTCCTTCTCGAAGCCCCGGTGCAGGTAGCCGACCTGGACGTCGATGTTGACGATGTTCTCGCCGTCGAGCTCCACCAGGAACTTGACCGTGCCGTGGGTGGCGGGATGGGACGGCCCCATGTTGAGCAGCTGGTGCTCGGTGTGCAGGTCCCGCTCGAAGTCGTCCTCGCTCTCCAGCGGAGGCGTGGGGAAGTGCGGCTCGGCCATCAGTTCCTCGGACCGATCAGCGGCTGGCGCCGCTCCTTCGGGTAGTCCTTCCGCAGCGGATGGCCCTCGAACTCGTCGTAGAGGAGGATCCGGCGCAGGTCCGGGTGGCCCGCGAAGGAGATGCCGTAGAGGTCCCAGACCTCGCGCTCCATCCAGTTCGCCGAAGGCCACAGCGACACCGCGCTCGGGACGCTCGGCGAGGCGGCGTCCACCCGAACCTTCACGCGCAGCCGGTGATTGCGGGCGACCGAGTACAGGTGGTAGACGACCTCGAAACGCGGCACGCGCGGAAGGTGGTCGACGGCGCAGACGTCCGAGAGCATCTCGAAGACGAGCTCGGCTTCGTCGCGCAGGAAGTGCATCACCTCGAGCAGCGATCCGGCATCGACGACCGCCGTGGCATCGCCCAGCGCGACGTGGGTGTCGTGCAGCGCGCCGGGAAACGCGTCGATCAGGCGGCGCAGGACCGCGTGGCCGTGATCCTCCATCAGTCGCGCTCCGCCGGAGCCACCTGCTCGCGATCGTACTCGCTGCGCAGGAACTCGAGCCGACGCTTCAGCAGCGACTCGGGCACCAGGAGGCTCTCCTTGTCGTAGACCAGCGCGTCGCGGCCGTAGGCGGACAGCTCCACCTCGCGGCTCATCACGATCGCCTCCTCGGGGCAGGCCTCCTCGCACAGACCGCAGAACATGCAGCGCGACATGTCGATGTCGAAGGCCTCGGGGAAGCGCTCGATGCGCGATCCCTCGAGCTCGCCCGGCACGATGCTGATGCAGTCCGTCGGGCAGGCGAACTCGCACAGGCCGCAGGCGACACACTTCGGTTGGCCGTTGTCGAGCTGGACCAGCACCGGCATGCCCCGGAAGGCGTCGCTGAAGTCGACGCGCTCTTCCGGGTACTGCACGACGAAGTCGGTGCGGTTCTTGCCCGTCACGAAGCCGCGCAGATTGCGGAAGAAGTGGCGGCTGGTGACGGCGAGACCCTTGACGATCATCGGGACGTAGAGTCGCTCGAGGAGCCCCAGCTTCTCGCTGCGCTTGACGACGATCACCCCGCCCGGCATGGGCGGCAATGTAGCGGCCCGGCGCCGGTTCGCAGCGGCCCCGACGACTCCGGGCCGATCCCTACCCGAGGTGGGCGAGGAAGGCGTCACGGACGGCCGCGCGCGCGCGGGCGCCCAGATCGTCCGGCGCGGCGGCGGCCAGCTCGCGCGCGACGGAGGTCATCTCGACAGCGTCGAGTCCACAGGGGACGATCGCGTCGAAGCCGTCGAGGTCGACGTCGACGTTGAGCGCAAAGCCATGGAACGTCACCCAGCCGCGGACGCCCACGCCGATCGACGCGATCTTGCGGGGACGCCCCTCCGGAGCGCCTTCCCGGCCCGGGGAGTCCCCGACGAAGACCCCGGTCCAGCCGGGGATCCGGCGCCAGGGCACGTCGAGCGCCGCGAGCGCCTCGCCCACGCACTGCTCCAGCGTCCGCAGCCAGGCGTGCACGTCGCGCGCACCGCGCGCGTCCAGGTCGACGATCGGATAGCCGACCAGCTGCCCCGGCGCGTGGTAGGTGACGTCGCCCCCGCGCGTCACCTCGTGCACCTCGACCCCACGCGCCGCCAGGACCGCGCGCGGCAGCAGCAGGTTCTGCGCCCGGGCGCTGCGGCCGAGCGTCACCACGGGCGGGTGCTCCAGCAGCAGCAGGGTGTCGGGACACGCACCGCGGCGCCGCGCCGCCACCCGGTCCTGCTGGAGCGCGAGGGCCTCGGCGTAGCCGACCCGACCCAGGTCCCGGATCTCGAGGGCGCTGGCCACGGCGGGACCTAGAGATCGAACTCGGCTTCCTCGAGCAGCTCTCGGACGCGGTGCAGGAAGCCGTTGGCGGGCGCGCCGTCCACCGCGCGATGGTCGTAGGACAGGGCCAGGTACATGATCGGACGGATCACGATCGCGTCCTCTCCGGCGACGGTGCGCACGACCGCGCGCTTGACGACCTCGCCCATCCTCAGGATGCCGACCTGGGGCTGGTTGATGATCGCAAACCCGTACAGATTGCCGTGGCGACCGGGGTTCGAGATCGTGAAGGTGCCGCCCTTGAGCTCGTCGGGAGAGAGCTTCTTCGAGCGAGCGCGCGCGGCGAGGTCTTCGACCGCCTCGGCGAGGCCGGCGAGAGAGAGGCGGTCGGCGTGGCGCACCACCGGCACGACCAGCCCCTTCTCGGTCTCGACCGCGATGCCGACGTGGAGATCCTTCTTCTCGATGATCGCGTCCTCGACCACCGAGGCGTTCAGGCGCGGATACTCGCGCAGCGCGCGGACGGCCGCGTGCACCACGAAGGGCAGGAAGGAGAGCGCGAAGCCGTGGGCCTCCTGGAACGCGCGCTTGTGCGCCTCGCGCACGCGCACGACGCCGGCCAGGTCGATCTCGGCGACGGTGCCCACGTGGGGGCTGACCCGCTTCGAAAGCACCATGTGCTCCGCCACCAGCCGGCGCAGCGGGCTCATCGGAACCACCTTGTCGCCCGGCTGGAGCGAGTAGCTGAGGAAGGCCGGAGCGCCGGCTTCGGGGGCACGGGCGGCGGCCGGCGCCGACGGCGTCTCGGCGCGCGCCGCGGCATGGCGCTCGACATCCTCGCGTCGGATGCGCGCTCCGCTCGCCGCCACCTCTTCGAGGTCGACGCCCGAGGCCTCGGCGACCCGGCGCGCCAGGGGCGTGGCGGACGGACCGGATCGGGTGGACGCGCTCGGCGCCGGGGCGGGCGGCGTCGCCGCGGGCGCAGGAGCCGACGGCGCAGCGGCGGTGCGCTCCGAGCCGGGCGCGATGCGCAGCAGATCGGCGCCGATCGGCACCGTCTCGCCCTCGGCCACCAGCAGGGCCTCGACCACCCCGGCCACCGGGGCCGGGATCTCGGCGTCGACCTTGTCGGTGGTGACCTCGACCAGGGGCTGGTCGACCTCGACGCGGTCGCCTTCCTTCACCAGCCAGCGCGCGATCGTCCCCTCGACGACGCTCTCGCCCAGTGCCGGCAGCTCGACCGCGATCGACATCCTCTCGCCTCCCGCGCGGACGTCGCACAGCGGGCGGTCCGCTCCGGCCATTCTACCGCTCGCATCGGCAGCGACACCCGTGCGCTTGACGGCGCACAGGGCGCCGCCGCAACCGCGGGGCGAGGAGCCCGACTCAAAGAGTCGGCCGACGCGCAGCGAGCCGAAGCCGAGCGAAGGTCATCGGACTAGGCGATCGGCTTCTCGACCACCGGCTGCACGAGCTCCGCAGTCTCGCGGTGACGGCCGTCGGCGGGGACGCGCTCCTGCTGCACGCGGGCCTGGAGCTTGATCAGCCCGTCGATCACGGCCTCGGGGCGCGGCGGACAGCCCGGGACGTACACGTCGACGGGGATGATCGTGTCGATGCCCTGCACCGTGGCGTAGTTGTTGTAGGGACCCCCCGAGCACACGCAGGCGCCGAAGGCGTACACCCACTTCGGCTCCGCCATCTGGTCGTAGACCTTCTTCAGGATCGGCGCCTGCCGGTGGGTGATCGTCCCGACCACCATCAGCAGGTCGGCCTGGCGCGGCGAGAAGCGCGGCAGGGCGCAGCCGAAGCGGTCGATGTCGTAGCGCGGCCCGGCCACCGACATGAACTCCATGCCGCAGCAGGCGGTCACGAAGGGGTAGAGGAACA
>CAZZFT010000136.1:0-13794 GCA_964653555.1 uncultured Spirochaetales bacterium | reverse complement strand
GAGCTCGGAGACGATCCGCTTGACGCTGCCGACCGTGAGCGGCGCGTTGTCGGCGATCCGCAGCGCCGTGTCGCGCACGTGGGCGGCCAGCTCCGCCACTGGCACCACCCGGTTCACCAGTCCCATCTCGTAGGCCTCGGCCGCGCCGTAGCGGCGAGCCGTGAAGAAGATCTCCTTCGCGCGCGACGGCCCGACCAGGCTCTGGAGCATCTCGATGCCCGAGAGGTGGTAGCCCACGCCCAGCCGCGCGGCGGGGATCGCGAATACCGCGTCGTCGGCCGCGTAGCGGAGGTCGGCGCACAGCGCGATCGCGACCCCGCCTCCCACGCAGTAGCCGCGGATCATCGCCACGACCGGCTTCGCCAACCCGGCCAGGGCGCCGAAGGCCTGGGCGCCGGCCACGTCGTAGTGGCGCGCCGAGTCACCGGTGCGCTGGGTGCCGAACTCGGAGATGTCGGCGCCGGCCACGAAGGCCGCCTCGCCCTCCCCGCGCAGGATCACGACCCGCACCTCCGGGTCGGCGGCCAGCTCCTCGACCGCCTCGGGGATCTGCTTCCACATCTCGACGCTGATCGCGTTCCGCCGCTCCGGGTGATCGAAGACGATCCAGCCCAGACGGGGATCCCGGTCCCGCTCCACGCGCACGCGTCCGCCCATGGCGCGCCAGTCTAGTGCCTTCGGAGGGCCGGGGAACGCGGCGTTGACAGGATATGACTGACGGTCATAATCCTGGGATTCCGGCCGGAGGGGGCAGCGGCAGCGCCCGGACCAGCTCGCCGGCGCCGGATCCAATCGAGAAAATCCAATCGGATCGAGACCTTGGGCGCCCCCGGGTCGAAGACCGCGCCGCCGTCGGGAGCTCCCGGGCGGTATCCCGTGCGCCGGAGGGCGGACGGGACCAACCGGGAAAGGGAGTCCAGCTTGGCCGTTCACCTGCACGGATTGGGACACGCGCATCCGGAGACCGAGCTCTCGAATCGCTTTCTGGAGTCCCTCGACATCGGAACCGACGACGCCTGGATCCTGGAGCGCACGGGCATCCGCTGCCGCCGCACCGTGCTCCCCCTCGACTACATCCGACAGACCCGCAACCGCGATCCCGTGGCCGCCCTGGAGGCCGCCACCGACACCAACGCCGAGCTGGGCGCCCGGGCCGCGCGGATGGCCCTCGAGCGGGCCGGGGTCGCCGGCGAGGACGTCGGCATGGTGATCGCGGGCTGCTCCGCCACCGACACCAGTGCACCGGCGGAGGCCTGCAACATCGCGGGAGAGCTGGGATTCGAGGTGCCCGCCCTCGACGTGAGCTCGGCGTGCACCAGCCTCTACGCCCAGCTGCACCTGATGTCCCTGCTGGACCCGGCGCGAGCGCCGGAGTGGGTGCTGCTCGTGGCGCCCGAGACCCTGACCAAGACGGTCGACTACGACGACCGCGCGTCGGCCGTGCTGTGGGGTGACGGCGCCGCAGCGGCCCTCGTCTCCCTCAGGCACCCAGGCCGCGCCCAGGTGCTCGCGACCGAGCTGGAGAGCAGCCCGGCCGCGCGCAACAAGGTGGTCGTTCCTCGGGGCGGGCACTTCCGCCAGGAGGGACGGACGGTGCAGATGTTCGGGATCAAGCGGATGGTCCAGGCCGTCACCCGACTGCGGGAGGCCTTCGAAGAAGACGGGCGTCGCTTCCACTTCGTGGGGCACCAGGCCAACCTGCGGATGCTCGAGAGCGTCCGGAACGGCGCGGCGATCGCGCCGGAGCGCCATCACACCAATGTCGAGTGGTTCGGCAATACCGGCGCGGCGAGCTCCGCCAGCGTACTCTCGATGAACTGGGAGAAGTGGGGCGACCCCGACGACGTAGCCGTCGCCGGGGTCGGTGCGGGGCTCACCTGGTCGAGCTACCTGGTCCGCTTCGGCCCGGGTCCCATCGCCGGAGGCGCCGCTTGAAGTACGCCGAGTTCCGGGAGCGCTCCTCCTTCGCGCAGGAGGAGGTGCTGGCCTTTGCCCACGGCCGTCTCTTCGACGACGCGCCGATCGGCTTCGACGCGCGGCTGCCGATGCCCCCGATGCTGATGATCGACCGCGTCGTCGCCATCGAGCGCAGCGGCGCGCGGGGACGGGTCGTCGCCGAGCGCGACGTCCGCCTCGACGACTGGTTCTTCCAGTGCCACTTCCTGGGCGACCCGGTGCAGCCCGGCTGCCTCGGTCTCGACGGCGTTTGGCAGCTGCTCGGCTTCTTCTGCGCCTGGGCCGGCGGCCTCGGATCGGGGCGCGCGCTGGGCTGCGGCGAGGTGGAGTTCTTCGGGCAGATCCGCCCCCATGACGGGGTGGTGCGCACCGAGGTGGAGGTCCGTCGCTACACGGAGCTGGAGAAGGCGGGCGCCTCGATGGTGATCGGCGACGCCCAGCTCTTCGTCGACGGCGATCCGATCTACACGGTCAAGCGCGCTCGCGTCGGCACGTTCCAGGGGATCTCCTATCCCGACTACCCCCTGCCGTCGGAGAACTCCCGCGGCGGGCGGATGGAGCGCTGAGCCGTGGAAATCGAAGCCGTCCTGGCGGCGATTCCCCAGCAGGAGCCGTTCCGCTTCATCGACGAGATCCTGGAGCTCGGCGACGACCACATCGTGGCGGCGACCACCTTCCGACCGGACCTGGACTTCTACCGCGGCCACTTCCCCGGGAACCCGATCACCCCGGGGGTGATCCTGATCGAGGCGATGGCCCAGGCCGGGGTCGTGGCCCTGGGCATCCACCTGCTGCACCGGGACGTCGGGCCCGAGGAGGCCTCCAAGTACACGACTTTGTTCACGGATGCCCAGGTCGAGTTCAGCGGGATCGTGGAGCCCGGCCAGCGGGTCGTGACGACCGGACGGGTGATCTTCTTCCGGCGGCGCAAGCTCCGCGCGGCCGTCGAGATGAAGAAGGAAGACGGTACTCTGGTGTGCTCCGGGACTCTCTCCGGCATGGGGGTACCCCGATGACTCAGCGCGTGGTCGTGACCGGGCTCGGCGTCGTGGCGCCGAACGCCAACGGAGCCCAGGATTTCGAGGATGCCCTGCGCGCGGGCACCTCGGGTGTCCGCGCCCACGCGAAGATGGCGGAGTGCGGGTTCGGCAGCCGTGTCGCCGGTGTTCCCCAGGGTGTCGATGCTCTGGTGGAGAAGCACTTCGACGAGGAGCTGCTGCGCGCGATGAACTCCTCGCACCGCTACGCCGCGCTGGCGTCGATCGACGCCTGGCGCGACGGAGGTCTGGCCCGCCCGAATCCGGGCGACGAGGCCGTCGACTGGGACACCGGCGCCGTGATCGGCACCGGCATCGGAGGCATGGACACGATCGGCGCCAAGGTCGTGCCGTTCACCGATGCGGGGAAGGTGCGCCGTCTCGGCGGCACGGCCGTCGAGCAGGTCATGGCGAGCGGAGTGTCGGCGCGGATCTCGGGTCTGCTCGCGCTCGGCAACCAGGTCACGACGAACTCGAGCGCGTGCAGCACCGGCGCCGAGGCGATCGCGATCGGCCTGGAGCGGATCCGACACGGCCAGGCGAAGCGGATGCTGTGCGGCGGCTCCGAGGGAGAGAGCCACTACATCTGGGCCGGCTTCGACGCGATGCGCGTGCTGTCCCGCTCGCACAACGACGCACCCGAGCTGGCCTCGCGCCCGATGAGCGCGTCCGCGGCCGGATTCGTCGCCGCCGCGGGCGCCGGCGTGCTCCTGCTGGAGAGCGAGCAGAGCGCGCTCGAGCGCGGGGCGCGGATCCACGCCGAGGTCGCCGGGGCGGCGCTCAACTGCGGCGGACATCGCGGCGGCGGCAGCATGACCGCTCCCAACCCCGAGGGCGTCCGGCGCTGCATCGAGCAGGCCTTGGGCGACGCCGGGATCGGACCCTCCGACGTCGGCGCGATCAACGGTCACCTGACCGCGACCGGCGCCGACCCGAAGGAGGTGGCGTCCTGGGCGACCGCGCTCGGCGCGGCTCCGGGAACGCTGCCCCCGATCACCTCCACGAAGTCGATGATCGGCCACACGCTCGGTGCGGCGGGGGCGATCGAGTCGATCGCCTGCGTGCTGATGCTCACGGGCGGCTTCGTCCACCCTTCCATCAACTGCGAGGACGTCCACCCGGAGATCGAGCCCCACGCCGACTCGATCCCGCACACGACCCTCGACCGGCCCGGGCTGGACGTCGTGATCAAAGCCGGGTTCGGCTTCGGCGACGTGAATGCCTGTCTCGTGTTCCGCCGTTGGCACGGCTGACGGATCCACCCGACATTCGACCCACAAAGGAGAAGTTCGTGACGCAGGATGAAGTCTTCGAGCAGGTCGTGAAGATCCTGACTCCCTATGTGAAGAACCAGGAAGCGCTCGATTCCGTCGGCATGTCCACCCACATCCTCGACGAGCTGAAGGTGAACTCCGCCCGCCTCGTCGACGTGGTGCTCGAGTTCGAGGACGCCTTCGACATCGAGATCGCCGACGAAGACGTCGACTCGGTGGAGACGGTCGGAAACGCGGTGGAGCTGATCCAGTCGAAGCTGGGGTGATGGCCGAGGCGGCTCCGGCCGGGCTCTCCCGGGGCGCTCGGCTCGCGCTCCGGGTGCAGCAGACGGTGGCGCTCGCGCTCTCGCCGCTCACGACGCTCGCCGTCTTCGCGGTGCTGCGCATCTGGCTCGGGCTGCGCTTCGAGGGAGCGTCGGCCCACCGGCGCGCCTACCGGCGCTTCCGCTCGTCGAGCGACGCCCCCCTGCTCATCTGCGGCAACCACCTGACGATGATCGACTCCGCATTGATCGCATACACGCTCGGCTCGCCGCTCTGGTACGTGCTGCACTTCTCATCTCTGCCCTGGAATGCTCCGGACCAGAGCAACTTCGCCGCGACCCGGTGGCAGCGTTTCCTGACCTACGTGTACAAGTGTCTGCCGATCCAGCGGGGGGGCTCGCGCGAACAGGTCGCGGGCATCCTGGTGCGCTTCGTCCACCTGCTGGGACGGGGCGAGGTGGGCCTGATCTTTCCCGAGGGCGGGCGCAGCCGCAGCGGCCGGGTCCAGCTGGCGGACGCCGCCTACGGTGTGGGGCGGATCGTGAAGAATCTTCCGGGTTGCCGCGTGCTGTGCGTCTACCTGCGCGGGGACGCCCAGGCAGCGTACAGCGCGCTGCCCCACCGCGGCGACACGATCCGTTCACGCATCGCCTGGCTCGAGCCGAAATCGGACCAGCGCGGTCTGCGCGGATCGCTCGACGTCTCCCGTCAGATCCTGACCCGCCTCGCGGAGCTCGAGCGAGAACATTTCGATGCCGTCGCCTAGCACGATCCGCTGCATCGGAATCGTCAACCGGGGCGAGGCGGCGCTGCGCTGCATCCGCACCGTGAAGGCGATGCGCGCGCGGGACGGCATCGACCTGCGCTGTCTGGCCCTGTACACCGACGCCGACCGGGACGCGCCCTTCGTCCGCCAGGCCGACCAGGCGCTGCGGCTCGAGCCGCCCGGCGCGACGGCGGTGAGCGCCTACCTCGATGCCGACGTCCTGATCGACGCTCTTCGCCGCGGCGGCGCCGATGCCGTCTGGCCGGGCTGGGGCTTCGTCGCCGAGGACGCCGCCTTCGCCGATCGCGTCGCCGGAGAGGGCCTCACCTTCCTGGGGCCCTCGGGCGACGTGATGCGATCGCTCGGCGACAAGATCGGCGCGAAGCTCGTCGCCGAGGCAACCGGGGTCCCGGTGATCGCCTGGAGCGGCGGAGCCGTCGACAGCGCCGAGGCAGCGCGCGAACACGCGGCGCGGATCGGCTACCCGGTCGTGATCAAGGCGAGCGCGGGTGGAGGCGGACGAGGCATCCGCGTGGTGGAGCGCGAATCCGATCTCGCGGCGGCCTTCGCCAGCGCCCGCGCCGAGGCGCGCTCGGCCTTCGGCGACGATCGCCTGTTCATCGAGCAGCGCCTGCGCGGCGGACGACACATCGAGGTGCAGATCGCCGCCGATCGACACGGGACCGTATGGGCCCTCGGCTGCCGCGACTGCTCGGTCCAGCGCCGTCACCAGAAGATCATCGAGGAGGCGCCGCCGCCCGGCCTCGCGACCGGGATCCAGCGGCAGCTGATGGACGCCGCGGCCCGCCTCGCGCGCGGCGTCGGCTACACCGGCGTCGGCACCGTCGAGTACCTGGTGGCCGGCGACACGGTGGCGTTCCTCGAGGTGAATCCGCGCCTCCAGGTCGAGCACGGACTCACCGAGGAGCTCACGGGCGTCGATCTGGTCGAGCTGCAGATCCGCATCGCGCGGGGCGAGGCCCTCGCCGGAGAGCCGCCGCCGAGCCGCGGCGCCGCGATCGAGGCGCGCGTGTGCGCCGAGGATCCGGAGGCCGACTTCCTGCCCGCGCCCGGGCGCATCGCGCGCTTCGACCCCGCCCTCGGTCCGGGCGTGCGCATCGACACGGGTGTCGGCGCGGACTGCCACGTGCCTCCCGACTTCGATTCCCTGATCGCCAAGGTGATCGCCACCGGCGCCGACCGCGACGAGGCGCGCGCGCGGCTGGCAGCGGCCCTCGCCGATTTCGAGCTGGTGGTGGAGGGCGGCGCCTCGAACAAGGGATACCTGCTCAGCCTGATCGAGCACGAGCGCTTCCGCCGAGGCGAGGTGGACACCGAGTGGCTCGACCGCGAGCCCGCGTTGCGCGCAGCGTCCCCGGAGTTCGCGTTGCCCGCGCTGTGCGCGGCGGCGGTGCTCTGCTACCAGCGCCGCCGCGATCGGGCGCGGCACCAGCTGCTGCTCGACCCCAATCATCTGGGCCCGACCTCGGTGCCCGCCTCGACGGGACAGCGCGTCGACCTGTCCCATCGCGGCGAGTCCTACCGGACGCACGTCTACGCGATCGGCGCCTGGCACTACCGCGTACACCTCGACGGCCTCGTGGCTCCCGTCGCGCTGCGCAGCGACGGCCCCAACCGCGGCACGCTCGAGACGGGAGAGCAGAGCTTCCGTCTGCTCTTCGACCAGGACGACCAGGGGCTACGCATCGAGGTGGACGGACACCCCTACCGCTTCGCCACCGGCGCCGCGGGTCAGGTGCGGGCCGGCACTCCGGCGCTGGTGGTCGCGCTCGGCGTGGAGCCCGGGGATCGCGTCGAGGTCGGCGCCGAGCTGGGACGTCTCGAGGCGATGAAGATGGAGATCGCCTTCGAGGCCCCGATCCCAGGGGTCGTGAAGGAGATGTTCGTCAGCGCCGGGCAGCAGGTGGCGGCAGGCGAGCTGCTGCTCTCGATCGAGCCCGACGGCGAAGGAGCCGCGGCCAGCTCGCCGCGGCTCGCGCTGCGCGGGGAGCCGGATCCGCTCGACACCTTCTTCCGCGGCCGCGACGGGGCTCCCGATCTCCAGCGCGCCGAGGCGGCGGCCGACGCCGAGCGGTGGGCCGCGATGGAGGCGGCCCGCGAGGAGATCCGCCGCGTCCTGATGGGATACGACGTGAACTCGGAGCGCTGCGAGAAGCTCAGCGCCGTGCTCGAGGCGCCGCTGCCCGAGAACCTCGGCGAGAGCTTCCGCTGGGAGCTCGCCGACGTCCGGCGCGAGCTCGTTCTCTTCGCCGACATCGAGCAGCTGTTCAGTCGCGCGCCGCTGCCGCGACCCAACGGCGAGGCGGGGCCGTCGAGCCGCGCGATCCTGCTCGATTCGGTGCGACGCTACCGGGAGGGTGGCGGCTGGCTGCCCGAGGCGTTCCACGCGAACCTGCTCCGCGCGCTCTCGCACTACGGAGTCGACGACCTGGCCCCGACCGATGCGCTGGAGCGCGCGCTGCTGCGGCTGCTCGCGTCGCAGGCTGCGCCGGACCTGCGCCGGCGCCTGGTGCTCGGATGCCTGTCGCGCGTCCGGGCGCTCGCGGGAAGCGGGCTGCATCTCGGCGACGACCGCGATCTGGACGACGTGCTCGCGCGCATCGCCAGCTTGCGCGGACTCGTCACCGACGCGGTCGCCGATCTGTCGCTGGAGGCGCGCTACGCGATCTTCGAGGGGCCGCGCCTCGAGGCCCAGGCGGAGCGCACCACGAAGGAAGTCGAGAGCTGGCTCGCGGCGGCGGAGGCGGCGATCACCCATCCGCCGGAGTCGGTGCTCGCTCAGCTCGCCAGCTCGCCGCGCACGGTGTTCGACCGGGTCGGACGCTGGCTGGAGGACCCGGACCCGAGACGGCGCGCGATCGCGGTCGCTGCTCACGTGCGGCGCCTCTACGCGCAGCAGAGGCCCTCCGCACACACCTCGGGCGTCGTGGGTCCCGTACACGTCGAGAGGCTCGACCTCCAGGGCGACCGGGTGGTGCTCGGCAGCCTGGCCCGGCCCTTCGAGCTCGGCCCCACGCTCGAGCGGCTCGGCCGCGCCGCCAGCGCTGCGGGCGTCCGGTCGCCGAGCCACCGGGTCCACGCCATCGAGCTGCTGGTCCCGATCGCCGACGAGGGCGAGGCCCCCGGAGTGGCCGAGGCGGTCTCGCCCCTGCTCGGTCCCTCTCTCGCCACCCAGCGCCTGACCCTGACGCTCGTGCCCTCGCGCGGCGGCATGATCCACCTCACCTTCGAGCGCGCATCCGGGCAGGGCGACGGGCCGTTGAAGGAGAACCGGGCGCTCCACGGCATCCATCCGGAGACGGCCGCCCGCATCGACCTCGGCCGGCTGCGCAAGTTCGACGTCGAGCGCCTCGAGGCTCCCGACGATCTCTACTGCTTCCACGCGCGCAGCCCCGAGATCCCCGACGACGAGCGGCTGCTCGTGTTTGCCGACGTCCGCGGCCGCTCGCCGGACGAGACGGAGGGCCGCGAGGCCAGCCTGCACGTGGCCGCTTTCGAGCGCGACTTCTTCGAGGCGGCCCGCTGTCTGCGCAACCACCTCCAGCTGCGCGACCCGCGTCGGCGGCTCCAGTGGAATCGCCTGATGCTCTACGCCACGCCGTCGGTGTACCTCGAGCGGGATCTCGTCGAGACCTTGGCGCGGCGTCTGGCCCCCGCCACGCGCCACCTCGGGCTCGAGAAGGTGGTGGTGCGGCTGAACGTGCTGGACCGGGACCAGCCCGAGGCCCCGCCGCGACCGGTGGAGATCGTGTTCGCCGATCCGACCGGAAGCCGCCTGGAGCTGTCCTGGCGGGAGCCCCACCACGACCCCCTGGAGCCCGCTCAGACCTACGAGCGCAAGGTGGTCGAAGCGCGGCGCCGCCGCCTGGTCTACCCCTACGAGATCGTCCGCATGCTGACCGGCGCACCGGGCAGCGTCGAGCTGGGCGGCGAGGACGCCCTGCCGGCCGGTCGCTTCGAGGAGTACGACCTCGACGACGGATCCGGGCATCCCCGCGCCCGCAGCGTCTCCGGCCGTTCGCCCGCCCAGAACACCAGCGCGATCGTCTTCGGGATCATCGACACGCCGACCGAGTCGGTTCCCGAGGGCGTCCGCCGGGTGTTGGTGCTCTCCGACCCGACGATCGGCATGGGCGCCCTGGCGGCGCCCGAGTGCGACCGGATCGTCGCGGCGATCGACCTGGCCGAGGAGCGCGGCCTTCCGGTCGAGTGGGTCCCGGTCTCGAGCGGCGCCCGCATCGCGATGGACAGCGGCACCGAGAATCTCGACGCCACCGCGCGCGTGGTGCGGCGGATCGTCACCTTCACCCAGGCCGGCGGTGCGATCCACGTGATCGTCCAAGGGGTGAACGTCGGAGCTCAGAGCTACTTCGACGCCCTGTCCACGATGTTGCTCCACACGCGGGGCGTCCTGATCATGACGCCGGCGGCGTCGATGGTGCTGACCGGGCGCGCCGCGCTCGCGGCCTCGGGGTCGGTCGCGGGAGAGGACGAGGTCGCGATCGGCGGGTACGAGCGCGTCATGGGCCCCAATGGCGAGGCGCAGTTCCTGGCGCGCAACCTCGCCGAGGCCTACACGATCCTCTATCACCACTATCGCTACACCTACGTGGTGCCCGGCGAGACCGGTCCGCGACCGCTGCGCACGGCCGACCCGCGCGACCGCTCGGTGCTGGGCTTCGCGACCCGGCGCGCGGCCGGGCACGACTTCGACCGGATCGGTGAGATCTTCGATGCCGAGGCCAACGCCGAGCGCAAGCGGCCCTTCGCGATGCGCGCGCTGATGAACGCGGTGATCGACGCCGACCTCGGCCACCTCGAGCGCTGGCGCGGCTGGCGCGGCGCCGAGACGGCGATCGTGTGGGACACGTGTCTGGGCGGTCACCCGGTGACGCTGATCGGCATCGAGAGCCGCAACGTCGACCGCGGCGGGGACCATCCCGCCGACGGCCCCTCGGCCTGGACCGGGGGCACCCTCTTCCCCCTGTCGAGCAAGAAGGTGGCGCGCGCCCTCAACGCGGCGAGCGGGGTTCGGCCAGCCGTGATCCTCGCCAATCTATCAGGCTTCGACGGATCGCCCGAGTCGATGCGCAAGCTCCAGCTCGAGTACGGCGCCGAGATCGCCCGCGCGGTGGTGAACTTCCGCGGTCCGATCGCCTTCCTGGTGGTGTCCCGCTATCACGGCGGCGCCTACGTGGTGTTCAGCCGCGAGCTCAATCCGGGGATCCGGGTCGCCGCGGTGCAGGGGTCCTTCGCGTCCGTGATCGGCGGCGGACCGGCCGCCGCGGTCGTGTTCGCGCGCGAGGCCCAGGCCCGCGCCATGCGCGATCCCCACCTGGTGGAGCTGCGCCGCCTTTCCGAGCTGCGCGGCGACGCCGAGTCGCGCGCCGAGTTCGACGCCGCCTACCGCCAGGTCCTGCTCCAGAAGCAATCCGAGCTCGGCGCCGAGTTCGACGCGATCCACACGGTGGAGCGCGCGCTCGAGGTGGGCTCACTGGAGAGCCTGATCGCCGCGGACCGGATCCGGCCCTTCCTGATCGGGCTGCTCAAGGAGCAGTCCGGCTACATCGGGGCACACTCCTCGCCCCGGTAGCGGAGCTTGAAGATCTCGAAGTCCGCCGGCGACATGATCCCGTCGCTGTCCATGTCGGCGCCGTCGCAGCCCGCCGTCACCTTGCCGCTGTAGCACTGCCGGAAGCTCGCGAAGTCCGCCCCGTCCACCTTTCCGTTCCCGTCGAGATCCCCCGAGCAGAAGCGGTCGTAGAACGCGCTGTCGTCGGAGCCCGACGCCCCATCCAGCACGGCGACCCCGGCAGGGAGCGCGCGGTCGACAGCGGTCGGGACCGTCGCGGCGTCGAGCCAGAGCGTCACCGCCCCGGTCGCCGGATCCGCCCAGGCGAGGTCCACCCGGCCGTCGCCGTCGAAGTCGCCGGTCCCGACGTTCTCGCCCAGGCCCTGGGCGTTGGGCAGATCCACCGCCGCGAGGGCGCCCGAGTCGGCGACGTGCCACGCCTGGACCGCGCCGGTCTGGGGATGGAGCATCACGAGCTCGCCCCGACCGTCGCCGTCGACGTCGGCGCCACCCCGGCCCATCCAGCCCGCCGTGAGAGCCCCGAGCTCCTGGGAGGCAGCCGTCGCCGGATCCTGGCGTTCGAGGACGCGGCGTTGCTCGTCGAGCCACACGATCTCCGCGAGCCCATCCCCGTTCGTGTCCTCGGCCGCAGCGACGCTCCAGGCGCCGAGGTGGCCGTCGACCTGCGATCGGGACACCAGGGCGGTGCCGTCGAAGCTCCAGATCTCCGCGGATCCCAGCACGCGGCTGAAACGCAGCACGTCGTCGGTGCCATCGCCGTCGAAGTCGGCGGACCCCCCGACGTGCCATTCATCGGCCGAGGGGAGGTCGGGCGACGCGACGTCGGTGGCGACGACCACGCCCGCGTCCACGCGCCACAGTGTCAGCTTGCCGGACTGCGGATCCTCCCAAAGCAGGTCCGCGCTCCCGTTGCCGTCGTAGTCGCCGGTGCCGACCAGATCTGCGCCGGCGGGAGCGTTCGGCAGGAGGATCTCGGAGCCCGCGTGGCCGCCCTGCATCGGCCAGACGCGCAGCTCGGCGCCGCTGCGGACGAGCAGGTCGGAGTACCCGTCCCCGGTGAAGTCGCGAGCGACGGCCCGGAGGCCGGGATTGGTGCCTCCACCTCCCGGGAGCGAGGGGTCCCCTCCCGTGCCGCCGCCGTCGGCCGGCGCCGGATCACCCCCTCCTGAGCTGGCGCTCTGGACGAAGGTGATCGGATCCGAGGGATTGGAGAGCGGTCCCGCGGCGCCGTCGGCCCCGAAGGCCGCGACCTGGACGAGGATGGTCTGGCCGTAGGCACCGTCGACGGTTTCCTGAGTCATCAGCGTCACGCCCTCGACCTGGGGCTCGCTGCTGTCTCGCGTGACGATCACGTAGTAGCCGGCCACAGCTCCCGGGGCCGCCGCCCACCCCAGCGTCGCCTGGGTCGAGCCGACGATCTCGACCGCGCCCGCCGCGGTGGACAATCCGACAAAGGATGCGCACGAGAGCATCCAGCCACCCCACCATCGCGTCATCGCCATCTCCCGGAACCCGCCGTCCGTCGGGTCTAGGATCGGCCTCCGAGCGCCGAGAGCGGGTGACCCGGGTCACCCGGGCCTAGGGCAAGATGGTGAGCGCCGTCACGGCAGGGCGGAGCGTGCGGGAGCGTGCAAAATGCAAAGGACCCCGAGGTGTCACCACCTCGGGGTCCTTCTCAAACCTCCCTCCGTGCCTCGGACGAGGCGAAGAGGGAACGATCGTCAGCCGTTAGCGGCGGCGACCCCCCAGCGCGAGGCCGAAGAGGCCCAGGCCGAGCAGAGCACCCGTGGTCGGCTCGGGAACGATGTTCACCGAGATGGCCGCAGGCGCGGCCACGCCGAAGAAGATGAAGTCGCTGGCCGGCGAATTATCGAAGCTGAAGAAAGACGTGCCCGGGCCGCCAGCCGTGTAGCTGAACTGCGCCGTCTTCACTCCGGCGTCGACCGGCTGTCCCGTGGCGTTCATGATCTGGTCGAAGGCGAGGCACTCGTTGGTGCGCCCGAGGGCCCACTCGCAGGAGCCCTGGTTGCCGCCCACGAGGGCCGGGAGGCCGCCGCCGAACTGGGAGAACGTGCCCGAGGGGCCAGTGCTCCCGTTCTGCGACACCAAGCCGTCGTTCTGTACGATCACGAACACCTGATCGGCCGCCGTGATGGCGCCCTCGGCGTTGGCCGAGATCGTAAGAAGGATCGTCTCGCCCGGGTTGTAGGTCGCCTTGTCGGTCGACATCGAGATGATCGCCGCGCTCGCGGCGCCGGCGAAGCCCACAAGCCCCACCGCTGCAATCAGTGCAAACAAGGTCCGCTTCATTGTGACTGTCTCCTCTACTTGGCTTTCTTGTGGGCTCTGGGCCCTTTCACTCTGAACTCTATCTCTGGGTCTTGCACCGGGCCCGCACCAGGCAGCGGAACCGACGCGGTCTGAAAGGCATCCCTACGGGTTCGGGCACCCGTTGATGACGGGGCCTGCACAGGACAGGCCCGACGGGCCAGGCGCGGCGCCGGGGGTCCCGAACTTGGCCTTGAACGTCGTGAAGTCCGCGCCATCGACGGCGCCGTCACAGTTCATGTCGGTGCCGTTGCCAGGATCGGTGCCGGCCCCGAAGGCGGTCTTGAACAGCCCGAAGTCAGAGCCGTCCACGGCCAGATCCTCGTTGAAGTCGCCGTCGCAGAGGTTGCCGAAGCCGTCCTGCTGCGTGTCGCAGCTCGGGGTCGGGTAGTTCGCGACCAAGCTGCAGTTGTCGATCACGTTCGGCTGCCCGTCACCGTCCTGATCGGGCGCGGGGCCCGCGAACGCCGCGAACGGGACGCCGATGAAGAGGGCGAGAACCATCGATGCCAGAAGGCTGGTCTTCATTCTGTTTACTCCTCGGTTGTACGGATT
>CAZZFT010000135.1:0-13912 GCA_964653555.1 uncultured Spirochaetales bacterium | reverse complement strand
GCTCGGCTTCGTCGGCAGCGGCGACCGCCACGACGGACACCCCGGCGCCTATCGCAGCGATCCGGCGGTGGGCGGGCTGGCAGCGATCCTCAGCGAGGAGCGCACGCGGGAGGGCGTGTACGCCGCGCTGCGTGCGCGGCGCGTGTACGCCACCAACGGCGCGCGCATCGTGCTGCGCGTGGCCCTGGGTGGGACGCCGATGGGCGGCGTGATCCCGGTGACCCCGGGCGAGGAGCGCAGCGAGGTGCTGTTCGTGTCCGCGATCGGCACCGGCCCCCTCGAGCGCATCGACCTGGTGCGCAGCGGCGCCGTCGTCGACGGCCTGCTGCTCGAGGGCCGGCTCGAGGCCACGCTCCAGCGCGAGGTCGCAGGGCTGCACGCGGGGGAGTACGTCTACGTGCGCGTCGTGCAGCAGGACGGAGGGCTCGCGTGGTCGAGCCCGATCTTCGTGGGATCCGAGTAGGTCGGTGGAACCCCTCGTCTCGGTCCTGATCCCCGTGCGCGACGCGGCGGCCACGCTAGGCGCCTGCCTGCGCAGCGTGGCGCGCCAGGGCGAGCGCCGGCTCGAGTGCGTGGTGGTGGACGACGGGTCGCGCGACGGGAGCGCCGAGATCGCGCGGCGCCAGGCGGCGGCGGACCCGCGCTTCCGGGTGATCGCCGCTCCGGCCGAGGGCCTGGTGCCGGCGCTCCAGCGCGGCCTCGCCGCGTGCCGCGCGCCGGCCGTCGCGCGTCTGGACGCGGACGACTGGATGCACCGCGACCGCCTGGCGCTCCAGCTGCACACACTGGCGTCGTCCCCTGGACTGGCGGGCGTCGGCTGCCACGCCCGGCTCTTCCCGCGCAGCGCGCTCGGCCCTGGCATGCGCGCCTACGAGCGCTGGCTGGCGGGGATCCGCTCGGCCGCCGACGTGCGGCGCGAGGCGTACGTCGAGTGCCCGCTCGCGCACCCGACGCTGCTGCTGCGCCGCGAGGTGCTGGCCGACCACGGCTACCGCGACGCCGGCTGGCCCGAGGACTACGACCTGGTACTGCGTCTGCTCGCCGCGGGCTGCGAGCTCGGCGTGGTGCCGCGGAGGCTGCTCGCCTGGCGGCGCAGCGAGACCAGCCTGTCGCGACGCAGTCCCGTGTACGATGACGAGCGTTTCACCGACTGCAAGGCGCACTTCCTGGCGCGCGGATTCCTGGCGCGCCGCGAGCGCTACCTGCTCTGGGGCTACGGCGGCACCGGCCGCGCGCTGGCGAAGGCGCTGCGCGCCCACGGCCGCCACCCCGAGGCGATCGTCGAGCTCCACCCGGGCCGCCTCGGCCAGCACATCCAGGGCGCGCGCGTGATCGCCCCCGAAGCCCTGGGTACCCCGGGCGCCCTGCCGCTGGTGGTCTCCGTCGCCGGTGACGAGTCGCGCGGCCGGATCCGCGCGGCGCTCGGGCGCCAGGGCTGGTGCGAGGGCCGCGACTACCTGTGCGCGGCGTGAGACGGTGGGGCCGGAGGGGCGCGTCCGCACGCTTTTCCTTGACGCCTCGGCAGCTTCGGCTCAGACTCTACACGCATCGGCTCCCAGCAGGTTCGTCCGTCGACGGACCCGCCTCTGTGAGGCACCCGATGCCGATGATTCGTCCCGATGTCGCACATGGGCCGATCGGCGCGTCACGCATCGCAGTCTGG
The DNA here is from genome assembly GCA_964653555.1 of uncultured Spirochaetales bacterium. Classification (GTDB taxonomy): domain Bacteria; phylum Myxococcota_A; class UBA9160; order UBA9160; family SMWR01; genus JAHEJV01. The sequence goes on along the minus strand of CAZZFT010000135.1, from coordinate 12,249 downwards.
TGCCTCGCCCACGCCACGGCGACCGACGCTGGCTAGGTCTCCTCTCGAGGTCCTCGAGCGGCTTCGGTGGCGCGGCGCCCCGCACCACAAGCCGTGTGAAGGGTGTTCGCGAGCGGTCATCCGCGCGGCCTCGATCCGAACGCGCGAGAGAGGGAATCGGTACATGGGACGGTCGATGAACGCTGCTCTGGGACGGATGGCCGGCTCGCTCATAGCGCTCGCGCTCGGGACGCTCCCGGGAGCGGCAGCGGCGGACGTCGTCTTCGACAACTTCGACGGACCCGGCGGCGGGTTCCACCCGACCGACAACCTGATCGCGGCGGAGATCGTCTCCGATCCCCCGTCCTTCTCCTACTCCTCCCTGCGCTCGGCGGCGCGCTTCACGGTCCCGGGCACCTCGTACAGGCTGGACTCGGTCACCCTTCCGATTTCCCGCGAGAGCGACGTGCCCGAGGCGCTGCGCGTTCGTCTGACGGAGGATGCGGGCGGCGCTCCGGGCGCGACGATCGAGACTCTGATCGACGGAGGGGGCGCCTGGCCCGCCTTCGCGATTCCCTTCACGGCGACCTTCACGCTCGCCTCCAGCCTGCATCCGGCTCTCGACGCCGGCACCAGCTACTGGATCGTCGTGGAGCCGGGCGACTTCCCGATGCTCCGCGATCCCTACGTCGAGGACTACCGCTGGTTCCAGAACACGACCGGAACCACCGTGGAGGTTCTCCAGCAGTCGGAGTCCACGCCCACCCTGCCGACCGACCCGTGGCCGGGGCCTCCCTTCGACGCACCCCTGGCCTTCCGGATCGAGGGCACGCCCTCGGACGGGGTCGACTGCCTCACCGTGACGGATCCCGGCAACGCCTGCGATCCCCAGAACGAGGGATGCTTCGGCGCCGTGGCCTACGTGTACGGGATCGCGAAGTACGAGGTGACCCACGGCCAGTACGCGGATTTCCTCAATGACGTGGCCGCGGCGGACCCCAACGGCCTGTACGACTCCGACTGGATGTACGGCATCACGCGCATGGGCAGCGCGGGAAGCTACAGCTACCAGGCGACCGACCCGGACGACCCCGTGCCCGCGCGCTTCTACGACGCCCTGCGCTACGTGAACTGGCTGCACAACGGCAGGCCCGTCGGGCCCCAGGATGCGACGACGACCGAGGACGGCGCCTACACCTTCAGCGGACCCGCGACGGTCGGCGCGCGCAACCCGGGCGCTGCGTTCGCGCTGCCGACCGAGGACGAGTGGTACAAGGCGGCCTACTACGATCCGGGCCTCGGAATCTACTTCGATTTCCCGGCGGGCTCGGACACCCTCACGTCGTGCTCCATGCCGACGGCGGCGCCGAACAGCGCGAACTGCGACTTGGCCAATGGCTTCGTCGCGGCGGTCGGCAGCTACCCCGGCTCGCCGAGCCCCAACGGCACGTTCGATCAGGGCGGCAATCTCTGGGAGTGGAACGAGACCGTCGTCGGGTCCGATCGCGTCGTGCGGGGCGGTGCCTGGCACATTCCGGCCTCGTTCCTCTCCGTGTTCGCTCGCCACAGCATCGATCCGGCTACGCCGTTGGCCGATACCAACGCCGTCGGCTTCCGCGTCGCGTGCCTGCCCGAGCCGGGCACGGCAGTGTCGCTGCTCGCCGGCAGCGCCGCCCTGCTCGGCCTCGCCGCGGCGAACGGGGGCCGCCGCAGGCGATAGAGAGGGCAGCGAAATGTCCGGTCTCGGCTGCCACACAGCGCCGCCAGGAACCACTCCATCCTGTGCCCCGTGCGCCCCTGTGCGTGGTGCCCCTTCGAAGCGACACCCATCGGGAGCGAGCCCATGCGAACTCGTCGCCGGAAGCGGAACCGGACTCTCCTGGCAGCCGGGTGCGCCGCGGCATCGATCGCTCTGGCGCTCGGCGCCCGCGGCGCCCCGCTCGTGTACGAGCCCTTCGACTACGCCGAGGACACCGTGCTCGACGGCACACCGACCACCGGCGCGAACCTGACGGGGAGCTACGCGCCGCTCGGCACCGCCCCGCAGCAGAAGCTGACCGCGACGGCCCCGGGGCTCGACTACGGCAACCTGCAAGGGGTGCCCACGGCGTCGGGGCTGCGCGCGAGCGACGTGCTGGGCGTCACACCCGCCGGCGCCACGGTGGGCCTCGCGCAGCCCGTCGTCGTGGGACCCGGTGAGGCGCTCTACTGGAGCGCGCTCTTCACGCTCGACGACTCGCAGAACGGCAATCATCTCGCCAACGTCACGCTGACCGACGACGCCACCGGCGACCTGCTCTTCTTCGGCGAGCCCGGCGTCGGGGTCGGCGGCCTGCGGGTCGCCGCGAGCACGCTCGCCCTCGGCGAGCTCCGGGCCGAGGGCTCGGACGGCGCCTTCGCCGATGGCTCGACCGTGCTCCTGGTGGGTCGCTACCTCGAGAGCTCCGCGCCGGGTGGCGATCTCCTCCAGCTGCTCAGCTACGACACTTCCGCCGCGACACGCCTGCCCGCGAGCTTCGACCCGAGCGATCCGAACGCCGCCGTCTCCTACACCCTGAGCGGGCTCGACATCGACTTCGCCCAGATCACCTCCGTCACCTTCACGATCCGGGGTCTCGACAACAACTTCATCGACGAGCTGCGGATCGGCCCCACCTATCGATCGGTGATCCCGGAGCCCGAGACGGGAGCCTTGCTCGCCCTCGGACTCGCGGCGCTCGCCTGGGCTGCGCCCTCCGCGGGGCGGAGAGAGCTAGCCTCACGCGTCCCGTGACGACCGCGAACCTCGAGATCCTCGCCTACGAAGAGAGCCCGCTCGGCATGATCTGCCTGCGGCGCCGCGAGCTGCTGGCCGCCCCGGGGACGATCATCACCGAGATCACCCTCGATCACACCCTGCTGATGAGCAGCCACCACACGGACTCCGAGCGCGCGCTCTCCGCCCGGGCGCTGGAACGGCACGATGGGAGTGAGCTCCGGGTGCTGATCGGGGGACTCGGCCTCGGCTACACGGCCGACGAGATCCTGAGCTCGCCGCGAGTGGCGAGCGTCGAGGTCGTCGAGCTCCTGCCCCAGGTGATCGGCTGGATGCGCGACGGGCTCGTTCCGAAGTCCGAAGCACTGAACCGTGATGCGCGCCTGCGCGTGGTCGAGGCGGACATCTTCGCTCTCCTCGCGGCCGCTCCCGAGCGCCAGTTCGATCTGATCCTGATCGACGTCGACCATTCTCCCGAGGAGCCGCTGGGCGCGCACAGCGCCGACTTCTACACCGAGGCCGGACTGCGGCTCGCCTGGCACCACCTCGCTCCCGGTGGAGTGCTCGCGGTGTGGTCCTACGCGGAGAGCTCCCCGTTCGTCGCCGCCTTGCGCTCGGTCTTCGGCCGAGTCGACGTCGAGGTCGTGACCTTCGAGAATCACGTGGTCGAGGAGACCGAGACGAACTGGCTGTTCCTGGTCCGAGCCTGACGGTCGAGCTCAGCAGCTCGTGGCGAGCTCCTCGGTGGTCTGGAGCAGCAGCTCCGGATTCTCGATGCGATCCTTGATGCCCGAGAGGCTCACGTAGGAGTGGATCCCGTCCTCGATCCGCTCGTCGAAGGTCCAGCAGATGGTGACCCGGCGCCGTCCGTCGGGACCCGGCTTGATCCTCCCCATCACGCCGAAGATCGAGCACGTTCCGCGCTCCCAGAGGTGGTGCCAGCCGGCGTCGTGGCCGACGGAGCCCAGGTTCGCGAAGAAGATCGAGCAGTAGAGCGGGTCCGCTTCGATCATGACGCGCGGCAGCAGCCCGAAGTGGTCGAGCACGTCGCCGGCGCGCACGAGCAGGGCGGTCAGGAACGTCGGCAGCCGCAGCAGCAGCTTCGTCTCCCGGTCGCTGGTGCTCTGGACCCCGGCGCGAGCCGGCCGGAGCTTCGCATAGATCGCGTCCGCCATCTCGTCGAGGGATTCTCTCTCCGGCGCGAAGCGGCGCTTGATCGTCAGCATGCGGGCGCCGTCGGCGATCTCCCGCAGCGCGCTGAACGTGAAGCGGATCCCGTCGTGCTGCCAGAGACGCCCCCCCTTCACGAAACGGTTCACGCCCGGGCGCAGCGCCAGGCACTGGGCGGTGGAGCGCAGCAGCAGATGGAAGAGCGTGATCGGACGACCCTCCGGGCGCTGCTGGTTGCGCTTCTCGAGGAACTCGAGGGCGGCCTCCACATCGATGTCGATGGCCAGGTGGAAGACCGAGTCGTTCCTCCGCGGCGAGATGAAGGGCATGATCCGCCGCATCGGTGCGATGTCCTGCACCAGTGTGGCGTCGGGTCGACGACCGAACATTCGCGTCCTCCGGGTCATTCGTTGCGAGCAGTCTAGGACACCGATGGCGCCGATCGCGCAATCCCTCGCAAAGGGGGATCGCCGATGGGCCGATCCGGGGCCGTTTCGGCGCAGCCCTGCTCTCCGACCGGGATCGGTGGTACGCTCCCGCCTCCCCGGATCGGGCTCCGGCCTCGAGTCCGCCCCCCTTCCACCCCTGGGCCTCCGCCGTCGGGCCCCACGCCAGAACGAGCCCCCGACGTGCGCAGCCACCACCCGACGTATCGGGTCGGCGCCGACCCCTGCCCCCGAGCCCACGGACCAACACGATGACCGATTCCGCCGATCCGCAGCATCCCGAGGGCGTCGCCCCCGACTCCGAGCTGGCCGCCGTGCGCCTGCCCGGCGTTCCCCGGACCCTCGCCGATGCGATGCACCGGCGCGGCATCGCGGCCCTGACCTCCGTGCAGAGCGCCGTGGTGGCCGCCGAAGCGGAGGGACGGGATCTGCGGATCTCGTCGCAGACGGGCTCGGGGAAGACGATTGCGATCGGCCTGGCCCTGGCTCGTCACCTGTCGGACCGCGAGGGCGATGGGCAGCGAGTCGGCCCGAGTGTGCTGGTCCTGGTACCGACGCGGGAGCTCGCCGCGCAGGTGCGCGAGGAGCTGAGCTGGCTGTTCGCGGACGTCCCCGGGGTCGCTGTCGAGGTCGTCACCGGGGGCACGTCGCTCGGCCTCGAGCGCCGCAGCCTGGCGCGCCGTCCCCGGCTGGTCGTCGGCACGCCGGGACGGGTGCTCGACCACCTGCGGACCGGTGCCCTGCGCAGCGACGCGATCGAGCACGTGGTGCTCGACGAGTCGGACCGCATGTTCGACATGGGCTTCCGCGAGGAGCTCGAGGCGATCCTCGAGCAGCTTCCCGGGGAGCGGCGCACCCACCTCGTCTCGGCGACCTTTCCGGCCCCCGTCCGCAAGCTGGCCGACCGCTTCCAGCGCGACCCCCTCCACGTCGAGGGGACCCGACTCGGCGCGGCGAACCGCGACATCGGACACGTCGTCCATGTGGTGGACCCGCGCGAGTGCTACGCCGCGCTCGTGAACCTGCTGCTGCTGAACGACGGCGCGCGTTGCCTGGTCTTCGTCGAGCGCCGCGCCGACGCGAGCTCCCTCACCGCGAAGCTCTCCGGCGACGGATTCGCGGTGCAGTGCTTCAGCGGAGAGCTCCCCCAGGCCCAGCGCACGCGCACGCTGGCCGCGTTCCGCGACGGAACGATCCGCACGCTGATCTCGACCGACGTGGCCGCGCGCGGCATCGACGTTCCCGACATCGACCTGGTGATCCACGTCGATCCGCCGACGGACGGCGATTCCTACGTGCACCGCAGCGGACGAACCGGGCGCGCGGGGCGCGCGGGGCGCAGCGCGATGCTGGTTCCCGTGCGCGCGCGCCGCAAGGTCGAGTGGCTGCTCGAAGCGGCGCGGATCGAGGCGGCCTGGAAGCCGGCGCCGACCGCAGCCCAGGTGCACCGGCAGCTGCGAAAGCGCTTCCGCCAGCAGATCCACGAGACCCTGGCGGCCGATCCGGCGCCGACCCAGGCGCAGATCGACTACGCGAAGCAGCTCCTCGACGGTCGCGACCCGGTCGCCGTCGTCGCGCGGCTGCTCGAGCTGGCCCAGCCCAGGCCCGTGCGCGAGCCGATCGAGGTGCACGAGCCCGCCGCAGCCGAGGCTCCCGCAGCCCGCTCGACGGCGCCGGGCTACGTGCGCTTCACCGTCAACTGGGGCGAGCGCGACGGAGCGGCCCCCCAGAGGCTGCTCGGACACGTGTGCCGTCGCGGGCAGCTCCGCAGTCACCGGATCGGCGCGATCGAGATCGGGTCCGAGGAGTCGAGCTTCGAGGTCCATGCCAGCGTGGCGGACCGTTTCGAGAGCCTCGTGCGGCGCCCCGATGCGCGCGATCCGGGGCTGCGCATCGTGCGCGCGAGAGCCCAGGGCGGTCCCGCCGGGCGGCCGGGGAAGCGCCGCGGGGCGCCCCGGAACGCACCGCGCCACCCGGCGAAGCGCGGATCCCGCGACGGCCGCTGAGGAGCCGCCGCGCCGGGAAGAGTCAGCCGGCGGCGAGGGCCGCGAACACGCGCTTCATCGCGTTCACGCGCGCGAGATAGGCGCGCGCGTCGTGGTCGCCGCAGCGCATGCCGGGTGTGCGCAGGCCGCCGCGCGCATAGCGGCTGGCCGCACCCGCGCCGCACAGGTGGATCAGGGCGGCCAGGTCCTGCTTCTGCGCGCGGGTGGCCGTGCGGATCCGGTGGCGCGCCAGGATCCGCTCCACCTCCCGGTGCAGGTAGGCGGAGGTGAGCTCGACCGCGTGGCTGGGAACGATGCGGAAGTAGAGGCCATTGAACCAGCACGAGCGCCATGCGTACCAGGGTCCCGTCTCCACCACGGCGTGGTCGTGGATGCACAGGCGCCGTGCCTGCTCGAAGGTGCCGTCGGTGATCTGGTACATGCCGACGGCGCTCGAGGCCGGCCGGTAGATCTCGAAGGGATCCGTGCCCCAGCGCCAGCGCCAGTAGGTGCGCGCGACCGGATCCCCCGACGCCTCGACCTGGGCCAGGGCGGCGAGGAACTCCGGGGTGATCACGCTCGTGGCGTGGCGCCGGAAGATCGGCGCGTAGGCGCCCCAGGTCTCCGTCGGCGTCTTGGCGAGCGTGCCGCTGACCGGAAAGAACAGCTCCGTCGGCTTGCGGACCACCTGGTAGATCCCGTTGACCACCAGCCACAGCGACGCCAGCCCCAGGACACCGGCCGCGAGCTGCAGCCACCAGGGAGCGCGCCGGGCCGCGCGCAGCCAGCGCCGCCGGCGCCCGGCGGCGGGCCACCAGGACCGGGCGCGACGCCGGCGACGCCGCGGGCGCCCGGCGGTCGAACGCCCAGACCGTCCCGCTGCTCGCGCCAGCCCTAGCGCTCCACCGGAACGCGCGATTGGATCTGCCTCCCGCGAGCGGTGCTACCGGCTGACCGAATAGCCTCGTCCTTGCAGGCAGGTCGCGTAGGCCTGGTCGTACTCGGCCAGCCGCGCCTGCTGCTCCTGCTTCACCGCGTCGTTGTACTGGTCCTGCTCCCGCATCTGGCGGCGGTCCCGCAGCAGGCCGCCGCCGGCGCCGACCGCGGCGCCGATCGCCGCGCCCTTGCCGGCGTCTCCGCCGATCGCGCCGCCGATCGCCCCCAGCGCGGCGCCGCCGGCGGCGCCGCCCAGGACGTTGTGGAAGCCGCCCTGGGGCTGCTGATAGGCCTGGCCCGACAGGGCCTGCTGCGCGAGGACCTGCGGATCCACGCCCGTCTGCTGCTTCGCCCACTGGTCGCAGGCTCCCTCGTCCTTGGACTGCTGCGCCGGGCTCTGCCCCTTAGCGGGGTAGACGAACGTCGCCGCCCAGACCGAGGGTGTGAGGAGAGCGACGCTCAGCGCCGCGGTCATCGCCAGTCGAAGAGTCCAGGTCATGCTTCCATCCTCGCTTGGATTGATTCGGATTCGTTTGGATCGGGAGCCGGATTCCCGACTTCGGGGACCGACCTGTGGATCGCCGGCAGCTTACACGACCGGAAGGGAGGTCGAACGAGCTCCGCCGCGTCGCGGACCGCGCGCGCCCTGTCGCGAGATGACAAGGGCGGACCGACGCCGTCGGCGCGCCTCAGAACTCGGCGTACCCCGGCACCCTCGGAAACGGGATCACGTCGCGGATGTTCTTCATCCCCGTCATGAACTGCACGGCGCGCTCGAAGCCGAGGCCGAAGCCGGCGTGGGGCGCACTGCCGTAGCGGCGCAGGTCGAGGTACCAGTCGTAGTCGGCGGGGTCGAGTCCCGAGGCGGCGATGCGCGCCCGCAGGACGTCCTCGCGGTGCTCGCGCTGGGAGCCACCGATGATCTCCCCCACCTTCGGCACCAGCACGTCCATCGCGCGCACCGTGCGCTCGTCGTCGTTGAGGTACATGTAGAACGCCTTGATCCCGGCCGGGTAGTCGGTGACGATCACCGGACGACCGACGTGCTCCTCGGCGAGATAGCGCTCGTGCTCGCTCTGGAGGTCGGCGCCCCACTTCACCGGGAACTCGAAGGGGCGCCCGCTGCGCTCCAGGATCGCGATCGCCTCGCCGTAGCTGATGCGCTCGAAGGGCGCCGCGACGATGTGCTCGAGGGTGGCGAGCACCGAGTCGTCGATGCGCTGCTGGAAGAAGGCGAGGTCGTCGGGACAGCGCTCGAGCACGGCGGCGAACAGGTGCTTCAGGAACGCCTCGGCCACGTCCATGTCGCCCGCCAGGTCGCAGAACGCCATCTCGGGCTCGACCATCCAGAACTCCGCGAGGTGGCGGCTGGTGTTCGAGTTCTCGGCGCGGAAGGTCGGTCCGAAGGTGTAGACGTTGGAGAGCGCCAGCGCGCCGATCTCCGCCTCGAGCTGCCCCGAGACGGTGAGGAAGGCCTGGCGGCCGAAGAAGTCGGCGCTCCAGTCGACGCGCCCTTCGGCGTCGCGCGGCGGGCGGTCGGGGTCGAGGGCCGTGACCCGGAACAGCTCGCCCGCCCCCTCGGCGTCGGAGGCGGTGATCACCGGGGTGTGCAGCCACACGAAGCCGCGCTCCTGGAAGAAGCCGTGGATCGCCGCGGCGGCGGCGTTGCGCACCCGCCACACCGCGCCGATCGTGTTGGTGCGCGGACGCAAGTGCGCGATCGTGCGCAGGAACTCGAAGGAGTGCCGCTTCTTCTGGAGCGGGTAGTCAGCGCTCACGCCGCCCACCGGCTCCACCCGCGTCGCGTGCAGCTCGTAGCGCTGTCCCTGGCCCGGAGAGTCCACCAGCTCACCCGTGACCGAGACGGCACAACCGGTGCCGAGCCCGCGCACCTCGCTGGCGAAGTTCGCGAGCGAGGGGCTCGCCACCACCTGGAGCCCGGCGAAGCAGGAGCCGTCGGAGACCTCGAGGAAGGTCACCTCCTTTGCGTGGCGCGTCGTGCGCAGCCACCCGCACACCGTGAAGACGCCCCCCGCGCTCGGGCGGGCGAGCAGCTCGCGAACCGAGATCGCCCCGCTCACCTCCATCGACCTCCCGTACCAAGCGTACGCTTGCGGAGGGCCCGCCCGCCACGCGACATTCCCGCTTCACCGATGTCCGAAACACGCCCTCGCCCCTCCATCGCGTACTTCTCCATGGAGATCGCGCTCGAGTCCGACCTCCCCACCTATTCGGGGGGGCTCGGCGTGCTCGCCGGCGACACGCTGCGCTCCTGCGCGGATCTCGCCCTGCCCGTCTGCGCCGTCACGCTCGTGCACCGCAAGGGCTACTTCCTCCAGATCCTCAGTGCGCGGGGTGAGCAGCGCGAGGAGCCCCAGCTGTGGAGTCCCGAGAAGCAGCTCGAGGCGCTCGAGCCGCGCGTTCACGTGGACTGGCGCGGCAAGAAGCTGGCGCTGCGCGCCTGGCTCTACCGGATCCGGGGCAGCGGCGGCGCGGAGGTGCCGGTCTACCTGCTCGACGCCGACCTGCCCGAGAACGACGCCGAGCACCGCCATCTCACCGACCGCCTCTACGGCGGCGACGAGGGCTACCGCCTCGGCCAGGAGCTGCTGCTCGGCGTCGGCGGCGTGAGGATGCTGCGCGCCCTCGGCCACACCCGGCTCGAGCGCTTCCACCTGAACGAGGGCCACGCCTCCCTGGCGATTCCCGAGCTGTGCGCGGAGCTCGAGCCGAGCCCCGATGGCGACCTCGACGCAGCGCTCGCCGCGGTACGCGAGCGCTGCGTGTTCACCACCCACACTCCGGTGCCCGCCGGGCACGACCGCTTCCCTCCGGTGGTGTGGAAGCGCGCGCTCTCCAAGGGGACCGTCACGCGCCTCGCGCGACTCGGCGCCCGCGAGGAGCTCGACATGACGCAGATCGCGCTCGCCGGCTCGGGCTTCGTGAACGGCGTGGCCCTGCGCCACGCGGAGGTGTCGCGCGAGATGTTCCCGGACCATCCGATCCGGGCGATCACCAACGGCGTTCATCTCGCCACCTGGGCGGCGCCGTCCTTCCGCGAGCTCTTCGACCGGCGCATCCCCCACTGGCGCAACGACGCCTACTCGCTCCGTCATGCCGTCGGAATCCCCGCGGAGGAGCTCGAAGCCGCCCACGCGTCCGCGAAGCGGCGCCTGATCCAGACCGTCGCCGAGCGCACCGGGCGCGCCCTCGACCCGGAGGCGCTCACGCTCGGCTTCGGTCGTCGCGTCACCGCCTACAAGCGCGCCACCCTGGTCCTTCGCGACCCGTCCGCACTGCGGCGCATCGCCGAGCGGGCGGGTCCACTCCAGCTCGTCTACGGCGGAAAGGCACATCCCCACGACCAGCAGGGTCGCCGCCTGATCCGCGAGATCTACGAGGTCGCGCGCGAGGCCCGGGGCGCGCTCCAGATCGTCTTCGTTCCCGGCTACGACATGGACGTGTGCGGAACACTGGTCGCCGGCTGCGACGTCTGGCTCAACACGCCCGTTCCGCCGCTCGAGGCCTCGGGGACCAGCGGAATGAAGGCGGCACTGAACGGTGTCCCCAGCCTGAGCATGCTCGACGGCTGGTGGGTGGAGGGATGCGTCGAGGGAGTCACGGGCTGGGCGATCGGCGGCGACCGCGAGGGCGAGAAGCTCCCCGCCGAACGCCGAGACGCGCTGCACGCGCGCGCCCTGTACGCGGCGCTCGAGGAGACGGTTGCGCCGTGCTTCTATCGCAATCGCGAGCGCTTCGTCGCGATCATGCGCCAGGCGATCGCGCTCAACGCCTCGCACTTCAACACCCAGCGCATGGTCCAGGAGTACTTCTTCGAGGCCTGGGGCCAGGGCCGGCCCGGCGCGAGCGCGGGCGGCAGGTCCAGCTGAGGATGCGCGCCTGGCCCGGCAGCCCGTACCCGCTCGGCGCGCGCTGGGACGGACGGGGCACGCAGTTCGCCCTCTGGAGCCGCCACGCCACGGCCGTGGAGCTCTGCCTGTACGACGCGCCGGGATCGGCGCCGCCCGTGGAGACCCTGACCCTGCGCGAGCGCCAGGGATGGGTGTGGCACGCCTATCTGCCCGACGTGCGACCCGGCACGCTCTACGGCTATCGCGTCGACGGACCCTGGGACCCGAAGAACGGCCACCGCTTCAACCGCGCGAAGCTGGTCCAGGACCCCTACGCAAAGGCGCTGTGCGGGCGGCTGCGCTGGAACGACGCGCTGAACGCCCAGAACAAGGACTCCACCTCCCCCGATCCGACCGACAGTTCGCCCTACGCCGTGCGCAGCGTCGTCGTGGACGAGTCCTTTCCCTGGAACGACGACACGCCGCCGCGGACGCCGTGGGATCAGACCGTCGTCTACGAGTGCCACGTGAAGGGCATGACCCGCCTGCATCCCGACGTGCCGGAGTCCCTGCGCGGAACCTACCTCGGGCTCGCCAGCGAGCCGGTGATCGAGCACCTGCACTCGCTGGGGGTCACCGCCATCGAGCTGCTGCCCATCCACCACTGCGTGTCGGAGCGACACCTGGTGGAGCGCGGCCTCTCGAACTACTGGGGCTACAACACCGTCGGCTACTTCGCACCCGATGCGCGCTTCGCCAGCGACGACCGCGGCGTGCAGGTGAGCGAATTCAAGACGATGGTGAAGATCTTCCACCACGCGGGAATCGAGGTGATCCTCGACGTCGTCTACAACCACACCGCCGAGGGCAACCACCTCGGCCCGATGCTCGCGTTCCGTGGTGTCGACAACGCGTCGTACTACCGACTCGTCGAGCAGGACCCTCGCTACTACAAGGACTACACGGGCACCGGCAACAGCCTGAACCCCGTCCATCCGAGCGTCCTGCGCATGATCATGGACTCCCTGCGCTACTTCGTGACCCAGTGTCACGTCGACGGGTTCCGCTTCGATCTCGCCGCGGCCCTGGCGCGCGAGTTCCACGAGGTCAACCGGCTCTCCGCGTTC
>CAZZFT010000134.1:0-13969 GCA_964653555.1 uncultured Spirochaetales bacterium | reverse complement strand
TTCTCGCGCGAGGCGCTGCGCCGGCTCCAGGAGTGCGCCTGGCGCGGCAACGTGCGCGAGCTGGGGAACCTGGTGCAGCGCACCCTGGCGCTGTGCGACGCCGACCTGATCCACGTCTGCGACCTGCGCCTCGACGGCGCCGGCGAGAGCGACGCGAGCGACCACGCCCTCGAGCTGGGCCTGGCCGAGGCGGCGCGCGCCGGCCTCACCCTGCGCGACGTCGAAGACCGCTACATCGCCCGCGTGCTGGCGCGGACCGGCGGCAAGAAGGGCGAGGCGGCGCGCCTGCTGGGCATCGACCGCAAGACCCTGTACCGGCGCAACCCCAAGGACTGACGCCCGGCTCGCCGCCGCTGCCGGGGCACCCCTTCGCGGCGCACGGCGGCGCGGGTGAGCGGTATCATGCCCGCGCCCAGGGCAGGGGGGGTGCGCACGAAATGATGCCTCGGTGCACGCGTCGCAGGGGTGCAAGGGACGGTCGTCAGCGGTCGGGGCTCGCGTTCGCGCTGGCGCTCGCGCTCGGCTGCGCCGGTCTTCAGAAGGAAGGCGCGCCGCCGGCGGCGAAGGAGCCCGAGGCCGAGCGCATCTACCTGGGCGAGATCGTCACCCTCGACGCCGCCGGCACGATCGCCGGTGCGGTGGCGGTGAAGGACGGGCGCATCCTGTTGGTCGGCGACGAGACCACCGTGCTCGCCCACCGCGGACGCCAGACCGAGGTGGTGGACCTCGCCGGCGCGGCGCTGCTGCCCGGCTTCATCGACGCCCACAGCCACCTGATGGGTCACGCGGTGCCGATCACCGGCTGGGCCAACCTCTCGCTGCCGCCGGTGGGCACCGTCGAGAGCATTCCCGACATCGTGGCGCTGCTGCGCGCGCTGGCCGAGCGCAAGGGTGCCGGGCCAGGCACCTGGCTCGTGGGCTACGGCTACGACCCCGACGGCCTGGTCGAGGGGCGCGGCGTGACGCGCGCGGACCTCGACCCCTACTTCCCCGAGAACCCGGTCGCGCTGATCCATGTGTCGAGCCACGGCGCGGTGCTCAACTCGTCGGCGCTCGCCGCGGTGGGGATCGACGCGAGCACGCCCACGCCGCCCGGCGGCCAGATCGCGCGCCGGCCCGGCTCCCGGGAGCCGACCGGCCTGTTGATGGAGACCGCCTTCTTCGCCGCGATGGCGCGCATGCCCCAGCTCACGCCCGAGCAGGTGCTCGAGGCGCTGCGCCCCGCGCAGCTCGAGTACGCCTCGAACGGCTACACGACGATCCAGGACGGGGCGACCAGCCCCGAGAACCTGGCGCTGCTCCAGCGCGCCGCCGCCGAGAACCGGCTCTTCCTCGACGTGGTGGCGCTGCCCATCTGGCAGAGCTTCGCGGCCCTCGCCGCCGACCCGGGCGTGCAGTGGGGCGGCCCCTACCAGGGACACCTGAAGATCGGCGGCGTGAAGACGGTGGTGGACGGCTCGCCCCAGGGCCTCACCGCCTACTTCAGCGAGCCCTACCTCGTGCGCGGACCCGACGGCCAGCGCGCCTGGCGCGGCGAGCCGATCGTCACCCAGGGCGAGCTCGACGAGGTGTTCCGCATCGCCTACGCGAAGACGATCCAGACCTACACCCACGCCAACGGCGACGCCGCCATCGACATGGTGCTCGCCGCCCACGAGAGCGCGGGCGCACCCGTGGGCCGCCGCCCGGTGATCATCCACTCCCAGTTCGTGCGGCCCGAGCAGCTCAACGCCTACGCGCGCATCGGCGCGGTGCCCTCCTTCTTCACCAACCACGCCTACTTCTGGGGTGACGTCCACGTGCGCAACCTGGGCCAGAAGCGCGCCTTCTTCCTCTCCCCGCTGCGCAGCGCCGCGGAGCGCGGCCTCCACTTCACCAACCACAGCGACTACGCCGTCACGCCGCTCGACCCGATGTTCATGCTGTGGACGGCCACCGAGCGCCTCTCGCGCACCGGCGTCGTGATCGGCCCCGAACAGCGCGTGAGCGTGGCCGAGGCCCTGCGCGCGATCACCCTCGACGCCGCCTACGAGTACTTCGAGGAGGGCGAGAAGGGCTCGATCGAGGTGGGCAAGCGGGCGGACTTCGTGATCCTCGACCGCAACCCGCTGGATGTGCCCGGCGACGAGCTCCTCGACATCAACATCCTCGAGACGATCAAGGACGGCGAGACGGTGTGGGTCGGCGAGACGGGCGAGGAGCCGGAGCCGTAGAGCTGCCTAGCAGGGCGCGGCGGGGGGGATCGGGTCGGCGGCGTTGTCGAGCTGGCGCCGGCCGCCGAAGGCGTCGTAGTTGCACCACTCCTTGGCGTAGGCGGCCTCGGCCGAGGGGGCGTAGCTGTAGGCGAAGCGCGTGTAGCCGGTGTCGGCAACGGCCACCGTCGCCAGCGCCGGGCCGTTGAGCGGCAGCGTTCCGCGGCGGTGCACTCCCCAGGACGCCCGGCCCGAGGGCGCGTAGGCCTCGTAGCGGCTCGGCGCGCCCACCCACTCCTGGAGGCAGTGCTTCACGTCGGAGTCCGAGCGGCCGACGTAGAACACGACGAAGGTTCCGCGGTCGAGGTAGCCGAGGGCGTAGTTGCCGGGAGCGGAGCGCGTGAGCTCCTCGTCGATCGCCTCCTCGGTGAGCGGGAAGGAGCCGTCCATCTCGAGCTCCGTCAGCGGGAAGCCGGACGCGCAGCGGGGGCAACGGGGGCTGAAGGCGAGCGGGTCGTCGGTGAGATGCAGGCGCCCGCAGGTGGAGCAGCTCACCTGGAGCGAGGACTCGCGCTTCGGCGGCGTGGGCAGGGCGCACAGCTCGCCGTGGTCTCGTTTCTCTTGCATGGGGATTCCTTCCAGCGCGGCCATCAGGCGCGCTTCATGTGTTCGGGAACTTCCAGGGGGCGGGCGTCGCGGATCGCCTGGGCGACCTGCCGGACCAGCACGTCCCACGTCCAGGTGTACATGCACGCCGTGCGCCCGACGCCGAAGGGCATCGTGCACATGCGGTCGCGTCGGCCCCAGAGCAGCAGGCAGGGCTTGTTCTCCTCGCGGGCGGCGGCCAGCTCCGCGTTCATCCGATCCGACTGCGACGTGTGCTCGCCGCAGATCACGATCACCTCGTCGGCGAGGCGAACGCGGCGCTCCATCTCCTGGTGCCAGCGCTCGGTCATCTCTCCGCCGTCGGATTGGGAGGCCACGAAGAAGCCCGAGCCGCCCTTGTGCGACTGCTCGCACAGGCGCTCGCACAGGTCCCCGTCGTGCTCCACGTCGTAGCTCAGGAACACGCGGACGCCGCTGGGCGCGCTCGTCACCGCGGTCATACGCTCTTCCGCGAGCGCAGGAACGCCAGGTACTTGAGCAGCTCTTCCTCTTCCTCGGCGGTGAGGTCGTCGATCGAGAAGGCCGCGAGACGCGCGCGGCGCCCGCCCTCCTCCTCCCGGTCCGGCAGCAGGTAGCCCGCCTTCTCCATCAGCGCCTCGTAGGGCACCGCGTAGATCTTCGCGAGCGTGTGCAGCACGTTGGGCGAGGGCTTCTTGATCTTCCCGTTCTCGAGCTGGCTCAGGTACGCGTTCGAGACGGTACGCTCCGAGGCCTCCTCGACCTCGCGCAGCGAGAGCCCCTTCGCCGTCCGCAGGTCGGACAGCAGGGCGCCGAGCTCGCTGGGCCGGGCGACGAAGGAGGTGGGCTTGCGGCGCGCGCGCTTCTTCGCGCCCGCCGGGGATGCGGACGATCGCCGGGTTGCCATCGGATCAACAGCTCCTCATCAGGTCGTTGCGGGAGTCACGGCCGGGTGCGTGCCTCGGCCTCGCGCTCGCCCGCACGCAGCTCGGACCAGAAGCGGGCGCGCTTGCGCGCGGCCCGCCGTTCGTTCCGACCCCGCTGCCACCACTGCCAGGAGCTCTGGAGCCCGAGGTGAAGACGCTTCCACACGGAACGGCCCTCCATCGGACTGCTAAGTATAGAGAGATTGCTAAGAACATCAAGTGAAAGGGGCCGGGGAGGCGGTATCGATACACGGAGACTATCGAGTCGATCCAAATAATCGTTTGGACCGATCACCGAGGTCCCCGTTACGGTGGGGTCGATGGATCGCCGTCACAGGAGACCCGAGGACATGGACCGACCGAAGACCCTCACCACCACGGGCGGCGCGCCCGTCGCCGACAACCAGAACTCGCTCACCGCCGGGCCGCGCGGCCCGGTGCTGCTCCAGGACTGGCAGCTGCTCGAGAAGCTCGCCCACCAGAACCGCGAGCGGATCGCCGAGCGCGTAGTGCACGCCAAGGGCTGGGGCGCCTTCGGCACCTTCACCACGACCCACGACATCTCCCACTACACGCGCGCGAAGATCTTCTCCGAGGTGGGCAAGCAGACGCCGATGCTGGCGCGCTTCTCCACCGTGGCGGGCGAGCAGGGCGCCGCCGACGCCGAGCGCGACGTGCGCGGCTTTGCCCTCAAGTTCTACACCGAGGAGGGCAACTGGGACCTGGTGGGCAACAACACGCCGGTGTTCTTCGTGCGCGACCCGCTCAAGTTCCCCGACTTCATCCACACCCAGAAGCGCCACCCGCGCTCGAACCTGCGCTCGCCCACCGCGATGTGGGACTTCTGGTCGCTCTCGCCCGAGAGCCTGCACCAGGTGACGATCCTGATGTCGGACCGCGGCATCCCGACCAGCCCGCGCTTCATGAACGGCTACGGCTCCCACACCTACAGCTTCTGGAACGACGAGGGCGAGCGCTTCTGGGTGAAGTTCCACTTCAAGACCCAGCAGGTCCACCGCCACCTGACCAACGCCGAGTCGGAGCAGGTGATCGGCCAGAGCCGCGAGAGCTACCAGGAGGATCTGTACGGCGCGATCGAGAAGGGCGAGTACCCGAAGTGGACGCTCTTCGTGCAGCTGATGCCCGAGCTCGAGGCCGAGCGCACGCCCTACGACCCCTTCGACCTCACCAAGGTGTGGCCCCACGGCGACTACCCGCTCCACGAGGTGGGCGTGCTGGAGCTCTCCCGCAACCCCGACAACTACTTCGCCGAGATCGAGCAGGCGGCCTTCAGCCCCTCGAACGCCGTGCCGGGCATCGGCTTCTCGCCCGACAAGATGCTCCAGGCGCGCGTCTTCTCCTACGCCGACGCCCACCGCCACCGCCTCGGCACCCACTACGAGGCGCTGCCCGTGAACGCGCCGAAGTGCCCCGTGGCCCACTACCACAAGGACGGAGCGATGCGCTTCTTCCGCAACGACACCGGCAATCCCGACGCCTACTACGAGCCCAACTCGATGGGCGGTCCGGTGCAGGCGCCGGAGTTCGCGGAGCCGCCGCTGCGCCTCTCGGGCGACGCCGCGCGCTACGACCACCGCGAGGGCAACGACGACTACGTCCAGGTCCGGGCGCTCTTCCGCCTCTTCGACGCGGGCCAGCGCGAGCGCCTGTTCGCGAACATCGCCGCGGCGATGGGCGGCGTGCCCAAGGAGATCGTCGACCGCCAGCTCGGGCACTTCCGCAAGGTGGACCCGGAGTACGGCGAGGGCGTGGAGAAGGCGCTGGCGGCGAGGGGAGCGCGATAGGGGCTAGAGTCCGCTCCGCGCGCGACCCGAGGCCGGGCGGCCCTGCCGCCCGGACGCCAGAAGGAGTCGAGGAATGGCCCACGAAGGACTGCACGAGGAGCTCTCCGACCTCTCCGACGAGACTCGCGACATGCACCGCGCGATCGTCTCGCTGATGGAGGAGCTGGAGGCGGTGGACTGGTACAACCAGCGCGTCGACGGCGCGAAGGACGCCGAGCTCAGGGCGATCCTCGCCCACAACCGCGACGAGGAGAAGGAGCACGCCGCGATGCTGCTCGAGTGGATCCGCCGCCGCGACTCCCGGTTCGAGAAGGAGCTGAAGGACTACCTCTTCACCAAGAAGCCGATCGCGCAGCTGGAGGAGGAGCGCTCGTGAGGGCGGGTGCGGCGCTCTTCGCCGCCCTCTGCGCCCTGGTGCTCGCGGCCGCGTCCCCCGCCGGCGAGGGTGACGCGATCCGCTTCACCGCCGGCAACGTCTTCAGCACGGCGAACGGCACCTTCCACACCTGGCGCGTCACCGAGGCGGCGATCGTCCCCACCGACCCCGGCGCCAGCACCGTCTCCGTGGAGGTGGACCTCGCCAGCGTCGACACCGGCATCGAGGACCGCGACGAGCACCTGCGCACGGAGGACTTCTTCGGCGTGGAGAAGCACCCGACCGCCACGGTGCGCGTGCACGGCGTGCGGCCGGCCGAGGCCCGCACGAGCGGCAAGAGCCGCTACCGCGCCCAGTTCGACATCGACCTCCACGGCGTACAGAAGACGCTCCCCGGCGAGTTCACCGTGCTGAGCACCAACCCGCTCGTCGTCGAGGGCGACCTCACGATCAACCGCCTCGACTTCGGCATCGGCGAGCCGCACAGCAGCTGGAACCCCTTCTCCATCACCGACGAGGTGCCGGTGACGTTCCGGGCGGAGATTCCGCGCCCCTAGCGATCCGGGTGAAGCGGAGCGGCGCGCACCCGGAGCCGCGCGGCGAGCAGGGCCGAGGCGAGGAGCAGGCCGCCCCAGGCGCCGAGGCCGGGCACCGCGGCGGGCCCGGGCACCGAGCCCGCGCGCGGCCTCGCTGGCGTCGCAGGGCGACGAGAAGACCCCGCCTCCCAGGCTCATGTTCACGGCGGCGATCGCGTAGGTCGGCTGGAGCGACAGCACGTGCTCGAGCCCGGCGATCTGGTCGGAGAGGTAGCTGGCGGGGCAGGGGCTGGCGCCGAAGCCGCAGTTGACGGGCCCGTTGAGCTTGGAGAACACCTGGATCGAGATCAGATCGGCGCCGCGGGCCACGCCGTCGAGCTTCGGGCCGTTGCCGACGGCGATCCCCGACACGTGAGTGCCGTGAGCGCAGTCGGCCGAGTAGGTGCACGGAGCACCCGACCCCGCGCCGAAGTCGGTCTTCTGTCCGTTCGGGCAGTCGCGGCCGTCCGAGAAGCAGGCCTCCGCGACCAGCTTGCCGGCGAGCATCGGGTGACTGGCGTCCGCGCCCGTGTCGAGCACCGCCACCTGTCCGCTGCCGTCGACGCCCTGCGCCCAGGCCGCCGTCGCCTCGACCAGCACCGTGCTCTGAGCGAGCAGCGGCGGCTCCGCCACGTCCTCCTGGAGCGAGACGACGAGCGGGTGCGCCTCGACCTGCGCGAGCGCGGCGGAGGAGGCCTCCAGGGCCAGGAAGGGAATGGTCTGGAACTGGCGCACGACCCGGTGCGGTGCGTCGGCGAGCTGGGCGAGGACGCTCTCCTGGGCACCCGCGATCTGCGCGCGCTGGCGCGCCACCGCCGCGGGGCCGGAAAGCTCGCCCTCGGGCACCGTCGGGACGGCGAGCCCGACGATCACCCGCACCCCAGCCTCGGCGGCCGCCGCCGCGCGGATCCCGTCCGGAACGGTGCCGGGACGGGCCAGCGCCGCGCTCGCGATCAACAGTAGCGAGGCCGCGAGGAGCGGAGGCGGGGGCCGATCATCGCCCTCTGGTATCGGCGGTCCGTGTTCTTCCCGGGGGGTCGCATCGGCGAGCATCATACCCGGATCGCCGTGGGCGATCCTGCGGCCCGGCGCGGCCGCGGGTGGGCTCTCCGCGACGTCGTTTGGGCGCACGCGCTCCCGCGCCGGGTGTACGATGCGGAATCGGGGCGCGTCGCCGCACCGGGTCGCTGCCCCGGGGAGGACGACCATGAAGAGCCCGCTCCGCCTACTGCCGTTCGTGCTGATCGCCTTCCCGCTCTCCGCCGCCCGGGCCCTCGACATCCAGCTGATCGACGTCACGGGCATGACGCCTGCCCAGACCGCCGCCTTCGACCAGGCGGCGCAGCTCTGGGAGAGCCGCTTCACCGATCCGATCACCGTGGTGCTGAACGTCGGCTTCGGCGACCTCGATCCGGGGGTGCTCGGCTCGACGGACGCGGCGTTCGCCTTCTACGACTACACCAACGCCCTGCGTGCGGCGATGATCGCCGACGCCGAATCGGTGCCCGAGCAGAACGCCTGGGGCTCGCTGCCGCTGATCGGCTCGCCGCTGCCCCCGCTGCGGGTCCAGGACCACGCCGGGGTGCGCACGGTGACCCAGCTCCTCATCACCGCCGCCAACGCCAAGGCGCTGGGCCTGAGTCCCATGAGCCCGCTCAACCCCCAGGCGAACGGCGCCGACGGCACCGTGGTGTTCGGAAACGACTTCGCCTCGAGCTTCGACTTCGACCGCAGCGACGGCATCGGAGCCCTCCAGAGCGACTTCGTGGCCGTCGCCGCCCACGAGATCGGCCACGCCCTGGGCTTCGTCAGCGCCACCGACATCGCCGACACCCCCCAGAATGCGCTCATCCCCATCCCCCCGAGCGTGCTCGACGTGTGGCGCTTCATCGACACGGGCGGCACCCACATCATCGGAAACCCCGTGACCGAGACCCGCTGGCTCACCCACGGCCCGGCCGAGTACTACACCTCGAACCTGAACAACATCCCCTTCTCCCACGGCATGTTCGACACCACTCCCGACCCCGCCTGCCAGGTGCCGGGCGGGCTGTGCCAGGCCAGCCACTGGAGCGACGACGTCGGCTCGCTGATGGATCCCTCGCTGGCGAAGGGAGTGCTGCAGAACCCGACCTTCACCGACAGCCACGCCTTCGACTACATCGGCTACGACTTCGAGCCGAAGCTCAAGCTCAGCGCGGCGGTGCTGAAGGTCCTGATCCAGTGGATCACGACGAACCCGATCGACCCGCCCGCACCCTTTCCCGGCTACCCCGACCCGACGCCTCCCCAGGACATCGTTCCGCCCTTCGAGCCCGATGGGGCCGCCGTGGTGGCCTTCGACTGGCCCGGCGGGCCGCGCAGCGCCACCGCCTTCTACCGCTTCAACGAGAGCGGCCCGTACACGGGCCCGCACTTCACGGGCCTCGCCGCGGACGACGTCGGCGACGGCCAGGTCGTCCTCTTCCCCGACCAGCCCGCCCCCGAGACCTCCCCCGACTCGTTCATGGACTTCTACATGGAGTCCGACGGCGAGGGCATCTTCTTCAAGGCCATGGGCGCCTTCTCGGTGAACGGCACCGGGTTCGACCCGGCGATCGGCGCCGGCGCCGGCGGCTACCGCTTCGACCTGCTCTTCTTCGGCGACGGCGACGGCGTCGCCGACGACGTCGATGCCTTCGGGACCTTCTACCTCGAGGCCGACGCCTCGGGCCAGCCCGACCCGATGGCGGAGAACGTGTTCCGGACGGGCACGAGCGACCCGAACCAGATGGTGGTGGTGGATTGGACCGCCCTGCCGGAGCCGGGCTGCGCGTGGATGCTCGGTGCTGGAGGTGTGCTGGTGAGCGCGCTGGCGCGGAGGCGGCAGCGCGGCCGGGGCTGAGGCGCCGCCTTGCGCCCGCCTAGCGCTGGACGGGAGCGGCGCGCCGCCGGCGGAGCGCGGCGAGCAGCAGGGCACCGGCCACCGCCGAGGCGAGGACCCCCGGCTCCGGCAGCGCGCGCACCCGCGCGTAGAAGTTGCTCTTGTCGGTGAGGAGCGTGCTCGAGAACCAGCCTCCCGACTCGTACCTCCAGTACTGCGTCTCGTCGCTCGAGCCCACGGTGGGCGGCCCGTAGGAGCTCACGCTGGCGATGTCTCCGGGGGTGTTGCTCAGGCCCATCGTCTCCACCGTCCAGGTGAAGTCCAGCGGCACCACCACGGACAAACCCGTGAGCACGACGCTCTCGGGGGCCGAGAAGCTCTCGGGAGACACGATCGGCTCGGGCGCGCTCTGGTAGAGCAGCGTGCCCGGCTCGCCGCCGGGCCCGTCGTTCGCGTAGAAGCGCACCACCATCTCCTCGTCGCCGTCCTCGGGAAAGAACCCGACGTAGCCCACCTCGAACTCGGTCACCGTCCAGCTGCCCGAGGCCGGGGGAATGAGCTCGATCTCGTCGCCGACCTCCTCGTCGATGTCGGTCAACGGTCCCTCTAGCGTGGTGGTGTTGTCGTAGACGTCCAGCTCGGCGATCACCTGGGCCGGCGCGGGCGCGGCCAGCGAGGTCAGCAGGACCCCGGCGAGCCCCGAGAGGAGCCGGGCCGGGAGCGCGATGCCGTGAACCCGTCGCATGGGCTCTCCTCCCTGGAGAGCATTGGAACACGGATGCGGGGGCGATGACCAGGAAGAAGGGCCGGCCAGTGAGTGCTGCCGTGCCCGCTAGGGACCACTCTGCGGTGGCAGGTCCCACCCGGGTCCGCAGCCAGTAAGATGCCCGCGCGGGCCCTTGGCTCAGTTGGTTGGAGCCACCGGCTCATAACCGGAAGTGCCCAGGTTCGAGTCCCGGAGGGCCCACCCGCAAGCCGTCGCGATGGGACGCGGGACGTCGAAGAACGAGATGCCCTAGCCGGCGCCCGCGGGCACCGGGGCGGCTCCCGGCAGGACGGCCAGCGCTTCCACTTCGCAGAGGAGCTCGGGCCGGCAGATCGGCGCCGCGACCAACACGTTGGGGAAGCCCTCGAAGCCGGCTTCATGGAGCTTCTCCCGAAGGCGTTCGGCGTCCGCAGGGCGCTTCAGGTACGTGACCGCGGAGACCACGTCGCCGAAGGTGGCCCGCTGGCCCTCGAGCAGGGCCGCGACGTTCACGAGCATGCGGTCCGCCTGGGCCTCGAAGTTTCCGGGATGCACGGTCCTTCCGGCGTCGTCGATGCTCGCGGTCCCGGAGACGTGGAGCGCGACCTTGTTCGTCTCCACCATCCTCATCCCGCGGGCGAAGTCGGAGCCGTACTGCATGGCTTCGTTGAGCGTGGGCGCGCTCATCACGGTCCGCACGGGCGGGCGTGCCCCCTCGGACCCGACGGACCGGACGGCGTACACGCCCAGGCAGAGATCGTGCTCCTCGGGAACCGGCCCGCCGCCGATGCCGGTGCTGGCCGGGACCGGATCGATCCCCCGCGCCTCGAAGAACGCGCGCCGCGCCCGGTTCAGGTCCGCGTAGTCGCGGTCCATCTCGCGCAGGTGGATCCAGGTGCGCACGACGTCGCGGAACTCCATCCCCGCCTGCTGAAGCAGGTCTTCGGCGACACCGAACATGGCGAGCGCCTGCTCGTAGGCGCCCTCACCAGGCCCGTAGAGACCGGCCGCGTGGAGCCGGGCCTCCTCGCCGACGCGGACCCGCAGGCCGTGCGAACGGGCGCACTCGGCACAGCCGCAGACGGGCCGGGCCTGGAAGGTGTCGATCCGCAGCGGCGGCCCGTTCGGAAGGACCGCCTGCACCGAGACCTCCAGACAGGCCCGCTCGTTCAACGGGGGCTGCTCGATCTCGGTCGTGGCGGGTCGATGCGACGGCCCCTCGCACGCCGCGAGAACCCGACGGCGCGCCGCGCGGACGGGCTCGAGGTTTGCCCGCAGACTCCGCAGGAAGAGCGTCTCGCAGACGACCGACGCGAAGCTCCCCCCCTCGGCTTCGAGCACGCCGAGGATCGCGCGATAGATCGCCTCGGCCTGCTGGCTCGCCTCCGCGGCCTCGGCGGGGGGCCGGCAGGCGAAGAAGAGCTCCCGGGCCTCGGGCCCTTCCACCCGACGGAGAACGACCCTGCAGCCCTGCGTCTCGATCGTCTCGGCAGCGGGATGGGGAGACACGGCGGCGAACCGATAGCGCAGCGACATCGCGGAGGCCGGGCCGCGCAGCCGGACGGCCGGACCCGGAGGCCCGAGCTCCGCTGCGATGGGCGGCTAGCAGCCGTCGGTGGGCAGCAGCCCGTCCGGCTCGGTGGAGAAGAACGTGAACCCATCGGGCTTGTTCTTCTCGAAGCAGTTGCCCGTCCCCGGCTCGATCGGAGGAGTCTCGATGTAGAGGATGTCCACGCCCGGGACGCCCAGCGGCGGCGGGTTGTTGCCGTTGTCGTGCAGCTGATTCAGCAAGACGTGATTGTTGTTCGCGGAGGGATCCGCCTGGGGCGGGTCGTTGATGCAGTTGCGGCTCGGGTCGCCGAAGGAGGTGGCCGTACACCAGCCCAGCACCGCGATGCCGGCGGAGTCGTTGCCCTCGACATTGTTGCCCCAGATCACGTGGTCGCTGACGCCCAGGAGCAGGACCCCATAACCGGGAAACAGGCCCGCCTGGAAGTCCCCGGGAGACGCGGGGTTCGGCAGGTTGTTGTCGTGGATGTCGTTGTGCGCGATCACCCAGTTGGCCATGACCGGCTTCTGCGGGTTCCCGGCCGCATTCGGATGGTAGAGCCCAACGCCGACGGTGTTGTCGTGGATGTCGTTGTGGGTCGCCAGGACGTTGTTGGCGACGGTGATCTCGAGGCCCGTCGGGCTCCCGTAGAGCTCGTTGTTGATGACGCGGACGTTCTCGGAGCCGGCCACCCACATCGCGGTATCCAGCGAGCCGTACGAGACGTTCTGCCGGAGCGTGCCGTTTGCGGAGAGCGTCGGGTAGAGCCCGTTCTCGAGGTTGTCGATGGATTCGTTCTGGACGAACGTGAAGCCGTTCACGAAGCGGGTCTGGATCCCGTTGCCCGGAAAGCCCTCCACGGTGAAGCCGCGGATGTAGAAGCCCTGGAGCTCGTCTCCGCAGACATTGTCATGCGGTCCGCAGCCCGCAGGAGCCGCGTAGATCCCCGTCTCCTGGGCTCCGTAGCGGAGGAGGCGGACCTTTTGCACTCCGTTCCCGCTCCCCTTCACCTTGCCGACCAGACGGAGGCCATCGGTGGTGATGTTGAGGCCGTTGTCGGCGTTCCCGGTCTCCTGATAGGTCCCGGGCTCCACGAGGATCGTGTCGCCCGGAGAGGCGGCGTCGATGGCCGCCTGGATGGACTGGCCCGGAAAGACGCGATGGACCCTCGCGTCGGCGGCGGTGGCGGTCGCGAAGACGGCGATTCCGAGCAACGTGGAGAGGCGGCGCAGGTTCATGTTAGGTCTCCGGGCTCTACCCCTGGCCCCGTTCGCGTGCGTCAGACGGGCGGAGGAGTGGCAACTTTCCCGTGTATCCCTTCGCTTTCTACGCGGATGGTCTCGGCTTGTCAATTTCGAATCCGTGGGGAATCGAGCGGACTCCCAGTCCGCGGTCGTCGGACTCGCGGGCCCCGGGGGGCCTCGATTGACGTCGCTTCGCCCGATCGCTCACAATCGCCTTCTCCAGAGACGGGTTTGCGAAGCGATGGATCTGCGACATCGAGCTCGGGCCGGCGGACGCAACCGCGCGTGGAAGGGCTCCGCGCGGGCCGGGTTCCTGCTCGCCGCGGCGCTGGCCTTCTGCGCCTGCGGGCGGGGCTCCGGGCCGGCGCCGCCGCTCGCGTTCCCGAGCGAGCCCTCCGGCCGCCTCGCGATCACCTATCCCCTCGACGAGACGCTCTTCCCGCCCGAGATCGTCGCGCCCACCTTCGTCTGGACCGACGAGACCGAGGGCGTGGCGCGGTGGGAGGTGCTGCTGCGCTTCGCCGCCGCGGACGAGGTCGCCGCCGCGAGCGAGGTGCTCCGGTTCCCGGCGGCAGAGCCGCGCTGGCGCCCCTCGGAGAAGGATTGGGCCGAGATCAAGCGGCGCAGCGCGGCGCGCGACGCAGAGGTGGCGATCGTCGGCGTCGGCCCGAAGGCGGAGGCCGCCTCCTCCGCCAGCGTCCGCATCCGCACCTCCACGGACCCGGTGGGCGACTCGATCTTCTATCGCGAGGTTCCGCTCCCGTTCATCGAAGCCGTCCAGGACCCCTCGCGCATCCGCTGGCGCTTCGGATCCGTCGACTCCGAGACCGCGCCGCCGATCGTGCTCGAGAACCTGCCGGTGTGCGGGAACTGCCACTCCTTCTCGCGCAACGGCAGCGTCCTGGGCCTCGACGTCGACTACGGCAACGACAAGGGAGCCTACGCCATCCTCCCCGTCTCCCAGCAGATGGTGCTGAACGACGAGAAGATCATCACCTGGAGCGACTACAAAAAGGACGACGGCGAGCTCACCTTCGGGCTCCTCTCCCAGGTCTCGCCCGACGGCCGCT
>CAZZFT010000133.1:0-13983 GCA_964653555.1 uncultured Spirochaetales bacterium | reverse complement strand
GCTAGGAGGCCGACTCGAGAGTCGGCCGACGCGCAGCGAGCCGCGGGCGAGCGGAGGCGGGCTCCCGCCGGCTAGGCCGGCGGGCTCTCCGTCGGAGATCGCTCCACGCCGACCACGCTGGCCAACGTCCAGACGGAGGCGCGGGAGATGCCCGCCCGGCGCAGCCCCAGCCGCACCGACTCGGAGTCCGGCGCGCGGTACAGATAGAGGGCGCGCCGGCCGTCCGGGGAGACGAAGAGGCCCATCCGGCGCACGCGATGAGTGACCCAGCACCAGGCGCAGACGTCCTCCAGCAGCCGAAGCTCCGAGAGCGTCACCGGCTCGTCGAAGCGGCGCTCGACGGCGACGCTGGGCGATCGATCCCCCGCTCCCGGGTCGAACGCGCCGGACCAGATCGCGGCGAAGGACTCGCCGACCTGTCGGAACGCATTGCGCACCGACTCCGCGTCCGGGGCGCGGAAGCGACAGAGCATCTGCGTGCCGTCGCTCGCGAGATAGCTCTCCACCCACTCGACCCGGTGCATCTCCAGGCAGTCCGCCGCGCGGCGACCGTTCTCGCGCACGTCCTGCGCGGCGACCGGCGCCTGGAGCGGCCTTCCCACCAGTACGTCCACCACGACCTCGGCCTCCTAGCCGAGGGCGACCCGCCCGAGGGCGAGGCGGCCGTCCAGGAAGTCCTGGAGGTGGGCGCTGAGCTCCCGGGCGTCGTCCGCGGCGCCGTGGATGAAGCTCGACTTGCGTCGGCGCATGAAGATGAGGCTCATCACGTACAGGCCCGGGGCATCGACGACGCCGCCGTCGTGGCGGATCCGGCCCTTGCGGTCGAACACGGGCACGTGGAGCCAGGAGTAGTCGGGCCGGAAGCCCGTCGCCCAGACGATCGAGCGGACCTCGCCGGAGCCCAGGTCGAGATCGAGGCGCGGAGATCCGTCGACGGCGGTCGGGGCGAAGCGCTCGGGCGGCCCCACCTCTTCGCACCTTCCGCTCGTCCTCGCCCAGGCGTCGACCTTGTCGAGCAGGCGCTCCAGCTTGAGGTCGGCCATCGCGCAGTGGTTGCGCAGGGAGCCGGAGAACTGGGCCTTGCCCGCGCGAATCCCGACCAGCCGACCGACGAGCCGCACGCCCCTGGCGCTCAGCGCGTTGAGGTCCAGGGTCGATCGAGCGGGCGAGCCCACCAGCTGGGGCGACGGCACCCGGCGCGCCCGGACGATGTCGTCCACTTCGTCGTAGCGCTCGTCGAGGATCCCGACGGCGTCCATCCACCACTGGATGTCGAGCCTGCGATAGGTGCGCGGCATGCGGATGTGCTCGCCGACCGCGAGGGTGACCGGGTGTCCCGCCCGCTGGATCTCGTCGGCGAGCTGGAGACCCGTGGCCGAGGCGCCCACCACGAGCACGCCGCCCGCGTCGAGCTGCCCTGGATTCCGGTAGCGACGCGGCGTGAACTGGGCCACCGACTTCGGAACCGACGCGCCGACCGCGGGCACCACGGGCTCGTTGAGGGCCCCGCTCGCCAGCACCAGCGCGCGACATCGCCACTCGCCGCGATCGGTGATCACGCGGTAGCCGGCGTCGCCGGGCAGGACCGAGGTGACGCGGGTGCCGGTGCGCACCGGCGCGGCGATCGCCCTGGCATAGGAGTCGATGAAGTCGACGACTTCCGGCATCGTCATGAAGCCGTCCGGGTCCTCTCCGGCGTATCCGTGGCCCGGGAGCCGGCACTGCCAGTTGGGCGTCAGCAGCCGCAAGGAGTCCCAGCGCTCGTGACGCCAGGAGTTGGCCACCTCCCCGCGCTCGAGGACCACGTGGTCGATCGAGCGCTCGGCGAGACAGCGGCTCATGGCGAGTCCGGCGTGGCCGGCACCGACGACGACGACGTCGACGGTGCCGGCGCGAGAAGGCCTCCCTCCCCGGATCGCGCGGATCATTTCACTTCCACCGTGACGTTGGTGGGATTGGTGAGGATGTCGAAGACGGCGGACCGCTTCTGCGACTGGGCCACCAGCGCTTCGATGTCCTGCCGGGACGCGTCGGCGTCGATCTCGAAACGCACCACGACGTCGTCGAAGCCGTTCCGCACGTCGCCGTCGATCCCGAGGATGCCCTGGAGGTCCATCGCGCCCTCGAGCGTCGCCTTCACCGAGCGAAGCTGGATCTCGCGATTCTGCGCCACCGTGGCGATGCCCGCGGTGAGGCAGCCCGCGAGGCCGACGAGCACGTACTCCACCGGAGTCGCCCCGTGGTCCTCGGAGGCGAAGATCTCCGGGTGGTCGGCGTCGAAGGTGAACTCGGTGCGGTGGCTCTGCTCCTCCCCGAGTCCGTAGAAGCCCTCCACGGCCGACCGGCTGTGGGTGCCGCGAACCCAGTCGCACGTCGCCCGCCACCGGAAGCGGGCCCCCTCCGGAGCCTCGGTCAGCGCCTCGCGCGCGCCCAGCAGCGCCGCCACGTCCACGCCGTTGTCGATCCGCTCTGCCTTCGTTCCCATCGCTCGTCTCCCTCATGTGGTGCCGGTCGGTCGTCGACCGGTCGCGAGGGATCATCCGTCGGCGGCGTGGGACGAAGCGTTGGAGAGGGCGTGGTTTTTGGAGGAGGACGCAAAGAAGCGGCCGGAAGGCGGGCTAGGCCCCTCCCGGGCGCAGGTCGGCCGGTCCGATCGGCTGGAACGCCCAGACCCGGTCGACCGGCACTCCGGCCTCGCGCTGGGCCATCCGCACCGACTCCGCATCCGGGGCCGCATAGAGGCAGACCATCCGCTTGCGGTCGAGCGAGAACAGGGTGCGCACGAACTTCACCCGATGGTTCTCCAGGCAGCCCGCCCCCGCGTCCTCGATCGCCTGGATCTCCTCGACGGTGACGGGGTCGGCGAAGCTCCGCTCCACGAGGACGTTCGCGACCCGGCCGGGCGGAGCGTCCGGCGCATCGTGGACCGTACCCGGCCAGAGGACGCGGAGGTCGGCGCCCGCCTGGCGGAGCGCCACACGAGCGGCCTCCGCATCGGGCCCGCGGAACCAGCACACCATGCGCCGGCCGTCCCGTCCGAGGCAGCTCGTCACCCAGTCGACGCGGTGGAGACCGAAGCATCCCGTCGCCTCCCGGGCCATCGCCAGCACGTCGTCCGGCGTGAGCGGCGGGTCGAAGCTTCGCTCCAGGAACACCTCGGTCATCGCCTTCGCCCTCGGTCGGTCGCGGACGTCGGAGATGCGGTGCGATCCCGGGCCCACTTCGCGACCGGCGCATCCCGGAATCCAGCGATCGCGGCGTCGTGCCTCGCGTGCGCCGCCCGGTCGCCCGAGGCGAGCGCCGCCTGGGCGAGTGCGAAGTGGGCCAGCAGCATGTCGGTGCCCCGCTCCAGGATCTCGGCGTACTCGAGTGCCTCGCTCGCCCGCTCGCGCGCCTGCTCGGGGCGTCCGCGCTCCACGTCCAGCAGGGCGGCGCGCGTGAGGACGTAGGCGAGGCGGTGCTTGGCGTCGGCGATCCGCAGCGCTTCCAGCGCCTCCAGCAACGCCTTCGTCTCGTCCTCGAGCGCGTAGCGGCACAGTCCTTCGAGCGCCCGCGCGAAGGGGGCCTCGCTGCCCTCCGGCAGCTTCCCGCCGATCTCCAGCAGCGCGCGACAGCGATCCCGGGCCGCTTCGAAGCCCCCGCGTTCGAAGGCGATCATCACCAGATACTCGTTGGCCTGGAACTCGTTGATGCGATCCCCGGCCGACTTGTACATCGCGCGCGCCTCCTGGAACAGCTCCTCGGCCTCCTCCAGCTCGTTGGCGTGGTAGCGGAGCATGCCGAGCGCCGCGGGAATCGCGGGGTGGCTCACGCGCCTGCGCAGGGCCAGGGCGCGGGCCTCCATCAGCAGCGCGTCGGCGTGAGGGAGGTCGCGCTCGAGCATGGCGAGGCACTTCGCCGTCTCCGCCATGCCGACGACGTGGTCCTCCTCGCTGCCGCTGCGGATCACGCGCTCCGCCTGCAGGGTCTCCTCGCGCGCGCCCGACCACTGCCCGTGGAGCCAGAGCAGGTGGCTGGCCATGTGGTAGCCGAGTCGGGCATGGGCGAGCGCGCCGTGATCCAGCGCCAGCTCGGCGAGCGCGACGTACTCCCGGGCCGCGGACTCCCAGTCCTCCACGGGTGCCGCCTTGAGCAGGACGTCGTGCAGCTCGAGGGTGAGGGGCACGCGGCGCGTGTCCGAGAGCGACTCGACGAGGTGCAGGCCCTTGCGCGCCAGCGCCAGGGCGTCGTCGTTGGCGAAGAACCGCAGGCACAGCCGGCCGGCGGACACCATGGCGCGGGCCGCGAGCTCCGGATCTCCGCTGTGCGAGGCGTGGTGCGCGAGGTCGGCGGCGCGCTCGATGTCCAGTGCCGTCTCCTGCTCGAGCAGCTCGGCCACACGGCGGTGCATCACCTGTCGCCGCGTCGGCGAGATGTCCGCGTAGACTCCGCGCGCGACCAGATCGTGGGAGAAGCGAAACCCGCGATCGTCGGGCACCAGCATGGCCTGACGCTCCGCCGCCTCGAGCACCGCTCCCACCCGATCCGAATCCAGGCGCGTGATGCGGACGAGCGAGGAGACGTCGATGCGCGGCGCCAGCACCGCCGCCCAGCGCAGCACCTCGGCGCCCTCCGCGTCGAAGCGGGCCAGGCGCTCGCGAAGGAGATCCTCGAGCGAGCTGCCCGTGTCGCCCGAGGTACCGGCGCGGGCGAGCTCGATCGCCAGCAGCGGATTGCCGCCGCACTCCCGACTGAGCCGCCCGCTGTCGGCCCCGGGTGCGCGCTCCTCGATGAGCCGACGCACGGCGGCCTCGGACAGCGGACCGACCCGGAGCTCCTGGAGGAGACCATCCTGACGCAGCCCCCGCAGCGCCCGCTGGACGGCGGCGTTGTCGCGCAGCTCGTCGTCCCGCGCCGCCAGGACGCCCAGCAGCGGCCGGTCCCGGTTCATCCGCGCGACGTAGTGCAGGGCGGCTGCACTCGACTCGTCACACCACTGCAGGTCGTCGAACACCACCGCCACGGGCCTCTGGTGCGTCTCCCGCGCCACCAGATCGTTCAGGGCTCCGAACAGGCGATCGCGGTTCTCGAAGTTCCCGTCGCCGAACACGTCCGTGCTGCCGCTTCCCTCGGATCTGCGGAACGCGTCGATCCAGAGGGCGAAGGGCCGGATCGCCTCGGTCTCGAAGCCGCCTGCGTCGAGGACGAGGGCGTGCGCCTCGCGAGCGAGATCGGCTGCGGTCTCCAGCAGGCGGCTCTTTCCGATCCCGGGCGCTCCCCGCACCAACACGAACGCGGCGCGCCCCTGCTGCACCACGCGACCGAGGGTGGCGGCGAGGAGCTCCAGCTCGCCCTCGCGGCCCACCAGGAGGGCGGACGGCCCGATCGAGGGCGCGGCAGATTCCACGCGGCGCGCGGCGGCGGCCGGCGGCGTCGGCGCCGCGTGCCGTGCCCGGTGCAGGGCGCCCGTGGATTCGGCCCCGATCTCCCTCTGCAGGCGCAATCCGAGCTGGTACTGCTGCTCGGCCTCCTCGGCGCGCCCCGATGCGACGAGCAGTCGGATCAGCGCGGCGCGCGCCTCCTCGTCGTAGGGGCACAGACTCACGAGCGCCCGCGCGTGGGGCCGCGCGCGCTCCGACGCTCCCCCCAGCCGATCGACGAGCGCCCGCAGGATGCGGGCCTTGGCGCGCGAGGTGCCCTCCCGCTCCGCCACACACCAGACATGGAACTCGTGGAAGTCCGGAAGCTCGAGACCCTCGAGGAAGTGGCCCCGATAGCGTCCGGCGGCCTCCTCCAGCACCTCGGTGGAGGCGCGCTCGAGGTCGCTCTCGGCGAGCGCCTGCAGGGAGATCACGTCGATCGAGACACCCGAGGCGTCGAAGCCGACGCTCGCGCGATCCGCGACGATGCGGGGACGGTCTTCGTCGTCCACGAGACGGCGGAGCTTCGACAGGCTCCAGCGCAGCGATCCGCGCGGGTCGTCGGGGAGCTGCCAGAGCAGCTCACAGAGGGCGTCGCGGCGATGCGAGCGCGGACTGAGGGCGAGGTAGGCCAGCAGCGCCCGGGTCTTCTTGGACGGGGGCAGCGGCAGGGTCTCGCCGTGCCGAATGACCTCGAGATCGCCGAGGAAGTGGAGTTCGAGCGTCGCCATCGCCGGGCTACCGGGGCGAAAACGGTTTCATTTTCAGCATATTAGCGACCTGGAGCCGGATACCAGCGGCGCGTGCGAAAAAACCACGCTCGCTCCCACGGGTCCTCCCTCGATCGCCCCCGATGCTCCCCCTCGAGCCACGATCCCGTGGCGGCACAGGAGACGAGCCATGGCCCGCTACGACAGCATCCTCGACACGATCGGCAATACCCCCCTGGTCCGGCTCGGGAAGCTCGCGCCGGAGGGGGTGAACCTGTACGTCAAGGTCGAGTCCCACAACCCGATGGGCTCCGTCAAGGACCGCATGGCGCGCGCGATCATCGAGCGCGCCGAGCAGAGCGGCGCGCTCGCGCCCGGTCAGACGGTGATCGAGGCGACCAGCGGCAACACGGGCATCGGCCTCGCGATGGTGTGCGCTCAGAAGGGCTACCCGCTGGTGGTCACGATGGCCGAGAGCTTCAGCGTCGAGCGTCGCAAGCTCCTGCGCTTCCTCGGCGCCCGCGTCGTGCTGACACCGGCGGCGGAGAAGGGAACCGGGATGCTCAACAAGGCGATCGAGCTGGCCGAGGCCCACGGCTGGTTCCTGTGCCGGCAGTTCGAGAACGAGGCCAACGCGGACGTCCATTCGAGGACGACTGCGCAGGAGATCCTCGCCGACCTCGAAGGCGAGCCGCTCCACTACTGGGTGTCGGGCTTCGGCACGGGCGGCACCCTGAAGGGCGTGGCCCGCGCGTTGAAGCGGGCCGACCCGGCGACTCGCATCGTCGCCGCCGAGCCCGACAACGCCCCGGTGCTCGCGAGCGGCATTCCCCAGGCGCGCGGCGCGGACGGCGCTCCCCGCGAGAGCCACCCGAGCTTCCGCCCCCACCTGATGCAGGGATGGAGCCCGGACTTCATCTCGAAGCTCACCGAGGAAGCGGTCTCCGGTGGACTCGTCGACGAGGTGATGCCCGTGCCCGGGGGCGAGGCTCTGCGTCTCGCGCGCGAGCTGGCCCGACGCGAGGGGATCTTCGTCGGGACTTCGAGCGGTGCCACGCTCGCGGCCGCTCTGGAGGTGGCGCGTCGCTCGCCGGCGGGAATCAACATCGTCTGCATGCTGCCCGACACCGGGGAGCGCTATCTATCGACACCCCTGTTCGAGGACATCTCCGAGGAGATGAACGACGAGGAGATGGCGTTGTCACGTTCCACTCCGGGCTGCCGCTTCGACGCGCCCCCGCCCGCGACGGCGGCGACGCCCGCTCCGGGGCCGTCGGCTCTCGACCCGGAAGCGGAGCGCTTCGTCAGCGAGACCGTCGCGGCCGAGCCGATCGTGATGTTCGCGCTCGAGTGGTGCGAGTTCTGCTGGTCGGCGCGCAAGCTCTTCGCGCAGCTCGACGTCGCCTACCGCAGCGTCGATCTCGACTCCGTCGAGTACCAGGCCGGCGACCGGGGCGGCGAGATCCGCAAGGTGCTGGCGGACCGCACCGGCGCCGCCACGATCCCGCAGATCTTCGTCGGCGGCGAGCACGTCGGGGGCTGCACCGACCTCTTCGAGGGCTGGCGCGACGGCTCGATCCCGAGGCGCTTCGACGCGCTGGGCATCCCCTACGTCGCCGATCCGGATCTGGACCCGTACGGACTGCTGCCGAAGTGGCTGCACCCGCGAAAGTCGGCGTGAGGAGGGGAGGCCATGCCCGTCGAGCGCATCCCCGTCATCCAGATCGAGCGGCTCCGGCAGCGCGAGACATTGTGCGCGCTCGATCGCGCCTGCCGGGAGTGGGGCTTCTTCCAGGTCGAAGGTCACGGCGTCGACGCCGCGATCCTCTCGGCGCTGCTGCACGAGATGCGTGCGTTCTTCGCCCTGCCGATCGAGACCAAGCGGGCGAGCTCGCGAACGGCCGAGAACCCCTACGGCTTCTACGATCGGGAGCTCACGAAGAACACCCTGGACTGGAAGCAGATCTACGACTACGGGCCCGCACACGGCGGTGCCATCGCGCCCCCGTGGCCCCACGCCCTCCCCACCTTCGCCCCGGCGGTTCTCGCCTACTACGAGGCCTGTGAGCGGCTGGCGCTGGACCTGCTCTCGGCGATCTCCCTCAACCTGGGCATGCCCGCCGCCCACCTGGAGCGCGGCTTCCGGCCGATCCACTCGAGCTTCGTGCGCCTGAACTACTACCCCGTCTGTCCGGCGCCCGCGCTGCCCGAGGGCGTCGAGACGCCCGGGGCGGGGCACCTCGGCGTCAATCACCATACCGACGCGGGCGCCCTCACCCTCCTGCTGCAGGACGACCAGCCCGGCCTCGAGGTGTACCGGAACGGAGCGTGGCATCTGGTGGAGCCGCGCCGCGGTGCGCTGGTGATCAACATCGGGGACATCGTCCAGGTCTGGTCCAACGACCGCTATCGCGCCGCGCTGCACCGGGTGAGGGCGAGCACCGAGTCCGAGCGCTTCAGCGCCCCGTTCTTCCTGAACCCGTCCTACGAGTCCCACTACGCCCCGCTTCCCTCGACCACCGACGCGCTGCACCCGCCGCGCTATCGCCCCATCCGCTGGGGCGAGTTCCGTTCGCTGCGCGCGGCGGGCGACTACGCCGACCGAGGCCTGGAAGTCCAGATCGATCACTACCGCGCCTAGCGGGAAGGAGACGACGATGCCCTTCATCGAAACCGTGTCGCTGTCCGAAGCGACGGGCGACGTGCGGAACATGTACGAGCGCCAGGAGCAGAGCTTCGGCTATCTGCCGAACTACGCTCTGGTGTTCTGTCATCGCCCGGAGATCATGGGGTTGTGGGCGAAGCTCCTGTCGGGGATCCGGCGGAACCTCGACCGACGGCGCTTCGAGCTCGCGACGCTGGCCGCGGCGCTCGAGCTGCGCAGCTCCTACTGCTCGCTCGCCCACGGAAGGGCGCTGACCGAGTACCTCTCTCCGGAAGACGTCCGGGCGATCGCGGCGGGAGCCGACGTCGCCTCCGTGTCGGCCGCGGAGCGGGCGATGATGGACTTCGCCCGCCAGGTCGCCCGCGACGCGCGCGCCGTCACCAGGGAGCAGGTGGAGGCGCTCAGGGCGCACGGGTTCTCGGACGCGGAGGTGTTCGACGTGGCGGCGGTCGCCGCGGCTCGCGCGTTCCTCACCAAGCTCGTCGACGGTCTGGGCGCCGAGCCCGACTCCGTGTTCCTGGACATGGAGGAGGCGTTCCGAAGCGCGCTCACCGTCGGCCGGCCGATCGCCACCCGGGCCCGCGAAAGGCTGTACGGGTTCGGGTAGAATGCGCACTCGCGCTCCGTACCCCCCCTTCCACCGAGGAGCCCCCCGTGCCCGGAATCACGCGTTACGGAAGCTACATCCCCTACTTCCGCCTCCAGCGCAGCGCCATCGGCGCCGGGCGCGGCGAGCGCGCCGTCGCCAGCTACGACGAGGACGCGGCGTCGCTGGCGGTGGAGGCCAGCCGCGAGGCGGTAACGGCCGATACGCCGCTCGAAGCGCTGGTCCTCGCGACGACCAGCCCGCCCTACGCCGAGAAGCTGAACGCCGCGACGGTGCACGCCGCGCTCTCCCTGCCGGAGACGATGCGCTCCCTGGAGCTGGGCGGCACGTCGCGCGCGGGGCTCTCCGCCCTGATCCTGGGTCTCGACCTGGCGGCGGCCGGCCAGCGCACCCTGGTGGCCTCCGCCGACGTGGTGATCGGGGCGCCGGGCGGGACGCGCGAGAGCTCTTCGGGCGACGCGGCCGCCGCGTTCGTCTGCGGCGCCGACGACGAGGCGATCGCCGTGCTGCGCGGCCGGGCCTCGGCGACCATCGAGCTGCTCGACGTGTGGCGGCTTCCCGAGGACCGCTTCGCCAAGCAATGGGAGGAGCGCTTCGGCGCCGAGGTGCTCGCGCCGGTGCTCGCCGACACGGTGATCCGCGCGCTCGAGAGCGCAGGCACGCAGCCCTCGGAGATCGCCAGCGTGATCCTCGACGCGACGCTGCCGCGAGCCGTCGCCGGACTGCCGCGCGCGCTCCAGCTCAAGCCCGAGCAGCTCGCCGACCCGCTCGCGGCGTCGGTGGGCCGGGCGGGCGCGGCCCACGCGGGTCTGCTCCTGGCGCGCGCCCTCGACGCGGCGAAGCCGGGCGACCGCATCCTCGTCGCCTCGCTCGCCGACGGCTGCGACGCCCTCGTGCTCGAGGTGACCGACCGCATCGCCGGCGGCCGGCCGGCGCACTCCGTGGACGCATGGATCGCCTCGAAGCAGGGCGACCTGCCCTACAACGCCTACCTGAAGTGGCGGGGCATCCTGCCCTTCGAGCCGCCGCGCCGCCCGGAGCCCGACCGCCCGGCGGCGCCGCCGATGCGCCGTCACGAGCACTGGAAGATGGGCTTCGTCGGGTCGCGCTGCACCGCCTGCGGCGCCGGTCAGCTTCCGCCCCAACGGGTGTGCAGCGCTTGCGGCGCCGTCGACCAGATGCGCGAGGAGCCCTTCGCGAAGCAGGGCTGCCGGATCGCCACCTACACCCTCGACCACCTCGCCTACTCGCTCCAGCCCCCGGTGGTGGCGGCGGTGCTCGATTTCGAGGGGGGTGGACGGCTCTCCTGCGAGCTGACCGACGTGAATCCCGCGGACGTGAAGATCGGCGACGAGCTCGAGATGACCTTCCGCCGTCTGTACACGGGACAGGGAGTCCACAACTACTTCTGGAAGGCGCGTCCGCGGCGCTAGTCCTCGGGCGAAGACAACACGCGCGCGGCGGAGCCGCGCGCGCAGTGAGCCGAAGGCGAACGAAGGAGAACAGGCATGGCTTCGAAGGGCATCAAGGACCGCGTCGCGATCGTCGGCATGGGCTGCACGCCGTTCGGCGAGCACTGGGACAAGGGCACCGACGACCTGCTCGTCGACGCCACGACCGACGCCTACCGCTCGGCGGGCATCGAGCCGGCCCAGGTGGACGCCTACTGGCTCGGCACCATGAGCAGCGGCACCTCCGGTCTCGTGCTCTCGGAGGCGCTCAAGCTCGACTACAAGCCGGTCACGCGCCTCGAGAACATGTGCGCGACCGGCAGCGAGGCGATCCGCAACGCCGCCTACGCCGTGGCCTCGGGCGCCTACGACCTGGTGATGGCCACCGGCGTCGAGAAGCTCAAGGACTCGGGCTACTCGGGCCTGGTGAGCAACCGGCCCCCCGACGACGGCACCGGCGCCAACATGTCGGCGCCGGCGATGTTCAGCCTGCTCGCGCCCGCCTACGCCAAGAAGTACGGCGTGGACGAGGGCCAGCTCAAGGAGGTGATCGCGCGCATCGCCTGGAAGAATCACGTCAACGGGGCGAAGAACCCGAAGGCCCAGTTCCGCAAGGAGGTGCCGATGGAGACGATCCTGAACAGTCCGCGCGTGGCCGGCATGTTCGGCGTCTTCGACTGCTCGGGCGTCTCCGACGGCTCGGCCGCCGCGGTGCTGTGCCGCGCCGAGGACGCGCACAAGTACACGGACCACCCGATCTTCATCAAGGCGCTCTCCTTCGTGGCGGGCCCCGCCGAGGGCTACTTCAATCAGGACTACGACTTCACCACCTTCCAGGAGGTCGTCGAGAGCTCGCGCGACGCCTATGCCCAGGCCGGCGTCACCGATCCGCGCGAGGAGATCTCGATGGCCGAGGTGCACGACTGCTTCACGGCCACCGAGCTCGTCCTGATGGAGGACATGGGCTTCTCCGAGCGCGGCAAGGGCTGGCAGGACGTGCTCGACGGCCGCTTCGACGGCGACGGGCCGCAGCCCGTGAACCCGGACGGCGGGCTCAAGAGCTTCGGCCACCCGATCGGCGCCAGCGGGCTGCGCATGATGTACGAGATGTGGCTCCAGCTGCGCGGCGAGGCCGGGGAGCGCCAGATCGAGAGCCCGAAGCTCGGGCTCACCCACAATCTGGGCGGTCAGCCGGGACGCTGCGTGTCCTTCGTGTCGATCGTCGGTCGCTAGCGGGCCCGTGCCGGGCTTCCTCGCGGCGATCGTCCTCTCGCTGGGGGTCGCGACGGCCGGCTGGTTCGTCGGCACGGGCTTCCAGGAGGGGCGCGCCGCCGACCGCTTCGTCACCGTAAAGGGCGTGACCGAGCGGCCCGTGGAGGCCGACCTGGCCGTGTGGCCGCTCACGGTCGTGGCGTCCGAGAACGATCTGGCGAAGGCGCACGCCCAGCTGAAGAGCAGCGTGCAGGCGGTGACCGGTTTCCTCACCGCCAATGGAATCGCCTCGGAGCAGATCCACGCCCAGGGGTTCTCGGTGATCGACAACGACGCGAATCCCTACGGTGGCGGCGGCCCCCGCCAGGGCAACCGCTTCGTGATCCGCCAGACCCTGGTGATCCGCTCGGACGACCCCGGGGTGGTGCTCGCGGCGAGCGGCAACGTGGCGGACCTCGTCGCCTCGGGCGTCGTGCTCCAGGGAGGGAACGCCTACGACGCGATCAACCCGCTGTTCATCTTCACCCGGCTGAACGACCTCAAGCCCGCGATGATCGCCGAGGCCACTGCGCGAGCGCGGGAGGCGGCGGAGCAGTTCGCGAAGGATTCGGGAGCGCGGATCGGCGGGATCCGCCGGGCGAACCAGGGCGTCTTCCAGATCCTGCCGCGCGACGAGATCCCGGGGGTCGGAGAGGCGCAGCAGCTCCACAAGGTGGTGCGCGTCGTGTCCACGGTCGAGTACTTCCTCGAGGACTAGCCCGGACCCGGTCCGGGGCAGACGACAGGGCGCGCATGGCAGGGATCGGATTCATCGGTACGGGGACGATCGGCGCACCGATCGCGGGGCGACTCCTCGCCTCGGGTCACCCGCTCGTGGTCTTCGACGCGCGCAGGGAGGCGAGCGCGGACCTCGTGGCGCGCGGGGCGCGGCCCGCCGGATCACCGCGAGAGGTGGCCGCGCAGTGCGACGTGGTGTTCACCTCGCTTCCGGGTCCCGCCGAGGTCGCCGCCGTGGCCGAAGGCCTGCTCGCCGCGGAGCGCCCCGGCCTGATTCACGTCGACCTCTCCACCAGCTCCTTCGAGGCGGTGCAGTCGTTGCACGCGCTCGAGCTCGAAGCGGACGCGGCGCTGATCGACGCGCCCGTCTCTGGAGGCGCCCACGGCGCCTCCCAGGGAACGCTCGCGGTGATGGCGAGCGGCGATCGCGCAGCCTTCGATGCGGTGCGCCCGCTCTTCGACGCCTTCGCCCGCAGCGTCTTCTATCTGGGCGCGCCGGGACGCGGCACGATCGCCAAGCTGGTCAACAACCTGATCTTCCTGGGGGGCGCGCTGCTCGTGCAGGAGGGCTTCGTGCTCGGGGCGAAGGCGGGTCTCGGAGCGCGCGAGCTGCTCGAGATCCTGAACGCCAGCTCCGCGAAGCTCTACACTGGGATGGCGCCGCTGCTCCTCGGCCGGGCCTTCGACATGACGCTCTTCAAGCTCGCGATCGCCAAGAAGGACGTGGCGCTCGCGCTCGAGAGCGCGCGAGAGATGGGAGTGCCGCTGCCGATCGTCGAAGCCGTAGCGCGCACCTATCGCGCCGCGCTCGACGAGGGACGCGGGGAGCGGGCCTTCTTCGCCGCCCTCCAGACGATCGAGCACGCCGCCGGCGTGCAGGTGGAGAAGCTGGGATGAAGTTCGGCGTATTCTACGAGCTGCAACTCCCGAAGCCCTGGCGGGAGGACTCGGAGCACCGCCTGTTCCAGGAGGCGCTCGAGCAGGTGGAGCTGGCCGACCGTCTCGGCCTCGACTACGCCTGGGAGGTCGAGCACCACTTCCTGGACGAGTACTCCCACTCTTCGGCGCCCGAGGTGTTCCTGGCAGCCGCCGCGGCGCGCACCTCGCGCATCCGCCTGGCCCACGGCATCCGCCAGGTGATCCCGAACTACAACCATCCCGC
>CAZZFT010000132.1:8828-14058 GCA_964653555.1 uncultured Spirochaetales bacterium | reverse complement strand
CCCTCGCGCTGATGCACGTGTGCGGCAGCCACGAGCAGGCGATCGCGCGCTTCGGATTGCGGGACGTGCTGCCCAAGGGACTCGACCTGTTCATGGGTCCGGGCTGTCCGGTGTGCGTCACCGACGCCCCGGAGATCGACGAGGCCGTGCGCCTGGCCCGCGCCGGGATCCGCGTCACGACCTACGGCGACATGCTGCGCGTGCCCGGCAGCGACGTGTCCCTGGCCGAGCTCGGCGGCGAGGGCGC
Organism: uncultured Spirochaetales bacterium; assembly: GCA_964653555.1. GTDB lineage: Bacteria > Myxococcota_A > UBA9160 > UBA9160 > SMWR01 > JAHEJV01. The sequence continues at coordinate 13,811 of CAZZFT010000132.1, read as the reverse complement.
GCCCGTCGAGGTGGTGTACAGCGTGGCCCAGGCCGTGGAGCTCGCCCGCACCAGCGATGAGGAGTGGGTGTTCTTCTCCACCGGGTTCGAGACCACGGCGGTGGCGACGGCCGCGGTGCTGCTCGACGATCCCCCGGCCAACTTCTCGGTGCTCTCCGCCCACAAGTACATCCCGCCTGCGATGGAGATCGTGCTCGAGATGCCGGGCAGCCGCGTCGAGGGCTTCCTGGCCGCGGGCCATGCCGCGACGATCACCGGCTGGGGCGTGTTCGAGCCCTTCGTCGCGCGCCACGGGCGACCGGTGGTGGTGGCGGGCTTCGAGCCCCTGGACATCCTGGCCGGCCTGGTGGAGCTGGCGCGCCTGGCCCGGGCGGGCGAGGCGCGCGTGGTGAACGCCTTCCCCCGCTGCGTGACGCGCGAGGGCAACCGCCGCGCACAGGATCAGCTGTGGCGGGTGTTCGAGCGGGTCGGCGGGCGCTGGCGGGGGATCGCACGGGTGCCCAACGGCAATCTGCGCCTGCGCCCCGAGTGGTCGGCGTGGGACGCGCGCCGACGCCACGCCTCCGTGCTGAGCGGGCGCGTCGCCCGGGCGGCGCTGCCCGCGCGGGCGCCGTGCCGCTGCGGCGAGATCATGGCGGGTCTCGCGCGACCGACCGACTGCGCGCTCTTCGGGCGCGAGTGCCAGCCGCACCAGCCCGTGGGCGCCTGCATGGTGAGCAGCGAGGGGACCTGCCGCATCTGGCACCAGTACGGCGGGCGCCCGGACCTGGGAGACGCGGAGTGAGCCGGGACGGTCGCCGCATCGAGATGCGCCACGGCGCGGGCGGTCCGGCGATGCGCGAGCTCGTCGGCTCGCTCTTCGCGCGCGGCGCGCCGATGGGGATCGAAGGCGGCGTGGGCCTCGGAGCGCTCGACGACGGCGCCGCCCTGCGGCTCGGCGAGCGCTGGCTGGTGTTCACCACCGACGGCCACGTGATCGATCCGCCCTTCTTCCCCGGCGGCGACATCGGACGTCTGGCGGTGTGCGGCGCCGTCAACGATCTGGCCGTGATGGGCGCCACCGACGTGCTCGGCCTCTCCCTCGCCGTCGTCGTCGAGGAGGGCTACGCCCACGCCGACCTCGAGCGGATCCAGGCATCGATCGAAGCGGCCTGCCGCGAGGCCGACACGCGGGTCCTCACAGGCGACACCAAGGTGATGCGGCGCGGCGAGATCGACGGCGTGGTGCTGACGACCTCGGCGATCGGCCTCGTGCGCGAAGGCGGCGACCCGGTGCGCGACGCCGGGTTGCGCCCCGAAGACGAGATCCTCGTGACCGGCACGATCGGCGACCACGGCATGGCGGTGATGACGCGCCGTCACGACCTGTCGGTGGGAGCCGGGGATGGCGAGCTGCTCTCCGACGTCGCGCCCCTGAACGGCCTGATCGCGGCCGCTCTCGCGGCCGGCGGACCCGCCGTGGTGGCGATGAAGGATCCGACGCGCGGGGGTGTCGCCAGCGCGCTGCACGAGATGGCGCAGAAGAGCGGCGTGGGCGTCGTGCTCGAGGAGGAGCGGCTGCCGGTGCGGCCCGCCGTGCGGGCCGCCTGCGAGCTGCTCGGCATCGATCCGCTCCAGGTGGCGAACGAGGGCAAGGCGCTGCTCGGCGTGCGGCCCGAGGCGAGCGATGCCGTTCTCGCTGCCCTGCACGCGCACCCGCTCGGCAAGCACGCCCGCCGCATCGGGCGCTGCACCGCGACCCGCGTGGGGTCGCTCATCCTCGACACCGGCTTCGGCCGGCGGCTCGTCACCGAGTCCGAGGGCGAGCTGCTGCCGCGGATCTGCTGAGGGAAGGAAGGAGAGGAGAGAGCGATGGCGACCCCGACGAGCGGCGACGGCCCCGTGCGCTGCGAGCGCAGCGGACGCCTGGGCATCATCACCCTCGACCGGCGCGAGCGCTACAACGCTCTCGACGTGACGATGGCGCGCGACCTGCGCCGCGCCGGCCTGGAGCTCGCGCGCGACGAGGGTGTCGGCGCGGTGGTGATCCGCGGCCGCGACGGCGTCTTCTGCAGCGGTGTCGATCTGCGCTACGTGCGCGCGGGCGGTGAGCGCGGGGACCTCGCCTATCTCCGCGCGGGCGCGGAGCCGGCGCGCGGGGGGGAGCGCGCGGTAGGCTTCGGCAGCGTGTTCAAGGAGACGCTCGAGTATCTCGCCAGCACGATCTCCGAGATCCGCCGCGCCCCCAAGCCGTTCCTCGCCGGCGTCGACGGCGTGGCGGCGGCGGGCGGCCTCGGGCTGGCGCTGTGCTGCGACCTGGTGATCGCGTCGCGGCGCTCGCGCTTCGAGTGGGCCTACGACAAGACGGCGCTGTGCGGCGCCGAGGGCATCACCTTCTTCCTGCCGCGACTGATCGGACTGCGCCGCGCCCTCGACCTGGCGCTGCTGTCGCCGCGCCTGGACGCCGAGGCCGCCTTCCGAATGGGGCTGGTGAGCCAGGTGCTGCCCGACGAGGGCTTCGACGAGGCGCTCCTGGCCCTGGGCCACCGGCTCGCCGACGGTCCCACCGCCGCCTACGCGCGCACCAAGGCGCTGCTCGAGGCGGCGGTCGGGGGCGAGTGGCTCGAGCAGCACCTGTCGGAGGAGATCGCGCGCCTCGTGGAGAGCGCCGACAGCGAGGCCTTCGCCGACGGGCTGGCGCGCTTCTTCGCGCGCACCGGGTCTTGAGATGCACGAGTACTCGATCGTGGGAGCGCTCGTCTCCCGGGCGGAGGAGGAGGCGCGCCGGCACGCCGATCCCCGTGTGCTCGGCCTGCGCGTGCGCGTGGGCGAGCTGGCCGGCGTGGACACGGGTCTGCTGCGCACCGCCTGGGACCTGTTCCGCGAGGGGACGTGCTGCGCGGAGGCGGAGCTCGAGATCGCGCCCGAGCCCGCGTGCTGGGGCTGCCCGGGCTGCGGCGAGGCGATCGCTCCGGGCGCCGTCCTGCGCTGCCCGCGCTGCGCGCTGCCGGCGCGCCTGTGTCGTGGAGACGCGCTCGTGCTCGAGCGCATCGAGATGGAGGTCGGTGATGTGTGACGACTGCGGCTGCGGCGATCCCGAGAAGACCTCGGTGGAGGTCCACGAGCGCATCCTCTCGACCAACGACCGGGTCGCGGCCCACAACCGCGCCCACTTCCGCGAGCACGGGGTGCTGGCGGTGAACCTGATGGGCTCGCCGGGCAGCGGGAAGACCGCCCTGCTCGAGGCGACGGCGGCGCGCCGGCCCCGGGCGTCGCTCGCCGCGCTGAGCGGCGACCTCGCCACCGACAACGACGCCGTCCGCCTCGCGCGCGCGGGCATCCGGGCGCGGGCCATCACCACCGGCTCGGCGTGTCACCTCGACGCCGAGATGGTCCACCGCGGGCTGCACCACCTCGACTGGGACGACGCCGAGTGCCTGTTCATCGAGAACGTCGGCAACCTGGTCTGCCCGGCGATCTACGACCTCGGTCAGCGCGCGAACGTGGTGCTGCTCTCGGTGACCGAGGGCGAGGACAAGCCGCTCAAGTACCCGGTCATGTTCAAGGCGGCAGACCTGGTGCTGCTCACCAAGACCGACCTGCTGCCTCACCTCGCCGTCGACGTCGAGGCGATCCGCGACGCCCTCGCGCGCGTGATGCCCGAGCCCGCGCTGCTCCCCGTCTCCGCCCGCACCGGAGAGGGCATGGAAGCGTGGATCGACTGGCTGAAGCAGGTGGCCCAGGGCTGAGCGGCCGGGGATCTGCGGGCGGGCGCCGCGCTAGGGCCAGCCCGCGCCCGGCGCCGGAGCCCGTGTCGTCAGCACCTGGCCCGTCCGCGGTCCTTCGGCCATCTGGTCGGGACCGCGCCACTCGTTCACCGTCAGGAACAGGGTCTGCCGGTCGGCTCCGCCGAGCATGCAGGCGAAGCAGCCGCGGTCGACGTCGATCCTCTCCAGCACCTCCCCCCCTTCCCGGACGCGCACACAGCATCGGTTCGGGACGTCGGCGTACCAGACGGCGCCCTCGGCATCGAGGCAGATGCCGTCCGGGACGCCCTCGCCCAGGTCGGCCCACACCCGTCGGTTTCGCAGATCGCCGTCGGCGGCGATGTCGAAGGCGGTGAGCCGCTTGCCGTAGGACTCGGCCAGGATCAGTGTCGCGTTGTCGGGGGTGACCGCCATCCCGTTCGGGAACGCGACGCCGCCGGCGACGGCTCGGACCGAGCCGTCGCGGGGCACCAGCGCCACGAGTCCGGGCGCGAACTCGCCGCCCGGGAATTCGAAGCCCGTGTTGTTGAGGTAGGCGTTGCCGCGGCCGTCCACGGTGATCTCGTTCCACGGGTGGCGGGAGACGGCCGTCAGATCGGCGCGCAGGACGAGCGAGCCGTCTCGCTCCCGGCACAGGAGACGCCCCTCGCGGCCGGAGACGACGAGCAGACGCCCGTCGGGCAGCCCGTCGATGCAGAACGGGAACGACGGCAGGCGCGCGACGACCTCGCGGCGGCCCGCGGGATCCACCGCCAGCACCTCGTGGGCGCCCCAATCCGAGAGCCAGAGACGGTCCTCGTGCCAGCGGGGCGACTCGCAGAGCTGGAGCCCGGTGACCAGGGTGTCGAGCGCGCGCGTCAAGACTTGCGCCCGGTGGCGATCAGGGCGGGATGCGCGAAGCGGACCGAGCCGTCGGAGGCGACGAAGCGGCCGAGCTCCTGCTCCGCGGCACCGACCAGGAGCTCGAACTGCGCGTCGTCGAGCTTCTCCGAGAGCGTCCAGCCGCGGACGTCCGTGTGCATCCAGGAGCGGATCGACGGGAAGCGGGCCTCGCCCGCGACCCGCACCACTCGCGGCCCGTCGACGCCGGCCTCGCGCAGCAGACCCTCGCGGACGTCCGGTCGCCCAGGACGTAGGGCGCCCGCAGCAGGTCGGGCGGGCGCGTTCACGCTCCGTGTCCGCGCGAAGGCGCGGCTTCTGCCGAAACGAGGCCCAGCGGTCCGAAGTCGCCGACGAC
>CAZZFT010000132.1:0-8728 GCA_964653555.1 uncultured Spirochaetales bacterium | reverse complement strand
CTTCGCGGGAGGTCGGCGTCCCGAGCACGGTGGCGTGGTGGAACATGCCGTGCGCGAGGAGGTCGTCGATCCCGGAAGTCGGTGGGGAGTAGTCCACCACCTCGAGAGCGGGCTGAACGGAGACGATGCCATCCAGAGCCGTGTCGGGGGAACCATCCGGGGGGACGGCGCTCGCGAGCAAGAGCGCCAGCTCCGGCTCGACGTGGAGCCGCGCTCCTTCGGGCACCGACAGGCGCGAGCCCGTCGGGACGACCCGGCGCCCGTCGATCCAGGCGACGGCGGGATGGGGCAGCTCGAGGCGGCGAAGCACCTCGGGCACGTTGATTCCGATCTTCCAGCCGCGGCGCGGCATGCCGCCCGCCAAGGCCGCGTGGAAGCGGTCGAGCTGGCGGCGCATCCCCTCCGCGAACTTCTCCGGTCTCACCACCGTGCGGGTCAATACTCGACGACCCGCTCGACCCGCAGGCTCCAGCCGGCCTCGCCGGGAACGAGGTCGTACTGGATCTGTCGCATCCCGCCGGTGGGGCTCGCGTTGGTGTCCGTATCGCTGTAGACGGGGAAACGCCGGACGAGCGTGTTCTCGACCACGGCGAACTCGTCGTGACCCATGTATCCCTTCGCCGCCGCGTTCTCGGTCACCGGAGGCAGGTAGATCTCGCTGAGCGACTTGCGGCGGTTCGCCGAGTAGGCCACCAGCGAGCCGTACGACCCGCTGCCCCCGGAGGTCGCGTAGACGTAGATCTCGGGCGATCCGTCGACGTCCAGGTCGGCCGCCTCGGCGCCCGTGACCGTTCCGTCGATCGTCCGCTCGATCGGCGTGTTGTCGATCTCGAGGCCCGCCGGGACGATGCGAAGCGTGTTGAGCGAGCCTTCGTTGGCGCAGGTGACGTGGAACCGGATGCCCTGGAGCTCGAGCGTCTGGTCGAACGCGCTGCTCGCCGGCGCTGCGGCCGGGCCCGGGGCGTCGTTGGTCTGCCCGGCTGCGATCGCCACCTCGAGGGAGTAGTTCGCCGTCTCGTCGCGCCGGGCCGCGTTGCGCATCAGGTAGACGCGGATCGTGTAGATGCCGTTGGTGGGCAGCTCGCCCTCGAAGCGATTCCCCGAAGTGGAGCCGATGAAGAGCGCCGTGTCCGAGTCCGGACGCAGCACGTTGAAGTACGCCGACGCGTTGCTCGGCTCGAAGTTCACCGACAGCGACTGGCTCGCTCGGGCCTGGAGCCGATAGTCGACGACCTGATCGCCCTGGATCGCGCCGAGGACGGTCGTGGTCGGTCCGCCGACCTCGACCTCGATCGTCTCCTCTCGGAACTCCACCTCGGCCGAGGCGAGCGCGGGTCCGAGAGCCAGTCCCACCAGCCCGGACGCGAGCATTCTCTTCATGGAGGCCCCCCTCTCTGGCGCGGCGATGCTATCACGCTCGGCGAACGCGCTTCGCACCGGACGTCACCTACTTCGAGGCCGGGGGCGTCCAGACCTCTTCGCCGATCGGGCGGCCCGAGGCGCGAGACAAGAGGTCCAGGATCAGCGCCTCCTCGCTGACGCCGCGCTGTCGGGCCAGGCGCCCGAAGACACCACGCGTGAGCGAGGTGGCGTGCTCGAGGTCGAACTTCCAGACGTCTCCTTCGCGGCGGAAGCGGAACTCGCCTCCGCCGAGCGGCTTTCCGTCGACGACGAGAAGGGCGTCGGCCTGGTCGCCCTCGATCTCCACCGCGCCGAGCTCGGTGCGCGCGATGGTGCCCGGGCTGATCATGCCGCGATCGACCGCGTGGGCGATCAGCTCGGCCGGGGTACCCGAGCGCAGCATCGGCTCGGGAGCGTGGAGCCGCAGGCTGAGCACCAGCATCTGCTCGGCCCCGTCCAGAGACTGGATCTCCGCCTTTTCTCCCGTCAACGCCAACGCTCGCATTCGGTCGTAGTAGGCCAGCGAGTTCGCGCTGACCGCCGAGGCGGCGGCCGCTCCGTCCCTGGCGAGCAGGGCCTCCTTGTAGACCGAGAAGCCGCGCCGCACGGCCTCGGAGTCGTCCGGGGACGCCGCCAGCGTCGCGAGCGCGAGGGCCAGGAGAGGCGCGAGACGCATTGCGCGGTTCATGTAGCGCCCCATGGTGGCGCGTCCGAACTCCGAGGCCAAAAGCACACGAAGGATCTTCCTGTGGCCAGCGGGTGGCCGCGGCATTACGGTTGGCCGCCCACGATCCTCATCGTGGCCAACCCGGGAGCACAGCGATGAAGGTCGCAAAGTGGATCGCGATCGCACTGGCCGCCTACGTCGGGCTCGTCGTCGCGTTCGAGTCGTTGATCGGATTCTTCCAGCCCACCACCGACCAGACACTGGTCATCACCACCACCGACGAGGATGGGAGCAAGAGCCAGCGGGTCGTGGCTCGTCTCGAGAGCGCCGGCCAGCTCTACGTCGCCGCGAATCACTGGCCGCGGGCCTGGTACCGGCAGGCGCTGGAGAACCCGGAGGTGGAGATCACGCTCGACGGCGCGACGAAGGCCTACCGGGCCGTGCCCATCTCCGGCGAGGAGGCCCAGCGCGTCGACCGCGACAACCACCTCGGTCCGGGCTTCCGCTTCCTGACCGGGTTCCCGCCGCGACGCTTCCTCCGGTTGGAGCCGGAGTAGAGGGGCGTTCCGGCGACCGGGGCCCACTCCTCTAGTCCGATGCGCCTTGGCCGCTACGCGTCTGGACCACCAGGCAGGAGAGCAGGAGTCCGCACAGGACCAGCAGATGGGTGATGCCGAGACCGGGCACCCTGTCGTAGACGACGAACACCTCGTCCGCGACCAGGAAGCCGGCGAACAGGGCCAGCCCCAGCGAGAAGGCCTGCAGGGGCGTCGGGCTTTCCGGCTCGAGGGCGCGGCGATCGAGGAAGGCGCGCCAGAAGAGCGCCGCGGCGGCCAGCTGGAGCAGCACCACGGCGGCGAACAGGAGCGCGGCCCAGGACGCGCCCAGGGCGTAGACGCGGACGGACTCGACGATCAGGGCGAAGTTGCCCGACGCGAAGCGCCACCCGTCCGGCAGCAGGCCCGCCTGCTTCAGGCCGTCCGTCAGGTTCGAGGCGAAGACGACCGTGAACCACGTGCTCCAGAAGAGCAGCAGTCCGCGGCGGAGCACGTCGTGGATGGCGATGGCGATGGGAACTCCTCGCGCGCGTGCAGGCGCTGAGTGGCAGGCTCGCTGGTACAGTCTGGCGCCGGGAGACGCGCGCCTCAATCCTCGACGGATCGCAGCCGGCGGCGCGATTCGCGCACGGGAGGAATGCCATGCGAGCTCGCTGGATCATCGGAGCGGTGTTCGCCGCAGGGGCTCTCTTCGGTCTGGCTGCACTCGCCGGCGAGCCCTCCGCGCCCGACGAGGCGACGATCGAGGGTGCGCTCGCGGAGCCCGTCGACCCGGACGAGCAGGCCGACCTCCAGGCGGATCAGAACCCGGACGACGTGGGGCAGGAGGCCCTCGACCCGGCGGCCGCGCTGCCGCCCGAGCCCGGGTCGGATCACCCGCTCCCGGACGTCGATCCGGACCGCCCCTGACCCCAGGGCGGCGGAGCCGGTACTCCGGGTCGTACCCGTTCCTCCGGTGATTCAGGATTGCGGGCGAGTCGCCTGGATCGCCTCGAGGAGATCGCTGCGATCGAAGAACACCCGGTTCGCGTAGATGCGTCCGTCGCGGAGCTGGACCGTGCAGACGCCCTCGCACTCGACGACGCGCTCGGCCACCGGAATCGTCGCGGACCACAGATTGAGGAAGCCGTCCTGGATCGGGATCGAGCCCTGGTGCCGCCACACCCACGCGGGGTTGTTCGCCAAGAGCTTCGTGAAGTAGGCGAGCAGTGCGGAGCGGCCGCGAACGCCGGCCGGAATTCCCGGATCGCTGTAGAATGCGTCGTCGGTGTAGAAGGAGACCAGGCGCTCGGGATCGTTTCCGGTCCAGGCCGGCAGCCACTCCTCCGCAAACGCCCGCGCCTCGCGTGAATCCGCTCCCGGGAACTGCATCGAAGACCTCGCGTGGTGGGCCGGTCGGAAGCAACCGATCGACTCGTGATGCGTCGCATGCGATCGCGAGCCGGCCGCCTCCTGGCTGCTACTCCAGACGTCTACATCCCCGCTGCCGCCGGTGCGACCCGAAGCCCGGGTACGAGGCTGGGCGCTCGCTAGGTCGGCGGGGCCGGTGGCAGACGCCGCTCCAGCGCCGCGCGGTCCCAGGCCGCCAGGTCGGCGGCCGCGTCGTAGGTGCTCTCGAGGAACTCGAGCAGGGGCTCGTCCGGAGAAGCCGTCCGGCGTACGTCCTCGTAGGGGAGCAGGAACTCCCCCAGCTCCTCGGACCAGAAGGCGCCGCTGGGCCCGACTTCGCATTTCGCGAAGCCGTCGGGTGCCGGATAGGCATAGGAGTAGAAGGCGGCGTCCACCCCGCCACCGCCGGGCCAGAAGCCGGCGCTGCTCACCTCGTGGGAGTAGGCCTCCCGGGCCACCCAGTCCGGGAAGTTCGGCACCCCGCCCGGATGGGGCGGCGCCTCGCGCCCGGAGAAGCGCGTCACGGCGAGGTCGAAGCTGCCCCAGAAGAAGTGGACGGGGCTGCACTTCCCGATGAAGCGGGAGCGGAACTCCTTGAACACACGGTCGGCCTGGACCAGCGTGCGCCAGAAACGCGTCGCGTACTCGCGATCGTAGGAGGCGTGCTCCGTGTCCCGGTCGAAGGGGATGCCGTCGGGAATCTCGCTCGGCGTCGTGTGGATGCGGATGTCCAGGTCGAGCGCGCGGAGAGAGTCGAAGACGGCACTGTAGAAGTCGGACACGGTACGGGGCTCGAGAGGGATCCCACGCCGGTGGCCTTCGATCGTTCGGATCAGGAGCTGGTGGTCGAGGAAGTCGAACTCCATCTCGAAGGCCCTCCCGCCATGGGGAATGGGCGAGGTGGTGAGCCCTCGCGTCGTCAGGTAGAGCGGAACGTGCCAGGAGTGGTTGGTCCAGGGCGTCTGCGTCAGACGGATCTTTCCGACGATCTGGGTCCACAGGTGCAGCGTGGTGGCGGTGTCCGCCCACTTCGCGTAGGGCAGCCCGGGCCAGTCGGAGGTCTTGGAGCGGTTCGGGAGGCTCACGGCTTCGATGCTCTCCTGCGCGGCTCGCTGGCTAGACGGTGGTCCCGTCCACCCGAACGGCGAGATCCGGGCGCGCCAGTCTTCGCAGGGAGCCGCGATACCAGCGATCGAGATTGGCCCCGCAATGAGGACAGAACCGGATCACGGTGTCGGTCGTGATGGTGACGCGGCTCCGAGTCTGGGACAACGTGGGGCTCCGGCCCAGGAACCGGTGCTGGAGGATGAATCGGGGACGCCCCTCCGCATCGTCGACGAAGATCGAGACCCCGCGCACCCCGGCCTTGGAGAAGCGCGCCTCGAATCCCGGACAGCACCACTTTCGCCTGCGCAGCCACATCGCGCTTCGCTCCGAAAACCAACGGACGATGCGCCCGGCGGGCCGCCACGAGAACCTCCCGGGGCGCCACCCGAGCGGGACGCCAGACTCTACCAGATCCCGGTGCGTGTCGGCGCGGCTCGAGGCGATGAAATATGGATGTCCGTGTTAGTCAGCGCGCGCCTCCCGCGCGGTGATGAGCAGGGAGAGCTCGGAGAAGGAGGGGACTGTCCCGGGTCTCGTGTTGACGATCTCGAACGCCAGGATTCGAATCTCCAGCGTGACGCCCGGGTAGCGAACGATCCGGAACTCCCCGGGAGCGTTGACGTTGAGCGGCCCTGGGGCGTTGGGACCCGAGTTGTCGCGGCTTCGGAAGTGAAAGGCCGCGATCACGTCAGCGGTAACGCCATGGGCGGGCTGGTCGGTGGGTGAGAGCGGCTGGCCCTCGGAATCCTCTGGGAGGAGTTGGACGGAGTAGGCGAAGACTCCTTCTTCGACGTCCACGTGGCGAAGCGGCAGGAGGCGGAGGTCGATCCCCGACCAGAGAGGGGCGAAGAAGCTCTCCGATGAGTCCTGTCCAGGCCGAAGCTCCGCATACACGGAGACTTCCCGAGGAGGTTCTGCGCGCTGCGTCACTCGTGAAAACGTACGACGATCAGGCTGGTTGTCGGCTGTCGACCCGAGGGGGAACGTGGCCAGCGCGATTACGACGACGTACGGAACCAAGGACTGAAACATCGACGAACGCCGCCTGAGGGATCGGGCGCTGAGCTGCCCGAGTTGCGGGGCACGCGGATCACGCGAAGTCGACCTCCCGTCCGACACCGGCTCGCAGCGCCTCCTGGTAGATCGCCCACGCCGCCGTGGGGCGATCGCTCTCGAGCATCGCCGCGTTCGTGATCGCGTTCGCCATTCGGACTACGGGCCGCGGAAGTGCCATGAGTCTTCGCTGTGCCGGCTGACGGATCGGGCCTTGAGCTGCCCGCCGCTCGCAGAGCTTACCAACGGCCGACCGGTGCCCGCCCGGCGCGTCTACGCCGGTCCGGGCGGGCGCCGTTGCCGACCTCGCGCGCGGAAGGTGGCGGACGGTCACCTCCAATGCTTGTCAGACGGCGCCCTCCGAGGAGCCGCGGCCCACGCGACGCCAGACTGCCCGCGCGACGAGGACGGGGCCGACGAGGAGGACCGCCCACCCGAGGAGGAGGACGAGAGGCTGGAGCGAGGAAGGCAGCAACGACCCATGAGGGCCGGCGAGCACGAGGACGCCGAAGAAGCAGACGGGAGCGATCACAGCCGCTGACGCGAGCCACGCAAGGAGAGTGAGCGCCCAGCGCACCGGTCCACGACTCAGAAGAAGAGCTGGCGAGAGAGCCAGGTCTTGCACTGATACCACTGGCCGTCGCGGCGCTGGAAGATGCGAACGTAAAGGTCACGCTCCGCGCGTTGCTCGATGGGCACATCGAACCCAGCGAGATCCTCGCCAGACAGCGGAACGCAGACAGGGCGGAGAGCGCAATAACCGATTCCGGCTCCGAGCAACAGGGAAATGGCGACCCAGCCGAGTCTCATCTGGCGCAGTGCCCGCCGCCGGGACGATACCACGGATCGATTGGACCGAGCGGTTGTGTGCCTGGCACTAATGCTGCGGAGTGCACGTGAAGCACGGAGGTACCGATTCGGCCGGGCACGCGGCCCGCTCGCACACGCCGAGCGGCCCTTCCGGGAGTTGGCACTGGGCGCCGGATTCGGTGCACGCGGTGGTCGGCGACTCCGACAAGAGAGGCCGATCGCACCCAAGGCCGAAGATCGCGAGGATCAGAATCAGTGCCATACGCGGTCCGCGGCTCGTACGACGCCATCGAATGGACTGGGCGCTCAGCCGCCGGCGGCAACCTGCCCCGGTAGCCGGTGGGCGCCTCGATGCCTCGCAGATTACCACAGGCCCCCATGCGCCGGCGTACGAGCTGTGGCGGGCGGTCGGCTCCAATGCATTGTTAGGCAACGGGTCGCGGGACCGCGATGTAATGCTCCACCTTGGGAATCGGGTCGTAGAAAGGGTGCAGCAGTGCACGCCAGCGCTGGTACTCGGGAGACTGCCTGAATCCCTCCGTGTGGCTTTCCAGGGAATCCCACCAAACGAGCAATAGGTAGCGATCCGGCTCTTCTACGCAACGCCTCAGCTCGTGCCTGTGGTAGGCCGGGCTTGGCGAGATGATCTGCTGCGCTTCACGGAAGGCCCCTTCGAACCTCCTGGATTGACCGGGACGAAGGCTCAGAATCGCAACTTCGAGCACCATGATCGAGATGGTGGCCGCCACTGCGAGGGTGCGCGCATTGTCCCTTGCCTAACGGACCGGGCGCTCGGCTGCGCCGCGGGCGCCGACCGCCAACGCCTCGGCGCCCGAGCCACGACGCCAAGACGGTACGTCCCGATCGGACGCGGTCCGCAGTGTCAGCTGCAGCGATTCGTCAATCGGCGGCGCGCTTGATCGACCAGCTCGTAATAATCCGTCAGGCGCAGCTCTGCTGCCGCCTCCGGGTCCAGTACCACCGTGGCGCGGGGATGAAGCTGGATCGCCGACGCGGGGCAGCTCGCTGCGAGCGGGCCCTCGAGCGCGGCAGCCACGGCGGGGGCTTTGGCCGCTCCGGTCGCGAGCACGAGAAGGGCTCTGGCCTCTAGAATGGTGGCGATTCCCATGGTGATGGCCATGGTCGGCGCCTCGAAGTCTGGCTCGCCGAGTTGGTTGTCGCGAAGTGTGGCGCGAGAGAGCGTCTTCACTCTGGTGCGCGACCCGAGGCTCGAACCTGGTTCGTTGAAACCGATGTGTCCGTTCCGGCCGATGCCCAGGATCTGAAGGTCGATCCCGCCTCGAGCTCGAATCAGCGCCTCGTAAGCCTCCGCCTCCGCGGCCGGATCTGCGGTGTCCCCGCCGGGGAGATGAGTATTGGCCAGATCAATGTCCACCTGGGCGAAGAGGCCGTCGCGCATGGCACGGTGGAAGGACCGCGGGTGCCCCGGGCCAATCCCGAGGTACTCGTCGAGGTTGAACGTCTCGATGCGGGAGAAGCTCAGCTGACCCAGCCGGTTTCGCCGAATCAGCTCGGCGTAGAGGGCCCGGGGAGTGTTCCCTGTCGCCAGACCGAGACAGGCATCGGGCTTCCGGCGAATCACCTCGGCGCAGATGTCTGCAGCCTTCTCGGCAACGGCTCGAGCAGACTCGAGAATCCAGACGTCCACGCGCCCCTCTCCCGCACCGCCTAACGATACTGGCGTTCAGCGGCGGACGCGAGAGGGAGCGAAGCGACCGACGCG
>CAZZFT010000131.1:0-14178 GCA_964653555.1 uncultured Spirochaetales bacterium | reverse complement strand
TGCTCGACGCGATCGAGGCCCACGGTCGCCACCTGCGCGAGACCGGCGGCTTCGCGCGTGTCAACGGGCGGCGCGCCCGGCGCGCGCTGCGCGAGCGCGTCCTGTGGCGCGTGGAGGAGCGCCTGCTCGAGCGCGCCCAGGCCGATCCGGCGCTCGGCAGCCTGCTCGAGCGCGTGGCCGATGGCTCCCTCGATCCCTACACCGCGGCGGATCATCTGCTCGAGGCATGGATCCCGACGCCGCACCCCGACCCGGAGTGACGATGAAGACCCTCGCCCTGATCGCCCGACGACCCGACACGACGCGAGCCGCCTTCCGCGAGCACTACGAGCAGATCCACGCTCCCCTCGCGATCGAGACCCTGCTCGAGGGCACCACGCGCTACGTGCGCCACCATCTCGAGGAGACGCTCCACGGCGCGCCCCGCTTCGACGTCGTCACCGCCTTCTGGTACCGCGACGCCCGGGCGGCGATGGTGATCCAGCAGCGCATGGCCGGGCCCGAAGCCGAGCCGATCCTTCGCGACGAGCTCACCTTCATGGACAAGCCCGCCAACACCTTCTTCGCGGTGAGCGAGCACCCGGTTCTGGGCGCCGAGGACCGGTCCGCCCCGGTGCAGGCGATCGCGCTCGTGGGGGCTCCCGAAGGCGAGGACGCCGCCGGCTTCGTCGCTGCCTACGAGGCGCAGCAGCTGCCGCGGCTGCTCGACGCGGCGCGTGCGCCGGTCTGGTGCCTCCAGCAGCGCACCCTGCGCTTCGGGCCCGACGCTCCCGCCTTCGACGCCCTGACCCAGCTGCACGCCGAGGGGGACGCCGGCCTCTCCGACTGGGCGCGGGAGCTGGCCGGAAGCGGCGCGCGTGTGGTGCTCGCCACCGTGCGCGAGCACGAGAGCGCGCTGCCGTGGATGGAGTCGCGCTCCGGGTGATGTCGCTCTACTCGGGTGCGCCCTGGTCGGCGTCGCGCACCGCTTCGTAGCCTTCGCCGGCGGAGTCGACGACGCCCTCGCCCTGCTTGCGCGAGCCCTCGTACTCGTCCTTCATGACCTCCGCCGAGTCCTCGACGCGTTCCTTCACGTCGCCGGCGACCGCCTTGGCGCTCCCGACGACGCCCTGCTCTTCGACGTCGTCCACCGCCGCGTCGGCGGCCCCGGTCACGCCTCGCGCGGTCTCGGCGGCGGCGCCCTCCCGCGCCGCGTGGCCGAGGTCGGCGGCGCCCTGGCTGGCGTCGTGCCGGGCCTCCTCGCGCTCCTGGGAGCAGCCTCCGGCGGTGATCAAGACCGCAGCGAGTGCGGCGAGCAGGATTCGGGTCTTCACGAGAGCCTCCGATCGAGTGGACGGTACGGGCCGCGGGAACATACGCGTCGCGCGCTGCTCCTTCCAGCCGCGCCGGACGAGCGCAAGAGTGCGCTGCCGTGCACGGATCCGGCGCGCCGCGCTGGCGCCAGCGCGAATCCCTGGCAGCCTCTCGCCGCCACCCCGTCGCACTTCGCACGTAGGGCGGGATCCGAGGTCGGGCATGAACGCGCGCGGCTTGTCGTGGATGTTGTCGCCCAGGTACCAGGTGTTGCACGAGGGGTGGAGCGTGAGCCCGGCCCCCTCGTTCACGTGGGCGCCCCAGGCGTCCTCGGCAGCGACCGTCGCCTCGATCGACGTGACGTCGTGCTCGCGCAGGGGCAGGCCGCCGCGGCCGCGGATGTCGATCCGGGCGAGGGCCCCGGTCGTCGCGCGATCCCGGCAGAGCTGACGGAAGCGCGGCGTCGATCCCGGGTCAGCGAATCCGATTGCGCAGCACGCCGAGGTGGGTTGCCGCGGTGACGACCTCGTCGCCCGATCCGAGATAGGCGCTCGCGCTCCAGAGGTTCAGCGGGTGAAACATCACGCCGCCCGGCGTGCCGGTGAGGATGAGCGTGCGGGGCGGGATGCCCGCGCAGTCGGTGAGGCCGAAGGCGCCCTCCCGGCCGTGATCGGAAACGCCGCAGTCCTCGAGTGCGCGGGCTGTGATCTCCGCCGGCGACCAGATCATCTGATCGCCGAGTGCTCGCTGGCGAAGACGTCCGTTGACCAGAGCTCGATCGTCAGGCCACGGTAGAAGGCGTTCGCGTCCCTCGGGATCACGAGCAGGGGTCCGATCGGCAGCATTCCCTCGCCGCCCTTCCCATCCGGAAAGCCGGTGGTGCCCCTCGGCTCGTCGAAATCGATTCCCTTCACCAGAGACCAGCGATCGGTGAAGTCGTTGCACAGCACGTATCCGAGGCGGGCCGGCTGCTGCTTCGTGTGTGCGGTCAGCGTGACCGCACGGAGTCGACGCGCGCGAGGGTCAGAGCCTGATCGAGAGGTGCGATCATCAACCGGTCGGAAGGATCCCCCTGCAGCGTCTCGTCGAACTCGAACCGAGATACGCGCCAGGTCACGACGAGCAGCGCCGCGAGCAGCACCAGGAGCACCACCCCACCGGCGATCACCACCTTGCGCATCGTCCTTGCTTCTCCTTGCTCGCTGGATCGTGAGTCGATCACGTCCGGCCGAGCTGCAGCGCATCGAGCGCCTCGCGCAGTGCGGCACGCGGGTCCCCCGGCAGCTCGCGCGCGCGCCACGCCACGTGCTGATCGGGCCGCACCAGCAGGGCGCCGCCCGGCTCGAGACCACACACCTTGGACCAGTGGGCACCGCGCTCGGTCACGTCCTCGCCGATGCGAACGTGCTTCAGGGGAGCGGACGCCATGCCAGCCAGCGCGTTCGACCAGCTCGTGTGCTGCCGCCAGCTGATCAGCGTGAACCCTTCGTCGTCGACCAGATCGAGCGTCGAGACGCGGGCGCCGTCCGACTCGAGCCACGCATGCGGGAGTCGCGCCCCGGCCCGACTCGACGCCGCGTACTCGCGAACGGGATTGCCCAGCGCCGGCGGTGCGCTGCCGTCGGGGACGATGGCCCCGGTCTCGTAGCTGTAGCCGAGCTGCAGCCCCAGCATGTCGAAGTGCTCGGCCTGGCGAGCGATCGCCTCGGCGACGGCGCGCCGCCCGGACGGGTCGTCGAGCGTCGCACGCATCCGGTTGGTGGTCGGCTCGGACACGGTTCCCAGCGCCTGCGGAACCTCCGCCAGCTTCGAGGCGTTGCGCAGGCTCTGGTGCGCGTTGTTCCGGGCCACTGGAAGCCGCTCCTGCTCGTAGCTCTCCAACAGCGAAGCCGGCGCCCAGCCGTCCTCCACCGCGCACAGCTTCCAGACCAGACCGTGCACGTCCTGCACGCCCGTATTCAGCCCCAGGCCGCCGGTCGGGGGGAAGCGGTGTGCGGCGTCGCCGGCCAGGAAGATGCGGCGGTCCCGCATGCGACGCGCGACCTGGGCGCTCATGTTCCAGGTACCGCGGTGCAGGATGCGCAGGGGCGCCTCCTCGCCGATGGCGCGGACGACCAGCGCCCGGCAGCGCGCGTCGTCGTAGGCGTTCTCGGAATCGCGGTCCGGGTCGAAGGCATGCATGTAGACCCACTCGCGATCGATGTCGTGGGCGACCAGCACACCCCCGGCCTCCGGATCCATGATCCAGTACAGGACGCCGGGCCGATCGCGAACGAACTCGCGCAGATCGGCCTCGAAGTGGATCATCAGGAAGCTCTGGAGTCGCGAGGGGCCATCCATCTCGATTCCGATCGACTTGCGGACGAAGCTGCCCGCACCATCGGCGGCGATGAGGAAGCGACTGCGCACTTCGTATCGCTCGCCGGTCTCGAGGTCGCACACCTTCGACGTGACCCCTTCCCCGTCCTGCACCGCGCTCTCCCACTGATGGCCGTAGCGAACCGAGGCCTCGGAAAGCTTGTCGAGCCCGGCCGCGAGGATCGGCTCGAAGCGGTGCTGGGACAGGTTGCGCAGAGGCGTTGGCGTATGCCACAGGCACTCGTCGTCTTGGCGCTCGAAGGGCAGGCGGCCGAGATCGGCGCCGTTGAGACGCGTGACGAAGACGACGTGACCGGCATCGGCCGGGTCCTTCGCGGCCGCGGCGATCGCCTGCATGTCGAGGCCCGCCTGGCGACAGATCTCGAACGTGCGCGCGTTGACGACGTGGGCCGCGGGTACCGGTTGCGGCCCGGTCCGGCGCTCGAGCACGAGCGTGCGGCGGCCGCGTCGGGCGAGCAGGATCGCGGCCATCAGCCCGACGGGTCCGGCGCCTACCACGAGATGGGGAACGTCGATTCGCTTCATCTTCGTCTCCCTCGTCCCCACCTTCCGGTGCGTTCTAGAACAGCCCCGCGTAGCTGCCGCCGTCGAGCTGCAGGTTCTGGCCCGAGATGAAGCCCGCCTGGGCGCTGCACAGGAATGCGCACGCGTCGCCCAGCTCTTCGGGTCGGCCGAGGCGGCCCGCGGCGATCGACGCCTTCATCTCGTCGTACGCCTGCTCGATCGAGATTCCGGCGTGCTTCGCGCGCAGTTCCGCCATGGCGCGCTGCCGCGCGGTGTCGATCCGCTCGGGTAGCAGGTTGTTGATCGTGACGTTCGCCCGAGCCACCTCCCGGGAGATCGCCTTGCTGACCGAGGTGAGGCCCGCTCGCGCCCCGGTGGAGAGTCCCATGGACGCCAGCGGCGTCTTCACCATGGCCGAGGTGATGTTCACGATGCGCCCGAAGCGCCGCTCCACCATGCTGCCGACCACGGCGCGGATCATCAGCAGCGGAGCGAGCATGTTGGCGTCGAGCGCCGACGTCCAGGCGGCTCGATCCCAGTCCGTGAATCGCCCGGGTGGTGGCCCGCCATTGTTGTTGACGAGGATGTCGGGCCGTGGGCAGGCGGCGATCAGCTCGATCCGAGTCTCTTCGCGGCCGATGTCTCCGGCCACGCATCCGACTTCGACTGCGTGCTTGGCGCGGATTGCGCTCCCGGCGGCCTCGAGCGCATCGCGATCACGCCCGTTCAGCGTGAGGTGCACGCCCTCGCGGGCGAGCGATTCCGCACAGGCGCGGCCCAGGCCTCGACTCGAGGCGCACACGATGGCACGCCGGCCCCGGATCCCGAGGTCCACGGCTAGCGCCGCTCCGCCTGCTGGGCCTGGCCGATGGCCTCGAGATCCGGCGGAAAGGCGAATTCCGGCGGCGGCTCCTTCGGGCCCCAGCTGGCGAACTGACCGAGCTCCCAGTCGCTGCGGACTTGCCACGCGTCGTCGTCGGGGATGTCGTCCATGTCGGTGAAGAACTCGACCATCGTTCCGCAGGGATCGTTCATGTACCAGAAGACGTTCGAGCCCACGACGTGTCGGCCGAGCCCGACGACGTGACGTTCCTCCCGACCGAGCAGGTATCGGCCGGCGGCCGCCGCCACCGCGTCGATGTCGTCGAACTCGAACGCGTAGTGGTTCAGGTAGGGGACCGGTGCGGGCTGGATGAGAAGGTTGTGGTGGTCGGTCGAGCAGCGCATGAAGGAGAGCACGCCCAGGATCTGGTCGGAGAGACGGAAGCCGACACCCTCGAGAAAGAACTTCGCGGTGCCGACGGGATCGGGCGATCCGAGCACGAGATGACCGAGGCGGCGCGGGGGCCGGGGCGCTGCCTCCGTCACCACGTCGGCGCGTGCGCCGCGGCGGGCTCGCTCACCGGGATGATTGTGCGCGCGGCGCGGCTGGGCGGTCAGCGTCATGGGTTCGGCCACCTCGACGATCACCTCCCAGTGACCCGACGGATCGACGCACGCGACGCGGTCGGCTTCCCGTTTCGACGCGACGCCGAGCGCGTCGAGCCGTTGGCTCAGCGCGGCCAGGTCCCGATGGTCTTCGCAGCCGATACGCATCGAGCGGAGCTGCCGATAGGGCGCCTCCGAAATCACGATCTGGCCGGGCGCGTCCGCGGTGCCCCAGCGGCCGCTGCCACCGAGGAGACCGATCTCGCCGTAGCACGCCTCCAGCTCCTCCGGAGCCGGGACCCCGATCTCCATGCCCAGGAATCGATGAAGCGCCATAGCTCCTCCGAAGATCCCGCCAGCGGGACCCATGCTTCCGGGGAGGAAAGCAAAATTGGGATACATGTCAATTTTGATAGAAATCCTATTTTTGCTACTCCCCCGCTGTGGCCAGTCAAGTCGATCCCGGCACCCCGACGCGGGGGCATCGCAAGCGCGAGAAGACCCGCGCGCAGCTCATTGCGGCCGGCCTCCGGGTGCTGGCGGAGAAGGGCGACGGCCTGACGGTCAGCGATGTCGTGGCCGAGGCGGACGTCTCGAACGGCACCTTCTACAACTACTTCTTGGACCGCGAGGTGCTGGTCGACGCCTTGGCCGAGGAGCTGGTCCTGTCCCTGGCCGCCACGGCCGCGCGGGAGGGGATCGCCGATCCGGCCCTGCGCTTCGCCGTCGCCAGCGGGCGGGTGCTGCGCCGCGCGAGCGAAGATCCGATCTGGGGCCGGGTGGTGCTGCGCCTCGTGAACCGCCCGGGCGTGCACGAGAGCCTGGACCGCTACCTCTGCGAGGACCTCGCCCAGGGCTTTGCCCAGGGCCGCTTCGACACGGGCCCGGAGGATGCGGTGGTGGACCTGGTGACGGGGCTGCTCGTCATGACGATCCGGCGCCTCGTCTCCGGGCAGGCACAGCCGGACGCGCCCCGGCGGGCGGTCGAGCGCGGGCTTCGCGCGCTGGGCGTGTCGAGCACGGAGGCTCGCGAGCTGGCTGGTGCCGCGCTCGCGGAGTAGCGGACCTGCCGCTTCGGGAGCAACGGCTCAACCCTGCGACTGCGGCGCAGCTCGCTCCCCGGCGTCTCGCGCCAGCGCGAAGCCCTCGTAGCCCTTCGCCGCCACCTCGTCGCACTTCGCGACGTAGGGCGGGAATCCGAGATAGGGCATGAACACGCGCGGCTTGCCCGGGACGTTGGCGCCCAGGTACCAGGAGTTGCACGAGGGGTAGAGGGTGAGATCCGCCACCTCGTTCACGTGGGCTACCCAGGCGTCCTCGGCGGCGGTCGTCGCCTCGATCGATTTCACGTCGTGGTCGCGCAGCCAGGCGATGCAGTCGGCGATCCAGTCCACGTGCTGCTCGATCGACGGCACCATGTTCGAGAGCACCGAGGGGCTGCCGGGGCCGGTGATCAGGAACAGGTTCGGGAAGCCCGCCGTTCCCAGGCCGAGATAGGTTCGCGGTCCTGCGGCCCACTTCTCGCGCAGGGGCAGGCCGCCGCGGCCGCGGATGTCGATCCGGGCGAGGGCCCCGGTCATCGCGTCGAACCCGGTGGCGAACACGATGCAGTCGACGGCGTACTCGCGGCCCGCGACCACGACGCCGGAGGCGGTGATCTCCTCGATCGGCGTCTCGCTCACGTCCACCAGCGAGACGTTGGGCCGGTTGAAGGTCTCGTAGTAGCCGGTGTCGACGCACAGCCGCTTGCAGCCGATCACCTGCTTCGGAGACAGCTTCCCGGCGGTCTCCGGGTCGCGCACGATCTGGCGGATCTTGTCGCGCACGAACTCGGCGGCGGTCGCGTTCGCCTCGCGGTCGAGCTGGAGATCGGCGAAGGCGGTGATGAAGCCGAGACCGCCGCGCTGCCAGCGCTGCTCGTAGACGCGATCGCGTTCCTCGGCGCTCGCCTCCAGCGCTCCCTTCTCGCCCAGCGGGAAGTTGGCGCCGAAGGGCATCTGGGCGTTGCGCCGGCGGAAGGCGGCGTAGTCGGCCTTCACCTCGCTCAGGAAGTCGGGATCGATGGGACCGTTGTGGGCCGGGATCGAATAGCTCGCCGTGCGCTGGAAGACGGTGAGGTGCGCCGCCTGCCGGGCGATCAGTGGGATCGACTGGATCGCCGAGGAGCCGGTGCCGATCACCGCCACCCGCTTGCCGGTGAAGTCGACCCCCTCGTGCGGCCAGCTCCCAGTGTGATAGGTCGCGCCCGCGAAGCGGTCCCGGCCCGGGAACCCGGGCAGGTTCGCCGAGGAGAGGCAGCCGGTGGCCATTACGCAGAAGCGGGCGACGAAGTGCCCGCCGCCCTCCGTCTCGAGCGTCCAGCGCTGGCTCGCGTCGTCGAAGCGGGCCGCCGTGACGAGCGTGTCGAGCCGGATGTCGCGGCGCAGGTCGAAGCGGTCGGCGACGTGCTCGAGGTAGCGCAGGATCTCCGCCTGGGTGGCGTAGCGCTCGCTCCACTGCCATTCCCGCTGGAGTTCGGGCGAGAACTGGTAGGAGTACTCGAGGCTCTCGATGTCGCAGCGCGCACCGGGGTAGCGGTTCCAGAACCAGGTGCCGCCGATGCCGCTGCCCCGCTCGAGGACCCGCACCGCGAGCCCCTGGCCGCGCAGGCGGTGCAGCGCGTACAGGCCGGCGAAGCCTGCGCCGACCACCACCGCGTCCAGCTCGGTCGGCCGGGTCTCGGTCATCGCAGCTCTCCCTCTCGCTTGCGCTCGGTGAAGACCCGCCGCAGCGCGGCGGCGTCCTCCGGCTTCATCCGCCGCAGGGGCTCTCCCTTCGTCGGTCGGAACCAGACCGGCTCGTCGCACTCCCAGCGCTCGGCCCGCAGCGCGCGCTTCACCACCTTGCTGGTCTGGGTGACGGGCAGCTCGGTGCTCGTGCGCACGTAGCGGGGCGAGGCCTTCGTGCCCAGGTCGCTCTGGCGGGCCAGGAAGGCGTCGAAGTCGGCGGGGTCGAAGCGCTCGGGAGAGGCCACCTGCAGCGCAGCCATCACCTGGTCGCCCACCTCCTCGTCGGGCACGGCGTAGACCGCCGCCAGCACGACGCCGGGATAGCGGGCGAGGATGCGCTCGACCGGGGCCGCCGCGAAGTTCTCCCCGTCGACGCGCAGCCAGTCGTAGTCGCGGCCGGCGAAGTAGAGGAAGCCGTCGGCGTCGCGGTAGGCGAGGTCGCCGGTCCAGTACATCCCATCGCGTATCCGCGCCCGGTCGGCCGATTCGTTCTTGTAGTAGCCCTCGAAGAACGCCTTGCCCCCTGTGTTGACCAGCTCCCCGATCGCCTCCTCGGCATTGGTCAGGCGGCCGTGCTCGTCGAAGACCGCGATGGCGCACTCCTTGCCGGTCTCCGGATCGAGCACGCGCGTGGCCGGGTCGGCGCGGCCGAGCGCCCCCTTCGGCTGGTCCGGGAGGCGGATCACGGACGCCCCCGTCTCGGTGGAGCCGTAGTTGTCGATCACGCGCACGCCGAAGCGCCTGGCGAAACGCTCGATGTCGAGGTCGGCGGCCTCGTTGCCGAACGCCACGCGCAGCGGGTTGTCCGCGTCGTCATCGCGCTCGGGCTGGGCGAGGATGTAGGAGAGCGGCTTGCCGACGTAGTTGAAGTAGCTGCAGCCGTAGTTGCGGACGTCCAGCAGCGTGCCCGACGCCGAGAAGCGCCGCCGCAGCACCGAGGTCCCGCCCGCGACGATCGTCGGGCCCAGGCCGGCGAACAGGGCGTTGCTGTGGAACATCGGCATCGCCTGGTACGAGACCGTCTCGCGATCGAGTCCGCAGGTGGCCACGATGCTCTGGGAGACGATCGAGAGCTTGCCCTGGCTGCAGATCACCGCCTTCGGCGCGCCGCTCGTTCCCGAGGTGAACAGCAGCAGCAAGGTGTCGCCCATGCCCGCCTCGACCTCGGGCAGAGGTGCGCCGGCAAAGGGCTCCAGGGCCTTCGCGTAGCCCTCGGAGTCGACGTCGAGGACGTGCTCCGCCGAGAGCCCCAGCTCGAGACCGTCGATCAGCGCGCGGTGGGTCGACTCGGTGACGATGCGCTGACAGTCGGTGTGGCGCACGTCGCGCGCCAGCTCGGCTCCGCGTCGGGTCGGATTGATCCCGACCACCACGCCGCCGGCGAGCGCCGCGGCGCCGATCCAGAGCGGGTACTCGGGCACGTTGTCGAGCAGCACCCCCACGTGCAGCGGCCCCGGGCGGCGCGTGGCGAGCAGGAAGGCCGCGCGCTGCGCGCAGCTCGCGACCCATTCGCGGTAGCTCCAGGAGCGATCCTCGAAGCGCAGGGCCGGGTGGTCGTCGTCGGCGCGTGCGCGGATCCAGTGTTGGAAGGGGACGAGCTCCATGGGGGAGCGCATGATACCCCGTGCCGGCGGCGCGGTGGGACCGACCGAGGGCGCGGGCTAGCGTCGCCGCGTGATCGCCCCGGGAGAGCGAGCCCACGGGAGCCCCCCGATCTGGCGCAACTGGTCGGGCCGCGTCACGGCTCGGCCCGCGGAGATGCTGCGCGTCGCCGACGAAGACGCGGTAGTGGCGGCGGTCCGCCGTGCCGCGGTCCAGGGCCTCACGCTTCGCTGTGTCGGCGCCGGCCACAGCCACGCGCCGCTCGTCCCCCACGACGGCGTGATCCTCGACGTGCTCGGCCTCGCCGGCGTCGTGCACGTGGACGCCGCGCGTGGCGAGGCCACGCTGCGCGCGGGCACCCGGATCGCCGACCTCGGCGAGCCGCTGCGCGCGGCGGGCGTTGCGCTCTGGAACCAGGGCGACATCGACCGGCAGGCGATCGCCGGCGCGGTCGCCACGGGCACGCACGGCACTGGACGCGCGCTCCAGAACCTGTCGGCGGGAGTCCGCGGCGCGCGCATCGTCCTCGACGGCGGAGAGGTGGTCGAGTGCGACGCGCAGCGCGAGCCGGAGCTCTTCGAGGTGGCGCGCCTCTCGCTCGGCGCAGTGGGGGTGGTGACGGAGCTGCGGATGGCGGTGCGCCCGGCCTACGTGCTCGAGGAACGCATGTGGCTCGAGCCGCTCGACGACGTGCTCGACCGCGTCGAGGCGCTGTGCGGGGCCAGCCGCCACTTCGAGTTCTTCTGGATGCCGGGCCGCCGCCGCGCGGCCTGCAAGGCGCTGGCCGAGGTCGATGCCGAGCCGATCCGTCCGCTCGCCGCCGAGGGGAGCCGCCGCAGCTGGAGCCACGAGGTGCTCGCCAACGACCGCTCCGTCAAGCACAGCGAGATGGAGTACGCCGTGCCCGCCGAGCGCGGGCCCGCGTGCTTCCGCGCCTTGCGCGAGCGCATCGCCCTGCGCTTTCCCGACCTGCGCTGGCCCCTCGAGTACCGCACGGTCGCCGCCGACGAGGTGTGGCTGTCGCCGGCCTACGGGCGCCCCAGCGTCACGATCTCCGTCCACCAGGGCACCGATCAGACCGAGCAGGCGCTGTTCGCCGCCTGCGAGGCGATCTTCGCCGAGCACGACGGACGTCCCCACTGGGGAAAGGTGCACGGCCGCACGGGTGCCGAGCTGGCGGCGTTGCACGCCCGCTGGAGCGACTGGTGGCGCGTGCGCGACCGCTTCGATCCGCAGGGGCGCTTCCTGTGTCCCCACCTGCTGCGTCTGCGGTCCGATTCCGCGCCCTGAGGGCGAGCCGTTCCGCGACCGGTATCCTGTGCGCTCCGCCGCGCGCGGCGCGTCCACCGGAGGCTCCCCATGAGCGCCCTGAAGTTCGGAATCGGTTTCGCCAACGTCGGCCCCTTCGTGCAGCCCGAGGAGGCGGCCTTCCTCGCGCGCAGCGCCGAGGAGGCGGGCTTCGAGTCACTGTGGACCGTCGAGCACGTGGCCGTGCCGACCGGCTACAAGGCCCAGTATCCCTACAGCGCCGACGGCCGGATGCCCGGCGGCGAGGACTCGCCGATTCCCGATCCGCTGCTGTGGCTCGCCTACGTGGCCGGCGCGACGACGAAGCTTCGGCTGGCGACGGGCATCCTGATCCTGCCTCAACGCCACCCGATCTACGTGGCCAAGGAGGTCGCGACGCTCGACGTGCTGTCGAAGGGCCGCGCGATCCTCGGCATCGGGATCGGCTGGATGGAGGACGAGTTCCGCGCACTGGGGATTCCCTTCGCCGAGCGCGTCGGCCGCACCGAGGAGGCCTGTGCCGCGCTGCGCTCGCTGTGGAAGCCCGGCGCCGACGCCTTCAAGGGCGACTACTTCGACTGGGACGCCCTGGAGTCGAACCCGAAGCCGGTGCAGCCGGGCGGTGTTCCGATCGTGGTCGGCGGACACGCGCTCGGCGCGGCGCGGCGCGCGGCGCGGGTGGGCGACGGGTTCTTCCCGATGAAGACCCAGGGCAGCCGCCTGCGCGAGCTGCTCGACACGATGAGCGACGAGTGTGCGCGCGTCGGGCGCGACCCCGCCAAGATCGAGATCACCACCTCGGCGGGCCCCGACCTCGACGCGATCCGACGGCTCCAGGACCAGGGTGTCTCGCGCATCGTGATCGGTCCGCCCGGCTTCACCCGCGACGCGCTCCGCCAGGGCCTCGAGGGCTTCGCGGACGCCGTGATCGCCCGGCTCTGAGGTCCGGCGGATGGGCGACGAGCGGTACGGGATCCTCGACGCCGAGGGCATCTCCTGGGACGAGGAGGCCGACGTCGTGATCGCCGGTCTCGGCGTCGCCGGCGTCTGCGCCGCGATCGAGGCGCGCGAGGCCGGCGCCTCGGTGCTCGTCCTCGAGCGCGCGAGCGGCGGGGGCGGCACCACCGCCAACGCCGCCGGTCACGTCTACCTGGGCGGCGGAACGCGCGTCCAGAAGGCGGTGGGCGTCGAGGACACGGTCCAGGACATGTTCACCTATCTGATGATGAACACGCCCGAGCCCGAGGAGGAGAAGATCCGCCTCTACTGCGAGCAGAGCGTCGACCACTTCGACTGGCTGGTGGATCACGGCGTGCCCTTCAACGACACGATGTTCCAGGGCAAGCACTTCATGCAGATGACCGACGAGTGCCTGATCTGGTCGGGCAACGAGGAGGTGTGGCCGTTCCGGGAGAAGGCGAAGCCGGCGCCGCGCGGGCACAAGGTCGCGAAGGAGGCGGAGGGCGGCGGCGCGCTGATGGTGGAGCGCCTGGTGGCGCGGCTGCGCGAGCTGGGTGGTCGCATCGAGGTGGACACGGCCGTCCTGCAGCTCGTGCGCGAGGAGGGGCGCATCGTCGGCGTGCGCGCGAAGCACTTCGACGACGTGAAGTTCGTGCGCGCGCGCGGAGGCGTGATCCTCGCCACCGGCCACTTCACCGCCAACACCGAGATGCTCGCGCGCTACACGCCGCGCCTGATGGAGCCGGGCATCACCCGCCAGTACACGCCCTTCGACGACGGCGCGGGCCACCGCCTCGGCGAGGCCGCCGGCGGAGTCCTGCTGCACATGGACGGCGCGCTGATCACCTCGCCCTTCTACCCCCCGGAGCAGCTGATCAAGGGCATCCTCGTCAATCGCGAGGGCCGGCGCTTCGTCGCCGAGGACTCCTACCACTCCCGCTCGAGCATCTTCGCCACCCAGCAGCCCGGCGGCGAGGCGTATCTCGTCGTCGACGAGAAGATCTTCGCCCGACCGCTCTTCGGGCACGAGGTGGTGGACGCCTGGGAGAGCGTCGCGGAGATGGAGAAGGACCTGGGCATGCCCGAGGGCTCGCTCCAGGAGACGCTGCGCGCCTACAACGAGCACGCGGCGAAGGGAGAGGACCCGGAGTTCCACAAGAAGGCGAAGTGGGTCGAGCCGATCGATCGCCCCCCGTTCGCGGCGATCCAGTTCTCGCGCGGCAAGGCCGCCTACATGGGCTTCACTCTGGGCGGGCTGCGCGTGTCGATCGACGGCTGTGTGCTTCGCTCCGACGGCAGCGCCATCCCCGGCTTGTACGCCGCGGGCGCCTGCGCGGCGAACATCGCCCAGGACGGCGCCGGATACTCGAGCGGCACATGTATCGGCGAGTCCAGCTTCTTCGGGCGCCGGGCGGGCCGGCATGCAGCGTCGGCGCGCTGACTGCCGCCGCGGGGCCCTCGCGCTGGCGCTCGCGCTCGCCAGTGCGGCGTGCGGCTCCGACCGCGGCATCGAGCTGGCGCGCGACGCCCGATACCGGGTGACCTTCGAGGTGGAGGCGCCCGCCACGCTCGGCGAGACGGGCACGCTGCGCGTGCACGTCGCGCCCCGCGGCGGCTGGAAGGTCGCCCCCGAGGCTCCGGTTCAGCTCGACCTCGACGCCCCGGAGTCGCTGGTCTTCGATCCGGCGAGCCCGAGCCTGCCCGAAGGCGCCGCGAGCGAGGACGGCTTCGATCTCGTGACGGCGCTGCGCGCCTACCGGAGCGGGGCGATCCTCGCGAACGGGCGCCTTCGCTTCGGCATCTGCGCCGGGCCCGAGTCCGTGTGCGTCGCCGTCGACCGCGAGTTCCGGATCCCGATCGAGGTGACCTTCGACTCCTGATCCGCAGGCGCGCGGTGCGTCGTCGGGTATCCTCGCCGCCCATGGGAATGCAGACCACCGGCCGCCTCCACGCGCTC
>CAZZFT010000130.1:0-14243 GCA_964653555.1 uncultured Spirochaetales bacterium | reverse complement strand
GCGAGGGCCCCCCCGGCAGCGACGCCGCGGGGGCCCTCGTCGCTTCGCGCTACTGCACGCTGACGACGCGGATCAGGTTCGTGCTGCCCGTCTCCCGGCTGCGGCCGGCGGTGACCACGCACAGATCGCCGGGCCCCGCGATGCCGAGCTCGCGCGCCCGGCGCAGCGTCACGTGGATCACCTCGTCGTCACCGGCGCTCTCCGTGTCGCTGTCGAGCAGGACGCCGGTCACGCCCCAGTTCATCGCGAAGGCGCGCACCACGCGCTCCGAGCGGCTGACTCCGAGGATCGGACAGCGGGGCCGGTACTTCGAGATCGAGCGCGCCGTGCGTCCCGACTCGGTGAGCGCGACGATCGCCGCCGCCGAGAGGTGATTGGCCATCGTGATCGCGGCTTGGCTCACGGCCTCGGTCACCTCGTGGGTGCGTCCGGGAAGGATGTGCTGGAGGTGTCCGTATTCGCGCAGCCCGCTCTCCGCCTCGAGGGCGAGCGACGCCATCGTGCGCACGGCCTCCACCGGGTACATGCCGGCAGCGGTCTCGTTGGACAGCATCACGGCCGAGGTGCCGTCGAGGATCGCGTTGGCCACGTCGCTCACCTCGGCGCGGGTGGGCAGCGGCGATCGCTTCATCGAGTCGAGCATCTGGGTGGCCGTGATCACGGGCTTTCCGTTCATCACGGTCGTGCGGATGATCTTCTTCTGGACGAGGGGCACCTCGGCCAGCGGGATCTCCACGCCGAGATCGCCGCGCGCGACCATCGTCCCGTCGGCCTCGGCGACGATCTCCTCCAGGTTCTTCACCCCGACCGCGGCCTCGATCTTGGCGATGATCGGGATGTGCGCGCCGTGCTCGTCGAGCACCTGGCGGATCTCGCGCACGTCGTCGCCGCTGCGGACGAAGGAGGCGGCGATGTAGTCGACCCCGTTCTCGATCGCGAAGACGAGGTCGGCGCGGTTCTCGGCGGTCATCGCGGGCATGCCCAGGAACGTGCCGGGCAGGTTCACGCCCTTGCGGTCGACGAGGTTGCCGCCCCGCGTGATGCGGCAGCGGATGTAGTCCCCTTCGATGCTCTCCACCTCGAGCTCGATCACGCCGTCGTCGATCAGGATCTTCGATCCGGGCACCACCTGGTCCGGGAGGTCGGTGTAGGAGACCGCCGCTCCGCGCCCGTCTCCGAGCCGCCCGTCCGTGTAGAGCGTGAAGGGCTCGCCCGTGACGAGGCGGGCGACGCCGCCCTCCAGCCGTCCGGTGCGGATCTTCACGCCCTTGGTATCGAGCATGATCGAAACGTTCGCGCCGAGCTCCGTGGCCGCCTGGCGGATGAGCTCCAGGCGCTTGCGGTGCTCGACGTGGGTGTCGTGGGAGAAGTTCAGCCGCGCCACGTTCATGCCGGCGTGCATCATGGCCTTGATCGTGTCGAGGCCGTCGCAGGCGGGTCCGATGGTGGCGATCAGCTTCGTCTTGCGGAACGGGCGCATGCGCATGAGCGCCTCTGCAGGGGGAGAGCTTCATCCCTCTTTACACCAGGCGGCCGCGAGGGGCCAACGAGCGCTCCGGGCGCAGGGCCGCCAAACTGTGTGCGATGGGTGGTGGTCTCTCGCAGGCCATGTTCCGGCATCGCAGCGCGATCCTGGTCGTCCTCACGGCTCCGGTGGCGATCGCCGCGCTGCGCGGAGGCGGCATCGGGCTCGCGGCAGGCTGGGTCGGGGCCGGATTCGTCGGCGCCGGCGTCGCGCTGCGGCTGCTCGCCATCCGTCGGATCGGCCGCGGCGCCCGCGTGCACCGCGCGGGCCTGCGCAGCGGTCTGTGCGCCGCCGGTCCCTACCGCTGGTCCCGAAACCCGCTCTACCTCGCCGCGGCGCTGATGCTGTGCGGTCTGGGCGTGCTCGCGGGAATGGGTTGGAGCGCGCTCGGGCTGCTGATCGCCACGCTCGTGGCCTACACGCCGATCGCGCGCCACGAGGAGGAGGTGCTCGCCCGGGAGCTCGGGGAGGACTACCGCCGCTATGCCTGCGAGACGGCGCGGTGGATCGGCTGGCCAGGGCCCTCCGCCGCCGAGGCGGAGGCGCCCACCTCCTGGCGGGAGGTGTTCCGCCGCGAGAGCAATCTGGTGCCGGGCTGTCTCGCGGCGGCCCTCGCCGTGGTGGCGATCCGCTGCGAGCGCCTGCCGATCGCGGCGCTGCTGCGCCAGTGGGGGCTCGCTGGTGTGGTGACGATCGTCGTCGCGATCCTCGCGACGGCGGTGGTCGCCAACGCGGTCTCGATCGAGCGCCGTCGCCGGCGCAGCGCCGAGCGCCGCGGATGAGGGCCGTCCCCGCTGCGGGCGCGGCCCGGATCGCGCGGGGCACCGCTGGGATTCCAGTCGCTCCTGCGTCTGGCCGATGGGCCGACCCATGTGGCTAAACCTGCTGGTCCTGGCGATCCTGGGCGTGTTCATCGCGCTCGGGGCCTGGCGCGGCGCCCTCGCGACCGGCCTGGGCATCGCGACCCTGGTGCTCGCCTACGCGGCGGCGGTGTTCCTGGGCCCCGCGATTGCGCCCTCCCTGGGAGAGGCCCTGGCGCTGGGACCGTGGCTCGCTCTGCCCGTGGCCGGCACCGGAGTCTTCGTCGCCACGCACGTGCTGGGCGGTGTCGCCTCGTCGTTGATCGCCCGCCTCGGCCGCCGCGAGAACGCCGGCCGCAGCCCGGGCGACCGCATCCTGGGCGGCGGATTCGGCGCCCTGCGCGGCCTGCTCCTCGCCGTGCTGATCGCCTATCTGGTGATGTGGCTGGACGCGCTGCGCACGACCGGACAAGGGGCGCTCGTGCCCGAGGTCGGGGACGCCGCGGCCGCCCGGGTCACCGGCGAGCTGGTATCCCAGGTCATTCGGGCCTCCGCGGACGAGGACGACGCCGCGACGCGGCTGATGGCGCGGGTGGCGTCGCGGCCGGCCGTGGCGATGGTCGAGGTCCAGTCGATCGTCGAGTCGCCCAGCTTCGCTCGCCTGCGCGAGGACGCTGCCTTCTGGACCTACGTCCAGTCGGGCAACGTCGATGCCGCGCTCAACCGCGGCAGCTTCCGCGTGCTCCAGTACGACGATGCGATGCGGCGGCAGCTGGCCGATCTGGGAATGGTTCCGGAAGCGGCGGCGGAGGACGCGGGCGTGTTCCGCGATTCCGTCGCGGTGGTGCTGCGCGAGATCGGCCCCCGTCTCCAGGGCCTGCGCGACGACCCGGCGTTCCAGGAGCTGGTCCGCGACCCGGAGGTGGTCGCGATGCTCGAGAACGGCGACACGCTGGGCCTGCTCCGAGACTCGCGCTTCCGGGAGCTGATGGACCGCGCTACTTCGGAGCCGCCGCGGGAGTGACCGGAGCCGCGTCCCCGGGCGCGGGGAGCGGGCGTTTCCTCTCCGGCGGTGTGACCAGCCCTGCCGACATCACCAGCTTGAAGGCGTCCTCGACGGTGAGATCCACATCGTGCACCTCGTCCTCGGGCACCAGCAGATAGAAGCCCGACGTCGGGTTGGGCGTCGTCGGCAGGAAGCAGTTGATCATGTGCTTCTCGGTCATCATCTGGAGCCGCCCGCGCGTGGCCCCGGTCGTGAAGGCGATCGCGTAGATTCCGCGCCGCGGATACTCGATCAGCACCACCCGGTTGAAGCGCGTCTCGTTCTTCTGGAAGATCGCCTCGAACAGCTGCTTCACGCCGGCGTAGATGTTCCCCGCCACGGGCACGCGCGACACCAGCCGCTCCCAGATGCGCACCAGCTCGAGTCCGAACAGGTGGCGCGCGATCACGCCCATCAACAGGATCACCAGCAGCGTGAACAGCGCGCCTACGAAGGGCAGGGTCGGGGGGGCCTCCAGTCCGAACCAGGAGAGCACCCTCGGCAGCATCAGGTTGTCGAGGCGCTGGATGATCCAGCCGATCGCCCAGATCGTGATGCCGAGCGGCGCGAAGGCGAGCAGGCCGGCCACGAAATAGCTGCGCAACGCCTCGCGCGTCGCCTTCCACCATCCGCGCTGCAAGGCCACGTCCCTCCGCTTGGGCCCGCGGTCGCTCCGATCACCGTGAGGCGGTGGTCGAGAGCGCTCGCCGTGCTCGGCTCCCGCTGGGTCCCGCACTGGCGGGACCGCGGAACCCGACGCCTAGAACAGCGGCAGGTCGCCGTCCGGGGCGTAGGCCGAGATCTCGCAGGCCAGGCAGATCAGCTCGTAGCCGGGGGGCTCGTAGCGGACGTCGGTCGCGGGCTCGGGCGTGGCGATCGGAGCGGAGTCGGGGTTCACGGTTGCCATGGACGAATGGATAGCATCCCCTCGCCACCGGCGGCGAGGGTCGTGGGATCGAAGCGGGAGGAGCGATGACCGGTTCGGATCGCGGAGGCCACGAGCCGCTGCTCTGGCTGGGGGTGGGGGCCGCCTTCGTGCCGGCGGTGCTGGCGCTCGCCGAGCGCTGGGCCTCGGCCGAGTACTACCAGCACGGCTTCCTGGTTCCCCTCGTCTCGATCGCCACCGCCCATCCCCGGCTGCGGGGCCTCGGCCCTCCGGTCCGCTGGGCGCCCGGACTGGCGGCGCTGGCCGGGGCGCTGGCCGTCTACGCGATCGGCGTGCTGATGGCCTCGGTGCCGCTCCAGGGTCTGGCCCTGGTGGGGGCGGTCACCGCGTTGGTGGCGCGTGCCTGGGGCCCCTCGGGAGTGCGCCGCCTGGCGTTTCCCCTCGGCTTCCTGCTGTTCATGGTTCCTCTTCCCGAGACCTGGGTGAACCCGGTGATCGTGGGGCTCCAGATGCTGGCGAGTGCGGGGGCGGTCGAGGTGCTCCAGGCGCTCGGCGCGAGCGTGCTGCGCGAGGGCAACGTGATCCGACTGCCGGGGGGCGAGTCGCTCTTCGTCGCCGAGGCCTGCAGCGGCATCACCTCCCTGTTGAGCCTGATCCCGATCGGCGTGCTGCTGGCCCGCTTTGGCCAGCGCGGGCTGTGGCGGCGAGCGCTGCTCGTCGCGTCGGTGGTTCCCGCGGCGCTACTCGGCAACGCGGTCCGCGTGATCCTCACCGTGTGGCTGGCCCAGTCCTACGGCGCCCAGCGGGCGACGTCGGGGGCGCTCCACGAGTCGGCGGGGCTGCTCACCTCGGCCTTCGCGGTGCTGCTGGTGATGGCCTTCGGCGCGCTGCTCGCCCGGACCCTACCGCGCCGTTCGTCCTCCGGGGCCGCGGCGTGAGTGCCCCCTCGGGTCGCTCCGCCGAACGGTCCGAGCGCGATCTCGCGGAACGCGTCGAGGCGTTGGCGCTCTCGCTCGGCTTCGATCTGGCCGGGATCGCCTCGGCCGAGCCCGGCCCGGATACGCGCTTCCTGCGCGAGTGGCTCGCGCGGGGCTACGGCGGACAGATGGCCTACCTGGAGCGCGGCGCCGATCGGCGCGAGGACCCGCGGCTCGTGCTCGAGGGCGCCCGCAGCGCCATCGCCGTGGGCTTCGTCTACGACCCCGGCGAGCGTCCCTCGCCGCCCGGGCCCGCCTTCCGCGTCGCGCGCTACGCCGGCGGCGACGACTACCACGACGTGCTGCTCGACCGACTGCGCGCCCTCGAGGCGGCGCTCGGCCCGCTCGCCGGCCGCCCGGTTCGCACGCGCGGCTACGTCGACACGGGACCGGTGCTGGAGCGCCCGCTCGCCGCCCGGGCCGGACTCGGCTGGATCGGGAAGAACACCCTGCTGATCCATCCCCGTCTGGGCTCCTATCTCTTTCTGGGCGTGGTGCTGACCGACCTGCCCCTGGCGCAGGGCCGGCGCGAGCCCGACCACTGCGGGAGCTGCCGGGCCTGCCTCGATGCCTGCCCGACGGACGCCTTCCCCGAGCCCTACGTCCTCGATGCGACCCGCTGCATCGCCTACACGACGATCGAGCTGCGCGGCGCGATTCCCGGGGAGCTGCGCGAAGGGCAGGGGGACTGGGGATTCGGTTGCGACGTGTGCCAGGAGGTGTGTCCGTGGAACGGCGGCCGCGGTCGCCGCACGCCGCCCGATCCGCTGGGTCTGCGGGCGCGCCTGTCCCCGCGCCCGGAGTGGACGTCGCCTACGCTGGCCTGGCTGCTGGAGCTCGACGAGGAGCGCTGGCGGGAGGCGACGCGCGGTACGGCGCTGCGCCGGGCCCGCTACCGCGGGCTGCTGCGCAACGCGCTGGTCGCTGCGGGGAACTCCGGCGACGCGTCGCTCGTGCCCGCAGTGCGCCGACACCTCGCGGGCGCGGATCCCGTGCTCGCCGAGCACGCGCGCTGGGCGCTGGGGCGGCTGGGCGAGCCGACCGGCTGACCGGCTGGCCGGCAGGGCCGCCCCGCTACCGGATCGGCTTCCGCGCGGTGAGTCGGGCCACGGCCGCGGGGCGCGGCTCGTCGCTGATCCCCTCCCATCGGAAGCAGATCTCGAGCCGCGGGAAGAGCGTTGCCAGCTCTCCTGGATCGAGAAGAAACGCAGGATTTCTGGGTCCATAGCCCAGATCTCTCTGGTGAAGAGTGAAGGTCTCGTAGAGCAGCCAGCCACCGGGCTGGAGGATCTCCTCGAGCAGCGGCGCGAGCGGCCGGTGGAGATAGCGGCATACCACCAGCGCCGCGCAGCTCCCGTCAGCGAGCGGCGGCCGGGGCGCGCTCTCGAGGTCGGCGCGCAGTGCCCGGACCGGGAGTCCCGCGCCGCGCGAGGCGGCCTCCAGCTCCCGCAGGTGCCCGGCGTCGCGGTCGAGGCCGACCACCGGGATGCCCGCCCGCGCGATCGCCAGTGCGTTGCGCCCGCGCCCGCAGGCGAGATCGACCACCGGCCCGGCGCGCGCCGCGCTGCGCAGCGCGGCAAGGTGCGCGAGCACGTGGGGCGACGCGTCGCTCACCCGCCCCCGCGCTCGCGCGCCGCGCGCGCCGCGCGCGCGGGGAAGTCGGAGACGACGCCGTCGACGCCGAGGTCGTAGAGCGCACCGATCTCGACCGGGTCGTTGATCGTCCACACGTGGACCTGCACACCGTGGCGATGAGCCGCCTGGATCAGCACCGGTGTGACCAGGGGCTGACCGGCGAAGTGCGTCGGGATCTGGAGCGCCATCGGTCCGGACGGAGGGGGCTCGCCGCGTAGCGCGGCGACGGCGAAGGCGGCCACCTCCCCGGCGCTGGCACCCAGGGCCACCTCCGACCCGCTGCGCGCCACGGCCGCGCGCAGCGAGCGCATCAGCGGGTCCGCACCGGCCGTCACCAGCGTCTCGCGCTCGCGCTTCGCCTCGCGGATGACCGCCAGCGTGCGCTCCACCAGGCCCGGCAGGTCTTCCTTCAGCTCGAGGTTCCAGCGCGCCCCGGGCAGCGCATCGAGCGCCTCGGCGAGCCGAGGGATCCGGTGGCCCGCGCCGCGGAACGGCGTCGCGCCGTCGTCGCCGGCGAAGCGGTAACCCGCGTCGAGCCGGCTCAGCGCGGCCCAGTCGAAGTCGCACACGGCGCCCCGGCCGTCGCTCACCCGCGACACGTCGTCGTCGTGGATCAGCACCGGCACGCCGTCGCGGGTGAGGTGGACGTCCGTCTCGATCACCGCCGCGCCGTCCGCCCAGCCCCGCGCGAAGGAGGCGAGCGTGTTCTCGGGCACCTCCCCCGCGCACCCGCGGTGGCCGATGGCGAAGGGCCGGCGCAGGGCGAAGAACGGATGCGCCACGGCCATACGGTATCATGCGCCGCTCGATGCCCCGGCCGAGCCGACGATGACCGTGCTGACGCGCGATGCGATTCGCGCCGAACTCGACGCCGGACGTCTGGTGATCACGCCCTTCGAGGCCAATCAGCTCGGCGCGGCCTCGATCGACCTCACCCTCTCCGACGAGATCCGCGTGATCGAGCGCGGCGAGCAGCCGATCGATCTGGTCGCCGACTCCGACTACCGGGATCACACGCGCGTCGCCCGGCTCGATCACCCCTACGTGCTGGCGCCGGGCAGTACGATCCACGGCATCACCCGGGAGCGGATCCGACTGCCCGAGAACCTTTGCGGATTCCTGGAGGGGCGCAGCCGTTTCGCGCGCCTCGGATTGATGATCCACGTCACCTCGGCCTTCGTGCAGCCGGGTGTCGACAACCGGCAGGTGCTCGAGATGAGCAACGTGTCGGGCCACCCGCTGCGCATCCACCCCGGCGTCCGCCTGTGTCAGCTCGTCCTGATGCGCACCGAGGGGGAGGCCCGCTACGAGGGCCGCTTCG
This sequence comes from uncultured Spirochaetales bacterium, assembly GCA_964653555.1. Lineage (GTDB taxonomy): Bacteria > Myxococcota_A > UBA9160 > UBA9160 > SMWR01 > JAHEJV01. The sequence goes on along the minus strand of CAZZFT010000130.1, from coordinate 6,054 downwards.
CCCAGCAGGACCGCATCTGAGGGCGATGGATCGTGCGCGCAGTGGTACAGCGGGTGCGCGAGGCGGCGGTGTGCGTCGAGGGCGAGGAGGTCGCGCGCATGCGCGAGGGCCTGCTCGCGTTGGTGGGGGTCGCCGAGGAAGACGAGGGGGCGGACGCGGCGGAGATGGCGCGCAAGCTGGTCGGCCTGCGCGTGTTCCCCGATGGCCAGGGACGGATGAACCGCTCGCTGCTCGACACCGGAGGCACGCTGGGCGTGGTCTCGCAGTTCACGCTGCTCGGGGACGCGCGCCAGAGACGGCGGCCCTCCTTCGCGCGAGCGGCCCCGGCCGCCCGCGCCGCTCCCCTGATCGACGCGGTGATCGAGGCGGCGCGCGCCGCCGGGGTTCCGGTCGTCTCGGGGCGCTTCCAGGCGGCCATGGAAGTCACGCTGGTGAACACCGGACCCGTCACGATCCTGGTGGACACCCGTCGCGAGTTCTGAGGGCTTGACGCAACCCCTGGGGGCGGCATTCTCCCGCGCGGGGGAGAACCGGTGTTTTGGTCATCCGGGTGGATGGGCGAACGCCGTTTCGAGGTTCGAGGCCGCAAGGCCCGTGAGATGCGTCACCGACGGCGAGCCCGCTTGGGGGGAGGCTCTCGTCGGAGACCAGAACACGACCAGAAAACGAGAGGTTGGACATGGATGGAATGCGACGCAGCGCGCTCCTCGGAGCGCTGATCCTGGCGCTGGTGGCCGCGCCGACGGCCGGTTTCGCCGCCGGCGACGAAGAGACCGGAATCACGAGTGAGGCGGGTCTGGGTGCTCTCGCGGCCGTGAGCACGCTGATCTACGGCCCGGTGAAGATCGTCTACGCGACGCTGGGTCTGCTGGTCGGGGGGACCGCGTGGTGCCTCTCGGGCGGCGACACGCAGGTGTTCGACTCCGTGATCACCGCCTCGGTGCGCGGCGACTACGTGGTGACGCCGGCCCATCTCCGCATGGAGCGCTCGCTCGAGTTCTACGGTCGCGAGCCCCAGTACCGCGCGGTGGCTTCGGCGCCGCCCGCGGCGGCGTTCGGCTCCGAGGACTACTGAGAAGCGCGCGGGCGCGGGGCTCCCGCGCCCGGCGCTAGCGGGCTTCGGGGGCGTCGGCGAGACCCGGCGCCCCCGCCGCCCGCTGGCAGGGGCCGGAGGCGGGTGCTTTCCTCCCCGCGATGAACGCCACCGCCAGCCCCGACATCTTCCTGGCGTTCGCGGCAGGGTTGCTCTCGGTGTTCTCGCCGTGCGTTCTGCCGCTGATGCCCGCCTACCTGTCGCTGGTCTCGGGACTGTCCGTCGACGAGCTGCGCGGCAGCACGGGCGACACGGGTTTGCGTCGGCGGGTGATGCGCGCCTGCCTCGGCTTCGTGACCGGCTTCTCGCTGGTCTTCGTCGCGATGGGCGTCGGCGCGGTGGCGCTGGGCCACGTGGTCCGCAGCTGGCGCCTCGAGCTCTTCGGGCTCGCGATCGGGATCCACCAGATCGCCGGCGCGGTGATCGTGCTGCTCGGCCTCCACTTGATGGGCGTCTCGCCGATCCGTGCGCTCTACCGGGACACGCGCTTCCAGTTCCAGATGAGCCGCCGCAGCTTCACCAGCGCCGCAGTGGTCGGCGCGGGCTTCGCGCTGGGCTGGTCGCCGTGCATCGGCCCGATCCTGGCCGCGATCCTGACCGTGGCTGGCGCGCGAGAGACCGTCTGGCAGGGAATGGGGCTGCTGCTCGTCTACTCGGCGGGCCTGGCGGTGCCCTTCTTGCTGGCGGGCTGGAGCATCGAGTGGTTCCTGCGCGCGACGGCGAGCATCAAGCGCCACTTCCGTGCCCTGGAGATCGCCTCCGGGAGCGTGCTCGTCGGGGTCGGCCTGCTGCTGGTCACCAATCGCTTCACCGCGCTGAACGGCCCGCTGTCGTTCCTGAACGAGCTCATCGCGTCGGCGGAGAGGTCGCTGCAGTGACGCGGGCGGGAGCGCGGCGCTGCGCCCGCATCGCCTGGGTGGTGCTGGCGGTCTGCGTGGTTCTGGCGGGGTGCAGCGAGCGGGACCCGGCCGGTGCCTCCGCCGCGCCCGACTTCGAGCACCCCGACCTGGACGGCCATCCGCTGCGCCTCTCGGACCTGCGCGGCCGCACGGTGGTGATCGACTTCTGGGCCACCTGGTGTGCCCCCTGCGCGTTCCAGCCGGGAGAGCTGAACCAGGTCTGGGCGGCCCACCGCCGGGCCGGGGACGTGGTGGTGCTGGGGATCGAGGTGGGAGGGGCCAGCGCGGAGGAGATCCGGGCCTGGGGCGAGGACAACGACGCAATCGCTCAGTACCCGGTGCTGGTCGGGGCCGACGAGGATCTGGCACGCCAGTACGGCGTCCTGGGCTTCCCGGCCACCGTGGTGATCGATCCGGAGGGGGAGATCGCGGCGTTGCACGTCGGCCTGACCACGGCCGCCGAGGTGGAGGCGACGATCTCCGAGGCCGGCTCGGCGATCGGGTCGTAAGAGGGCTGTCTCCGCTCGCCTGGGCCTCCCTGCGCGCCGGCAGCTCGCTTCTCAAGCCGAGCCCCGAACCGGACGAAATCGCCGTGGAGACCCGGTGCGAGAGGGAGGTCCCAGGGCCGCCGCGCGCCCCGGATCTTCGGGGGTGCGGAGGGGCCGTGTCCGAGCTCGACGACTCTACCTCGGTGCGGGTGCGCCGCTACTACCAGCGCACCCTCTCGCCCGGGGAGACGGTCTTCGACGAGGGCGATCCGGGGGACCAGCTCTACATCATCCAGTCCGGCGAGGTCGAGCTGGTCCGGGAGACCGCCTCGAAGCAGCGGGTAGTGGCGCGCCTCGGTCCCGGTGACTTCTTCGGCGAGCTCGGTGTGGTCCTCGGGGAGCGCCGCAACGCCCGGGCGGTCGCGGTCAACACGACCCGGGTGATCGCCCTGGACCGCGAGACCCTCGAGGCGATGTGTCTCGAGCAGCCGGTGATCGCGATCCGCATGATCCGCGTCCTGGTCTCGCGCCTGATCGAGGCGGAGCGGCGCCTGGCCGCGCTCGGGGTCGACGACCTGATGCGGCCGGTGGTGCGGTCGCTCTTGCGCCTGGGCGTCCAGGGCGAGGCGGGTCTGCGCATCGAGTCCAAGCTCGCCGCGATCGCCGAGGCCGCGGGCCTCTCGATGCTGGAGGCGCACCGCGCGCTCCATCAGCTCCTCGACCGCAAGCTCGTGATCCTCGAGAACGACGTGTTGAACGTCCCCGACTGCGAGGCGCTCAACGGGTTCCTGGAGGCGGCCGAAGCCCCCTAACCGCCCGGGCGGCGCCGGCGGGGCGGAGCGGAACACGCCCGCTTCGTGTAGGGTGGCCCCCGCATGCGGCTGGGGGTGCGCATCGCGGTCGTCGTCCTGGTCCTCGCCGCAGCGGCGGCCGGTGACACGTTCGAGGATCTCAGCGAGCGATTGCGCTCCGAGCCCTTCGAGCTCACGGCCGACTCGCTCCACTACGACATGGAGCGCGAGCTCTACATCGGGCGCGGCAACGTCACCGTCCGCCAGTCGGGTCGAACGCTGCGCGCCGACTGGGTCGCCTTCAACCGGCTGACGGGAGCGGGCCTGGCGATCGGTCACGTCGAGCTGGTCGATGGCGGCGACGTGCTCCAAGCCAACTTCGTGGAGTTCGACATCGAGACGATCGAGGGCGTGATGCACGAGGGGACGCTCGAGTCGGCGTCCACCGCGTTCCGCGCGAAGGCAGCCGAGATCGCGAAGACCGGTCCCCGCACCTACTCGTTTCGCGAGGGCGAGTTCACAACCTGCCGCTGTCCCGATGCGGAGGACGCGGATCCCTGGGTCCTGCACTCGGAGCAGGCCGATCTGGAGATCGAGGGCTATGCAAAGGCCCGCAACACCACCGTCGAGGTGTTCGGCGTCCCGGTCGCGTGGATCCCGTGGATGATCTTCCCGGTGATGACCCAGCGTCAGACCGGCTTCCTGTTCCCGGAATTCTCTCTTTCCAGCATCAGCGGCTTCGAGTTAGGGCTGCCCTTCTTCTGGGCGCCGCGCGACGACGTCGGCCTGGTGTTGACGCCGCGCTACTCCGTGGAGCGGGGCTTCGGATCGGCGGGGCGGTTCGAGTTCGTCCAGGGCGCGCGCTCCGAGGGCAAGCTGCTCGGCGCGTACTACCACGACGAGAAGATCGACCCGAACTCGGCCGACGAGCCCTTCGGGCGCGATCGCTGGAGCGCCTCGGGAAACGGGGACGTCGAGCTTCCCGCCGGGCTCCGCTTCCAGACCGACTACCGCTTCGCGTCGGACAACGAAGTCCCCTTCGACTTCCAGGAGCTGCGGGAGAACCGCTCGGATCGCTTCCTGCTCTCGCAGGGAATGCTCTCGCGCACCTCCTTCGGGCTGGGTCGGCTGGGCACGAGCGTGGGCGCGACCTTCGCCGACGACCTGCAGAGCCCCGACAACCTCGACCGCGATCGCTTCCTGCTGCAGCGCTGGCCGACCGCCCGCGTCGACTGGCTGGCCGGGGCGATCCCGGGCGCGCCGTGGCTGGCTCCGTCCCTGGAGACGGAGTACACGTGGTTCCAGGCCCGCGGCAGCGCGCTGGGCGACCGACCGAGCTCGGTGGTGGGGGAGCACGGCCTGTTCCTCGACACGGGCGTCGATGCGCTGCCCGACCCACTCGAGCCCGGCCCGCAGCCCGACCCCCACCGCGACGACTTCGCCACCTTCGGCGGATCCGAGGGCGACGGGCGCTTCGAGGAGGGGGAGCCCCTGTCGGACCGCGGACATCGGCTGCTGCTGTACCCGAAGCTCGCGGTGCCGCTCGCCTGGCGGGGGATCTCGCTGCTGCCCGAGGTCGGCTGGTACCAGACACTGTACGACACGCAGGTGCGCGACTTCCGCCAGCGCGGCTTCGCGACTGCGCGCGTCGATCTGATGACCCGGCTGCGCGGTCGCTTCGGGGACATCGTGCACGTGCTCGAGCCGCGGGCGGGCTATGCGCTCGCCTACACCTACGACCAGGGAGGCAATCCGCTCTTCGTGCCGCCCACGGCATCGCCGTTGGAGCGGATCCGGGCCCTCGATCTGGACGCCGTGACGGACGACGACGCGGACCGGATCCCGCGCGCGAACCGGGTCACCGCGGGCTTCGACAACCGCATCTACCGCAAGCCGGAAGCGGGCGGCAGCGAGCTGCTGGCCGACTTCCGACTGCTCTCGCTCTACGACATCGAGGAGCAGAGCCTGAGCAGCCTCCTGGTCGACGGCCACGCCTACCCGAGCGACTCGCTCGACCTGCGCTTCCACCTGGACTTCGATCCCGACCGGGCCCGGGTCGACGAGGGCCTCGCCGAGGTGCGCTGGAGCCATCCCCGGGGCGTCGCCTTGGACGCGGGCTACCGCTGGTCGCGGGAGATCCCGCTCACCTTCGAGAGCTTCCTGGAGGCCGGCTCGCGCTACGACGAGCGCGTCACCGTCGACCACATCAACCAGCTGCGCGGCGGCGTCTCGCTCGATCTGACCGCCCAGTGGAGCCTCCGCTACGGCTTCGCCTACTCGATCGAGGGCAACCAGCTGCTCGCGAACCAGGGCCGCGTCGAGTACCTGTCCCGCTGCGGCTGCTGGGCGCTGGGCGTCGAGCTGTCCCAGGATCGGGCGAGCGGCATCAACGCGAGGCTCGTGTATCGGCTGGTGGGCCTGGGCGGTGAGCCGGCGCGCCCGCGTCCCAGCTTGCTTGACGGTTTCGGAGCCCTTTGGTAACCGTCCGAACCGTCGGCGGTTTTTCCTGCGCGGCCGGACCCGGCCCGCAGACGGCGAGACCGACGCTCAGAGGCCCAGGACCCCCGTGCTCCGCCCGTCCCCGGAATCCTTCGAGGAACTCGCCAAGCGGGGCAACTGGATTCCCGTCGTGCGGGAGATCTTCGCCGACATGGACACGCCGCTCTCGCTGTTCCGTCGGCTCGACGACGGCCGGACGAGCTTTCTCTTCGAGTCCGTCGAGGGCGGGGAGAAGTGGGGTCGCTTCAGCTTCATCGGCACCGGCGCGCGCGCGATCTTCCGGG
>CAZZFT010000129.1:0-14251 GCA_964653555.1 uncultured Spirochaetales bacterium | reverse complement strand
ACGTGGGCCGGCCCCCGAAGCCGCCCGGGCTGGAGGCGGACCCGGTGGCGGCGCTCGTGCGCCGCAACGGCGAGCGGGGCGCGCGGCCCGACGCCCTGACGGCCGGCGCCCGCTGGCGCCACGAGCGCGACATCCCGGACGAGGTCTACTTCCGCGCCATTGAGGCGGTGTTGTAGTGACCTCCTAATACCAACGCGAAGGCCCTCACAGAAGCTGCGGTGGATCACGAGCGGTGCAGGGGTTACGCCTGTACTCAGACCTCGCCCACGCGCTCGCTGAGTTAAGAATGACCGCCGTCGAGGCATAGCTAGCCCCTTGATCTCCCCACCCGCCTCGGCAAACACGAGTCCGATGCTGATAGGGTGTCGGCGGCGGTTGTAAATGTCCCACTTCTGCGGTCGAAAATGTCCCATCTCAATCCGTAGGCTGAGGCCGGCGTCGACCTGACGCGCGTCGCCTTGGCGGTCAGTTCACGTTGGCGTCTCCACCACATGATCGGGATGCGCCGGTGTTTGGATGGGAGCGACACGTGCAACTCAGACATTATCTGCAAGAAGGGTATACGCAGCGAGAGATCGCGAAGGAGTTGGGGATCGACCGGCGGACGGTGTACCGGTCGATCAAGAACGGGGACTTGGACCGGGAGCTGTAGCCCGAAGACGGTGATGTACGGGCCGCGGCCCCGTCGCTCCACCCCCCTGGGGGAGGGAGGAGGGGGCTCTGCCTCGTAAGTACCAGCAGATTGGCACTTACGTGGTTCTCGGGCCGTGGACACAGGGTCGCGCGCACCGCGAGGCCGGGAAGTGTCAACCCTCCCGGGCGCGCGGCTGGCTGCTTCAATGGGGCCGGGGCCTCTCGGCCCCGGATGGCAGTCGCAACCTACGGAAGCGCTGCGTGGCGTCCCAATGGCGCTTCAATGGGGCCGGGGCCTCTCGGCCCCGGATGGGGGATCTCGCGACGGCCCGCGCATGGGAACGCCGGAGCCGGCTTCAATGGGGCCGGGGCCTCTCGGCCCCGGATGGTTGATCGTGACCATGGGATCACTTCCCAGGTCGGTCGCTTCAATGGGGCCGGGGCCTCTCGGCCCCGGATGGCCTCCGGGTTCGTGGCGGATCAGGTCGTCCTGATCACTGCGCTTCAATGGGGCCGGGGCCTCTCGGCCCCGGATGGAGACCGCGTTCCGCTGGTCCTCGTCCTCGAACTCGCCTGGCTTCAATGGGGCCGGGGCCTCTCGGCCCCGGATGGGCGGCGGATGAACTGATCGATCCGTCGGCAGCGGTGCTTCAATGGGGCCGGGGCCTCTCGGCCCCGGATGGGCGGTCGAGTATATGGGTCGCACAGCGGGGACGTTCTCGCTTCAATGGGGCCGGGGCCTCTCGGCCCCGGATGGCGGCCAGGCGCGCCGCATCAACGGGTATACCGGCTCGACGCTTCAATGGGGCCGGGGCCTCTCGGCCCCGGATGGCCGGTATCTGATCCCCGACTGAGGGCGGAAGAGGAGCTTCAATGGGGCCGGGGCCTCTCGGCCCCGGATGGCTGGAGCGGCCGGATCTCAACCTGTTCGGGCTCCACCTGCTTCAATGGGGCCGGGGCCTCTCGGCCCCGGATGGTGGACTGCGAAGCACTCGCCCGTGTGTGGGCGGACTTGCTTCAATGGGGCCGGGGCCTCTCGGCCCCGGATGGCTGTTGCGGGAGGAGCGGACGGTGCAGAGGTGGCTCGCGCTTCAATGGGGCCGGGGCCTCTCGGCCCCGGATGGCTGACCGACCTCGAACGGCTCATCATGGAGTCGCTGTGCTTCAATGGGGCCGGGGCCTCTCGGCCCCGGATGGTCGTGTCACTCGGTGATACACGCTATGCGCCAAGAATGTGGCTTCAATGGGGCCGGGGCCTCTCGGCCCCGGATGGTGGATGTGACGAAGGCCGACACGCCGTCCTCGTTCTGGCTTCAATGGGGCCGGGGCCTCTCGGCCCCGGATGGAGCACTCGGTTTCGAACAGAAGCCCTCCGTCGACCCGCTTCAATGGGGCCGGGGCCTCTCGGCCCCGGATGGTGTGCGCCAACCTCATCACGGACACGTCGGCCGCGCAGGCTTCAATGGGGCCGGGGCCTCTCGGCCCCGGATGGAAGCCCGCTCGAAGTGGTGGGAGGCGGATCGAGCGGCCCTCGCTTCAATGGGGCCGGGGCCTCTCGGCCCCGGATGGCAGTGCATCTCGGTGGACGGCACCCTGTATCTCACCGAGCTTCAATGGGGCCGGGGCCTCTCGGCCCCGGATGGAGGGCACTTTGATGAACGTGAAAGAGATCGAGGTGAGTCGGCTTCAATGGGGCCGGGGCCTCTCGGCCCCGGATGGGGCCCCCCACGTAACCACCGATGTCTTGCCACGATACAAGGGCCGTTTCGACTGGTCTGTTCGGTGGGTGCGTAGGCGAGCCAGTTATGCACTCACATCCGGTCACTAAACTCTTTATTGTCAAACAGCTCGATCGCCACCCGCTTGTTTCGCACCACTCTGCCGCTCGAAACCTCCGCGCGGAGGGGACGTGATCAGATGACGATTGTCTTCACGGGCGGATCGTATCCCTTCCCGACTACCGCCAGCCCGGATTCGAGAGGCCGGGTTGCGGTCCCGATGTCGACCAGCAGGACTTGGTCCTCGCTATGGTTGATCGCGCTCCGAAGTCGGCCGCGTAAATCCACGAACTCCGCGTCGCTCAGCTCGCAGAAGAACACGCTGTACTGCACGTGATCGCCGAACCCGTGCAGGGTCTTGAATACGACGTTCCGGCGCTTATCGTCGGAGATATCGTAGGTTACGACGTAGTGCCGGCGCATGGTACCCTACCTCGTGGTCATGCCGACGTACTCGGGGACGTCGCCGCGCAGCCAACGCCCGAGCAGCCGCGCCTGGACGCGAATCACACTCCGCCACGAGCAGCGATAATCGAACAGCGGGTGTATGATGAGTTGGTCGAGACGCGCCTCGAACGCCCGAATGAGTGCCTTGCGACCGCGATCCGTGATGGCGCAGGCGGCGGCAGAGCGCGCGAAGTCGCCGGCAGACACCATCTCCGTGTTCACCGCCGTGAGCACGGCGCTGTCGGCGACGAGCGGACGGAACTCCTCCATGAGATCGAGGGCAAGCGCCGGCCGTCCGTGGCGAGGCTGATGGAAGAGACCCCACCATGGATCGAGCCCTTCGCCGAGGAGTGCGACCGTGCACTCCTTCGCAAGCATCGCGTAGGCGAAGGAGAGCAGGGCGTTGACCGGGTCGAGCGGCGGACGCCGGTTGCGGGACTCGAAGTTCCAATCGCCGTCGAAGTCGCGGGGTCGGAGGAGCGAGCCGAAGCACGAGAAATACTTCGCGGCTAGGTTCCCCTCGATGCCGAGGAGGGTGTCTACGTTGGGTGCCGACGCCACCTTTCGCAGAAGCGTTGCCATCTCCGTGACCTGCGGTTCGGGGCTAGGTTTTCCGTTCCGGACGAGGAGGCGACGCTGGTTCGCGCCCTTGGCGGCCACGATGGCTCTCGCGAGCCGCAACGAGCGCTCCGGGTCGGAGGCGGCTCGAAACTGTGCCGCCCGATCGTACGCGTTTCGCAGGTTGATCCCGTACGTGACCCCGTAGAGCCAGTGGCCGCGCGAGAGGTGGACGACGGGGATCCCCGCCTCGCACAGGAGATGGATCGTCTGCGCCGAGATCTGGATATTGCCGCACAGGATGAGCTGGCTCATGTCCTTGAGGCGGGCCTTCCCGAGCTCCTCGTCGCCCTTCCGGACGATGAGCACCTCGCCGCGCTTCCCGACACGGGCTCCCTGTTCCTGCACGTAGAGGGGGAGGGCGTCGTCGCGCGGGGGATAGAGTCGGCGGACCGTCGCCTTCTGCGATCCGTTCGTCGGCGGCACCTCTCGGAGAGCGAGGGTCTCCCCCGGGAGACAGATCCCCGACAGCGAGCAACCGTTGCATTTCGGGCTGTCGTCCAGCGGATCGGGGAGGTCGGATCGCCTCGAAGCCGCCCGCGCTTCGTCCATCAAACGGAGCGTCCGGGCCTCGAGCTCCGCGGTGAAGGAGATCGGGACGCGTGTCCGTGAGCCCGCGTAATACAGGACACCGTGATCACACGCGTAGCCGTGTTCCCTCAGGAGCAGCCCCTGGGCCATGAGCTGGACGCGCTCAGGCTCCCAGCTCCGCTCCTCGTTCCGGGGGACGCGGCCGCGCTTCGTGTCGACCGGAACGGCCTCGTCGCCATCGGTCGCGACGAGATCGAGCTTGGCCGTGATCCCGAGGACCTCCGAGCTCAGGCTGACGGATCGGCTGACCTCGGGCGGCTCGTCGCACTCCTCCTCATCTTCATCTTCCGACGCGGTGTCCGTGGCCTCCGGATCGGGCAGCACGTCGTCGAAGCGGTCCACCCGCCGGTGGACATCTTTCCCCTCCATCGTGTACACGTTGTCCGCCCAGCGGCCCTCCACATGCATGAAATGGAAGAGCCGCGGACAGTACGCGTACTCGTTGAGCATGCGAACGGGAAGAAGCTCCTCCGTGTTCGGTTTCTGGCCACCCATACCACCCCCCACTTCGCTTCATCGCGCCCGCAGCTGCCGCGCGTGCCGCGACAAGTAGAAGTTGCAACCGAAACACCTCGCGTCGCGTCGCCGCCACGCCGAGGGCATCTGGTCTTGCCTCTGAGCGGCTGGACCGCCAACGTGGCCGCGAGCAGATTGCAGGTATCGGGCCAGCAACGGCCACGAGGGGGACCCAGCAGTAGACAATGTGATCCCGGCGTGGCGGGGAGGAGGCTCGGGACCGCCCGTGGAGGGCTGAAGTTGAGTGTGTAGTGGGCTCCTGTCCCGACTGTGATGCGACGGCGCGGAACACCGCACGCCTCGCGAAGCTCAAAGCTCGTGCCAATCGGGCTGCCGCGTCGTGAACTGTCGAAGGGGAGATAGGTGGCGATCGCCCTGTGTGGTCCCCTATGATTCACACCGGCACGGCGGGCGCGAAGTTCCCATATCCCTGACCGCTACGGACAACCGTAGACCGAAGAATCGCGCTGATGCCCCGAGCTTCCCGTGTACTCGCCCGCATCTCCTGCAGCCTCTCCGCTTGAAGGACCGCACGCACCTCGTCGACAACCAGCGGCCTCGACCAGAGGGGCCACGTGAACACCTGGTCGTTCCCCCTCCCGGTGAAGCACGTTGTGACGATGCGAGTGCCGTTCGGAACCGTGGGGAAGAGCGGCAGCCCCTGAAAAGCCAGCCAGACCGCTCCGACGATCATCGCCGCCTTCTCACTGCTCCTGCCGGGATCGAAGGATAGAAGCGCCCGCGATCGCTCGGACCCAGCCCTCCACCTGGTGTCCTTGAGATCTCTGTCGGTCCTTCCCACCCACGGTCCAAACAGGGCCTCGCGAAGGTCCTCTTCGCCCACCGCGTCTCGAACGCTCAGTACCGCCGCCAAGAATCGCTGCTGACCGGCGGTGAGGTGAAATGCAGTTGGCTTCGTCTGCTTGCCGCTTCCGTCCACCGCGACCCCCGTCGCGTAGGCGGCTAGGAACGACGCCGCCTCGTCGTCCTTCCTCACCTTGGACATGAACGCGCGGAACTCCTCGGGAGGAGGCTTCAGGTCCTCGACCTTTCTTTCGGCGTTCACGGCGAAGTTCAGCGCTCCATGACCACGCCGCCACCGCTTCACGTCATCGAGCAGAAGCTGAACGACGTGCTCCTCCGATGTCGTCAACACAGCTACCCAGGGACCGTCCTGGACCCAGTACAGGCGAGCCCCAGGATCCCGACCGGATACGACGCGCAGGAGCCCGACGGCTGCCATGAAGCCCAGCGGATCTGATCCGTCAAGGGCGCGACACACGACCTCTTTCATGCGATCCCCTCACTGACGCGATGATCGGCCAGGCGCAGAATCGCTTCGAGGTACGCGACCTCGTGCCACCCGTATCGGCGGCCGACAGCGAAGAAGCGACGGACGACGCCCGAGTCCATCCGCTCACGACGATGGCCCGTTGTCCCGTGGAGCCGGATCCCGTCGAGGCTCCACCCCACGTCGTCGGCGACCTCCAGATCCTGCACGACCGGTGCGAGGGGTCGCGCCCACCCGTGGTGGCTGGCTACGAGGTGAAGGAGCAGCTCCCAATCCCCACCGTCTGCTTCCACGGCCAGGCGTAGCTCCTCCGATTCCTCGACCATGTCCAATGACACCATCTCATGGCGCTGGCCCAGAGGATACCCGGCGAGGGCCCTGGCCCGGGCGCGGGCCCTTCGATCCAGTGCGGGAACGGCCGACTTGGCGAGCGTCTCGCCGAATCTCGCGGCTACGAAATCGCCACCGTAGAGCATCGCCTGGAACCGCGGGTCTGCCTTGCCCGCGTCGTGAACGAGTCCCGCCCAACGGAGCGTGACCGCGAGTCGATCGGGGAATTGTAGCCGCCGAGCGTACCCTGCCGCAGTCTTCGCCACATCGCGCAGGTGGGGGCCGAGCCCGATCCCTGCGTCGAGGAAGCTCTCGTCGTCTTCGCCGTCTCCGGACAGCTCAGCTCCCTGCGTGCGGCGATCCTCCGCCTCCTGGCGTGGCCCGAGGAGGACCCACACCTTATGAGAGACAACGGAATCGTTTGCCTCGGCCGGCCATGAGGTTTCGTACTCGACGAATCGCAGCCTGGCGAAGTCATCTAGGACCTCGCCCCGAAGGCTCTCGAACCAGCGATCCCTCGGTGTCGCTGCGGCAGGGCTCCGGACTCTCTCCAGCAGGGCCTCGACCTCGGCCTTGAAGTCGACGACGTCCTCCATAGAGGTAGTCCGGAGTTCTCCCAAGGTGCTTTCGCCCCAGACCGGCCAGACCCGTTCGTCCAGCCGCAAAGTGGGTCGTCCCCGCTGGAGACGCTGCGCCACGTCCCCCAGATCGGCGATCGGCTTGATGGCTTCGGGGTCGAACGTTCCATGCTCCGCGAGGCCACCGCATTCGGACGGTACGACGATTGTCGCCCCGGGCCGCACGTCGTCGGAGTCAATCACACGCGTGTCGCCAGGCCCTCGCCAGTCGAGTACGGGCTGCGCGCCTTCCGAACCAGTCCTCTCAAGGGTCTCTTCCCCAGCGGAGACGCCTTCGGCGTCTGAGAGATCGTCCGCCGCGATTTCCTCCCCTGCCTCGGCGAGCCACCGCCGCACGGTCCATACAGGCAAGGAGATTGATTCGAGCGAGGCGGGCGGCACAGTCGCGACCCGCTCTAAGAGGGCTTTCCTGGAGTCGTCGTTGCTCCGCGCCTTGCAGAGCTCCTCCTCCGTCACGTCTGCGCGCCACACGACACGGACATCCGCCGTCGCACCGCGCCGGTCCTCGGGAATCCCGTGAAGGAAGAGGGCAACGTCCGGATCTGCGTGAGGGGGGGGGTTCGTCTGCGCCCACAGCTCGAGGTAGGCTGGCATTACCACAGGTGAGGCTCGCCAGGGGGCCAACAGCTTCTGAAAATTCTCCGGTGAGATCTCCTCCAGGTGCGGTTCGAGCGCGGAAATTCCGAGATCGAGCCCTTCCGTGGCGAGCTCCTGGAGCCACTCCCACGTCCTCGCTGCCGCCGCGCCGTAGACGGGATCGTCTTCGCTCAAGTCACTCCGCGCTAGGATCACCGCGCCCGCGGGCAGCCCGATACGTTCACGAATCCTTCCCCGACGATCCAGCCGCCCGAACCGCTGGCGGAGGGCATCCAGCGACGCACACTCGGTTACCAGGCCGTCGAAATCAAAGTCGGCGCCGGCCTCGATGGACTGGGTGGACACCAGGATGAGCGGTATCCCCTCCACGTCATCGTCGCGCCCCGCGCGGATTCGCGGCTCCACGCTCTCGAGCACGGCCCCCTGATCAAGAGGTCGCATGCGACCGGTGATCAACACGCGATCGAACGTGCCCCCGTCTCCTAGGGCTTTCCAGACCCGGCGCGCCGTGTCGACGCGGTTGACCACAACGGCGACCGCCCGGCGGCCTTCCTCGACCATCCCGCGGGCGAGCTTCGCGGCGCTCGACGCGAGAACTACCCGCTTCGTCGCCTCGGCACTCCGTGCAGCCACAGCCACGGATACGAGCGCCGCGGGCTTGGGCGCGTCCAAGATCGGTGCCAGCTGCTCACGATCCGACTCGGTAAGTCCGAAGCTCGCTCCCGGTCTGTCGATGCGACCCGGGGTGGCCGAGATTCGCACCACGCCCGTCCTCCGAGGCACCGGCGACTCATCGCCCCGAACCGCGTCGAGCTGCCCCAGGAGAACGGCGAACGACCTCGCCAGGTGCACTTCGTCCAACAAGTAGAGCGTGTCACAACCCAGCAGGCCCGCATGAATGGATCGCGCTCGGTTCCCCACGCCATATCCCCGGAAGAGCAATCGGCTCCCCACCTGGTCCACGGTGCTTGCGGCTAGGACGGGAACGTGGGGATACCGGGCCCAGGAGTCGTCGCGCAGAAGTCCCCCGCGAAGGACGGGGCACTCGAGGATCGGGGCGCCGTCGCCCACCATCTCCCGAAGCGCGTCCCTGGCCGTGGACAGCGCGGGAGTATCTCCACTTTCGATCCGCTCGCGAAGACGGCTCGCCCGCACCGCCGCCTGATCTACGATCACGCGCCGGTCGACGACAATCACGATTCGACGAGGGGCCGTGCGTCCACCGTCCACGATGAGATGATGGAGCGCGATATCGAGCACCGCTGTCTTCCCCGACCCGGTCGGCAAATCCAGGACACGAGGCCAGCCGTCGGCGGCAACACGGCGAGACAAGGCGGACTGCCACGGATAAGGGCTGTGCCCCCATACATCCTTGAAGAAGTCCTCGAAGGGCAGGGTCATCGTTGATCCTCCGCCATCCCGTGGTCGTACGGCACGGCCAGCCCGAGCCCGAAGTAGCGCCCCGCCCCGAGGAGCACGGGCCCACGCACGCGGCGATCGAACAGGATCTCCGCGTGGACACACACGCGGCGCGGCCCATTGCCCCCATCGGGGAACGGCGCGAAGCGCCGGGCGGCTGG
Organism: uncultured Spirochaetales bacterium; assembly: GCA_964653555.1. Lineage (GTDB taxonomy): Bacteria > Myxococcota_A > UBA9160 > UBA9160 > SMWR01 > JAHEJV01. Next base: position 5,232 of record CAZZFT010000129.1, on the reverse strand, counting down.
AGCGCCTTCGAGAAGTGACCGCCGATGCACCCAGACGGCTGCTGGTTCGGGGAGGCCGATGTGAACGCACGCCTTGGAGATCGTATGCTCGGCCGCCGCGGCGGCACGCTGCGCCTGTCGAGGATCGGACGACAGCAGGTGCCCGGGGTTCCGGTCGAGTGCCACCGCCGTCGCTGTAGCCCAGCGGCGCGCAGGCGAGCACCAGCGTCCAGGGTCCAGCGTCCGGAGGCGGGAAGGCCCCCGTAATCGTTGGAGGTGCAGCACACCGTGGCGGCCGAGGGTCAAGCGCAGCCTACCCGTCTGCCGTTCGTCGCTACCGCCCCCATCGGACTGCCCGGCCCGAAAGACCCCCTCCAGCAGGCGATCTCGATCCTGGACCTCCATCGCCCGTGGCGGAACGATGGCGACACCCAGAATCGAACCGGTCGCATGCTCGTGTCCGAGATCCGCCAGGGGCACGAGCGCTACGTGGGTGCGAGATGCCGGGCCTCCGTCCGCGTCATGGCCTGAAACCGCCTCGGGTGCGTCGCCATCCAGAGCGGACAGGAGCGCCCCCCGAAACGCGCGTGTCACCTGCTGGGCGAGCGATAGGTCCAGGAGGTGGCGTCGACGTTCGTCCGGAGCCGGCACGACCTCATAGACGAGCCAATCCCGAGCCGATGCCGCGAACTCCGACGCGGGGATCCCTTCGACCTCTTCCGCACCGGTCAAGCGCACATAACGAGCGGAGCGGGCAGGCAGCACCCGCGGTTCGGTCGCTTGATGGATCGCGTACACGCTCTCGAGGTGACGAAGTTGGTCGCGGTGGGGCACGCGAATGAAGTTACCCCCCTCGGGATCTGGTACCCAGCGCATGCATTCAACGGGGGGCTCCGAGTCGGCGTCGACAATCCGCAGGCTCACGAGCGAAGAGCTGTGGCCCAGGCGGCAGACCCTCTCGCAAACTCGGTCGAGAGCCGTCGCGACGTCCTGCGGGGCGTCGTCCGCCCAGCGCATCTGCACTACGTCACCGGCGGGCAAGGCTACGGGGAAAAAGCGGGGATGGCGCGGGTGCTCAAGCACCTCCTTGGCGCTTTGGGGACGACCAGATCGGCCCCCAACTGCCGTCGCCAGAGAGCGCTCCTGGAGCTTCTCCCGCGCCTGGGCCACCCGCCTCTCGGCCTTTTCCCGAGCCTTCCCGTCGGTTGCGTCTACCTCCTGTTCCGCCTTGGACACGGCGAGGAGGTGCTTGTCGATGGTGTCGAGGGCCTTGGGGTCGTTGACCGGAACGAAGACGTTGCCGATGTGCCGCCGGTGCATGCCCGGCGCGAGGATCGCCGGAGCGCCGGCTCGGGCGAGCCATTCCAGGGCCGCCCGCTCATCGTCCGCAGGTTCGTTCCCGGTCTCGTGGAGCGCCGCCGTCAACGCCGAGTAGACCCGGGCCGGATGCGGCGGCCACTCGGGCGATTCGTCGTCGTCGTGGCGCCCGGCCGCGTAGCGCCCCGTGAGGAACCGAATCTCCAAGCTGAGCATCACGCCTCCTGATCCTCGGCCTCTCCGGTCGCGGCGACCTCCCGGCTCTTGCGGATCAGTTCCACGAGCTTCGGCGCTGGAACCAAGTCGATGGGATCCGCGGACCACCCCATTCCGACCTTCACCGCTGCATCAGCCGCATTCGCCAGAAGGCGCTCCGCAGAGTTGGGCGAGAGCGCGAAGGGTTCACCCTCGGCTCCGTCCCTGCCGATAACCTTGAACTCAAGGGGGCCCTCCGGCGCGAAGGCACAGCGCGAGCGCAGGTCGTATCCCTCCTCCCGTTGGAAGGCGATAGCCGATAGTGCAAGAGCCGCCAGCGAGGTACGCGCGGCCGCCTCCGCGGCTATGAGCTGATCCGCTCCATGGTGCTCTCCACCGACGGCAACCGGGAAACGCAGGCGGCGAAGCGCTGGAAGGGAGAGCACCGTCGTCTGGACGGCGTAGTCGAGCGTCACGCCCCCCGCCTGGCTATCGATCGTCGGCGTGACGTTGCCGTGATTGATCGACGAGGGCTTACCCGCCTTGTCCGACTTTTTCCGCGAGAACGGCTTGGGCTTACCCTCCTTCTCCTTGATGGCCTCATCTTCGTGGATCGTCCACTCCTCCTCGAGATCGGCCGCGGCGTACACCGGTCCCGCGCTCAGTTCGATGCCTGCAGGGTCGATCCTCGATGCCGTCTTGCGCCCCGGCACGGCGCCGACACCCACAATCTCCGACACGAGCGCTCGCTGGAACTTCGAGCCCTGCCCACCCTTGGGGCCGGTGCTGTCCCACATGCCGAGCACGAGGGCGTGAGGAGACAGCGCATAGACGGGCGTTGCGTTGAGGGGAGACGCCTCGGTGAACCACCGTCCCGGCTTGGACGCACGGAACCGGAGGTCGCCGAGCATGCTGTCGCGGAGGAGCGCATCCGCCAGGCGGTGCGGCGCCTCCAGCGACGTGAGGTAACCATCCCCACCGATCGTGGAGAGGTCCAGGGCCGGGTCATCGTCGACGGCTCCCGTAAAGTCGACGCGGACGAGCGGGAAACGGAGGCGGCCCTCGTCCCACGCCCGCTGGAGAGCTTCTTCCATCCGGTTAGCCTGGCTGGCTACCGAATCGATGAGGACGCACCACACGTCCTTCCCGTCGAGGCGTCGTTTCTCGAACGCGTACTTGGAGACATGGACCTCCTGTTCCGAGAACTGGACGCGGACCGTATCGCCGAACGTGGGCGGGAACACCTTGTCGCCGGGCCCGCCAATCGGCTGAAGCCGGGTCCTGGCGCGAATGGCGACGGATCCGTCCATCATGACTTCACGAAGGTCAGCGTAGCTGAGCTCGGTCATCGTTCGCTCCTCCTTGGGGTGGATGGGTGGAGTCTTAGCTGGCTCGTGGAAGAACGCTTGTCGCCCCCCGCCGGCTGAAGTCGCCGGCGAAGTCGGAAGGTGGCGTGTCCGAACGGTGGTTGCCAGCGGGGCGAGGTCGAGAGTCGGCTCAGAGGGCATCATCGGCGTCCCTTAGGTTCAGGCGATGGACGGCTGGGCCTGAGGCAGCGGCTCGCGGCCGGCCGCGGGGCCACTCTTCCGGCACTTCGGCCGGCCGCGGACGCGTTCGGCCTCGGGGTTGTGAACATGATGCAAGCGTAACCGCGGGCTGTGACAACGAGGTATTCGGATCTTGCCACACCCACCTCTCTCCCATCCTCGGATTGGACCGCCAGCGAGGCGGCGCCGTTCGCGAGAGCCCGCTGGACTACTCTTCCGGCTATCTGACATCACGCCGATCGCGAGGGGCAATGTCCCGCTCGCTGTTGAAATTCGCCGGCCGTCTCACGCCATAGGAAAAGGTTCTTCCGGTGGTTGAACCGCCACTCTAGCTCAGCGAGATAGGCTTCCAAATGCTCCTTGGAGACCTTGTGGAACGTGCCGAGGCGATGGCCCGTTTGTTCAGGAAGAAGGTTGTGGGCGATCGCAAGAAGACTGCTGGCGAGGCGAAGCCGAAGCGTCCGAAGCCGAGGAAGTAACTGTCTCATGTGCCAATGGTACTACAGCCATCCCCTTCGCAAAAGTATATAATCCCGCCCGTTCGAGGTGAGTGAGGCAGTTGGGGCCCTGGTTACGATCTCGCCGCTCTTGCCTCGTCAAACGCACGCTCGACGGCGCCACAAGCCAGCGCAGCTTCGACTACAACGGGATCAAACTGTGTGCCGCTATTACGTAGGAGCTCTTGCCGAACTTCGTCGACGTCAAGCGCTTTACGGTAGGGGCGATCAGTCATCATGGCGTCGATGGAATCGGAAATCGTGATGATCCGCGCACCAAGAGGGATATCTTCTCCAGATATGCCCGCTGGGTAGCCACTGCCGTCAAACCATTCGTGATGGTGGCGAATACAGCGGGGGATGAGAGGGTGAAGAGAGCGGACAGCGCTCATGATCTCTACACCCTTGTCCGGATGCGCGTGGATCAGCGCGCGCTGGTCGGGAGAAAGGGGGCCGGTCTGGCGCAGAATCTCCCCGTAAGCGAGATCGATCTTCCCGATATCGTGGAGAAGGGCAGCCGTCTCGATCAGGCGTAATTGCCGGCCGCGCAGGCCGATCTTCGTCGCAATCCTCCGAGACCGTTCAGCGACCCGAACGGAATGCCCAGAGGTGTACCTATCCCGTGCCTCGAGTGTCTTGATGAGGACGCGGAGGAGATCTTGGTTAAGCTGCTGGAGTTCGATATTGACGCCGTAGCTGTACCTAAGGCCGATCATTGGAATAATAGCAGCCAAGAGGCCGAACGCGCCCCAGAGCACATAGAGGAAGGCAATCAAGTACGCCAGGGAGCTCATCGCGACGTCGAAGATGATGATGCTTCCGGCAGCCTGTCTCCACACGTCCGGGAACGGTCGTGCCTCTACAATTCCGATAGCGTATGAAACGGAAATGCTGTTAACGGTGAAATACCCGAGAACGGCTAGGAGAAAGGGCGGGAATGACTCGCGAAATGCCAGCGAGGACAGGGAAGGCTCACCGCCGAACGCTTGGTAGACAAAGGCAGCTACGGCCGTGGCGAGCACAAAGGACGCCACGTTAAACGTTGCCCTCAGGGGAGGCTTGTGAAGTACTAGGAACTCAACGACGAGCTGCTCGACAACCGTCAAGGCGACAGCCCCGGTAGGCCCGAGGAGGATGATCGCGGCAAGTTGTGGAAGGAAGTCGACGGCGGTGGAGGCGCCACCTTCCGTTATCTTGAGCGCGAGGACCGCGCTCGCAATCGCAAGGGCGAGAAGCGTTCCGAAGGCGACGAGCCAAGGGCCGGTGATGTTGGGTGGTTGGACCCAAAGCGTGGCTACCGCGGCAAGGGAGCCGAGACCCGCTACCGCAAGCGTATAGCGCCGGAAATCGTTGTGGGCGTCGGGCGTCCGCGGAATCATCGGAGATAATCCCCCTGGCCTCAGTGCCTAGAGCCTAATAGCCCCGAGCCTGATCGCTCCAGCCAAGGCGATGGAGAAAAGCCATCCCATATGAGCCACCTCCTTCCGTAGGAAGTCACACCCACGTTCGCTAGGGTGGATGTGCAAGAGGCTCCGCTCAGTGGTCCGCTCGTCTCAGCACGTGAGGCCTAGGGGGATTTGATCACTTAGTCGATTGGCGTTGCCGTTTCGGAATCTGGACGGGGTGCGTCCAAGCCGCTCCTACTCCGCCATCCACCGATTCGTCGCGTTCAGGCACGCCAGCACCACCGCTTCCTC
>CAZZFT010000128.1:0-14302 GCA_964653555.1 uncultured Spirochaetales bacterium | reverse complement strand
CGGGACTACATGTGGCGGGTGTACGCCCGGGACACGCGGGCCCGGATCAACCTGGGCATCCGCCACCGCCTGGCCCCCCTGCTCCAGAACAGCCGGCGCCGCATCGAGCTGATGCAGTCGCTGCTGCTGTCCCTGGGAGGTACGCCCATCCTCTATTACGGGGACGAGATCGGGATGGGCGACAACATCTATCTCGGCGATCGCGACGCGGTCCGAACCCCGATGCAGTGGAGCCCGGATCGCAATGCCGGGTTCTCCCGCGTCAATCCCCAGAAGCTGTTCCTGCCCGTGGTCTCCGATCCGGAGTACAGCCCGGATGCGGTGAATGTCGAGGTGCAACAGCGCAACGCGAGTTCGCTCTTGTGGGCGACGAAGCGGATGCTCGCGTTGCGCCGGCGCTTCCGCGCCTTCGGGCGCGGCAGCTTCGAGCCCCTCGCCCCCGCCAACCGGTCGGTGATCGCCTTCGTTCGCCGCTTCGAGGGTGAGTGCCTGCTCGTCGTCGCGAACCTCTCGCGCAATCCGCAGTATGCGGAGCTCGATCTCGGCGAGTTCGCCGGCCGCACGCCGGTGGAGCTCTTCGGCCGCACCGACTTTCCGCGGATCGGCGAGCTCCCCTATCTGGTGACGCTCGGGCCTCACGGCTTCTTCTGGTTCGCGCTCGAAGCCGAGGAGCCGTCGGAGGCCGGCGTCACGGCGCCGCACCGGCTTCCGGAGATCACCGTCCAGGAGTCCTGGAGCGAGCTGGTGCGCGGAGACCAGCGCGCGCCGCTCGAGGCGGCGCTGGCGCGCTATCTGCCTCGACAGCGCTGGTTCCGGAGCAAGGCGCTCGAGATCCGGTCCGTGGCGATCGCCGACGCGATCCCGATCGACGAGGCCCTGCTCGCGCTGGTCCGGGTGTCCTACGCGGAGCGCGAGCCCGAGGAGTACGTGCTCCCCCTGAGCTTCCGTCTGGGCGCCGAAGACGTCGAGCGCGCCGTGGCCCGCGTCCGCGTCGAGGAGCCCCAGGGAACCGTCGAGGGCCACCTGTTCGACGCGTCCAGCGATCCGGCCTTCGGGAGCGCCCTGCTCGATGTGGCGGCTCGCGGACGCAGGGTGCGCGGAGCCCGGTCCCGGCTGGTCGGCGTCCCTGCCCGCAGCCTACGGCAGCGGGCGCGCTCGGGAGAGCTCCCCGCGCCGAAGCTGCTCGGCGTCGAGCAGAGCAACACCTCCTGGCGCTACGGGGATCAGCTGGTGGCGAAGCTGCTGCGGCGTCTCGATCCGGGGCCCAGCCCCGAGCTGGTACTCGGCCGACACCTGAGCGAGACGGTGCACTACCCGAACACCCCGGGTCACGCGGGCCATCTCGAGCTCCAGCGCCCGTCCCAACCGACCTCGACCGTGGCCCTGTTCCAGAGCTGGGTGACGAGCGAGGGGGACGCGTGGGAGTTCACCCTGCACGAGCTGGACGCGATCCTCGACGAGGTCCCCGTCTCGGTGGGGGAGGACGCGGAGGAGAAGGCGGCCGCGCGCCGCGCCGCGACGCGCATCGAGAGCTTCGGGGAGTCCGCCCGACTGCTGGGCCAGCGGACGGGCGAGCTGCACGTCGCCCTGGCTGGCGCGCCAGCCGATCCGGAGCTCCGTCCCGAGCCGTTCACTCCCTTCATGCGACGCAGTCAGGCCCAGGCGGTGCGCAACATCGCCGTGCGCAACCTGAACCTGCTTACGAGTCGCCTCGAGTCGATACCGCCCCCGCTGCGCCCCCTGGCCGAGCAGGTGCTCGCGCGCCGCGGCGAGATCGAGCGCCGCGCCCACGACATCGCGGACGTGGCCGCGGGGGGCCAGGCAATCCGATGTCACGGGGACTACCACCTGGGTCAGGTCCTGTTCACCGGTGAGGACTTCGTGATCCTCGACTTCGAGGGCGAGCCCGCGCGCTCCCTGGCGGAGCGCTGCCGCAAGCGCACCCCCCTCGTGGACGTGGCGGGAATGCTGCGCTCCTTCGACTACGCGGCCGAGTTCATCCGTCGCGGCCGCGAGAGCGATCGCGAGGTGCGGGCCGACGAGCCCACCGGCCCCCACGAGTCCTGGCTGCGGCGTTGGACCGACACCGTGCGCAGGGCGTTCCTGGAGGGCTACTACAAGGCCGTGCAGCCGGCGAAGCTCCTACCCGAACGCTCCCAGGCGGAGCGGATGCTCGCGGTGTGCCTGCTCGAGAAGGCCCTGTACGAGATCGGCTACGAGCTGAACAACCGCCCCGACTGGCTCGCGATCCCGCTGCGCGGAGTATGCGACCTGCTGGACGCGGGATCGGCGCCGTGACGTCGGGCTTCTCGCTCTCGCGCGGAGCGCGGGCGCAGGCCGAGGGCGTCGCGTTCTCGGTCTGGGCGCCGCGTGCCGCGCGCGCGGCGGTCTGTTTCCCCAGCCCGTCGGCGACCCGCACGATGCCGCTGCGCGCCGAGGGAGAAGGCATCTTCGCGGGGGTGGCGGAGGAGGCGACCGCCGGATCGGACTACGCCTTCCGCCTCGACGACGGAGAGCCGTTGCCCGATCCCGTGAGCCGCTTCCAGCCGAGCGGGGTCCACGGCCCCTCCCGGGTCGTGGATCCGAACCGGTTCCCGTGGACCGACGAGCACTGGCGGGGTGTCGCGCGTCCGGACCTCGTGTTCTACGAGCTGCACGTCGGGACCTTCACGGAGAAGGGGACCTTCGACGCCGCGATCGATCATCTCGCGGCGCTGCGTGACCTGGGAATCACCGCCCTGGAGTTGATGCCGGTGGCGCAGTTCCCCGGGTCGCGGAACTGGGGCTACGACGGTGTCTTCCCCTACGCCCCGCAGAATACCTACGGCGGTCCCGAGGCCCTGCGCCGACTGGTGGATGCCGCCCACGCCCGGGGCCTCGCCGTCCTGCTCGACGTCGTCTACAACCATCTCGGTCCGGAGGGCAACGTGCTGGGGCGTTACGGCCCCTACTTCACCGACCGCTACCGGACGCCCTGGGGCGACGCGCTCAACTTCGACGGTCCCGGAAGCGACGAGGTGCGCCGCTACTTCGTCGAGAACGCCCTGCACTGGATCGCCGAGTACCACCTGGATGGTCTGCGGCTGGACGCTGTGCACGCGATTTGCGACGCGTCGCCGCGCCCCTTCCTTCAGCAGCTCGCCATGGCCGTGCACGGCCTGGGCGAGCGGCTGGGCCGCGCGGTGCACGCGATCCCGGAGAGCGACGCGAACGATCCGGACCTGGTCCGCTCCCCCGAGCGGGGGGGCGCCGGGCTCGACGCGGTGTGGTGCGACGACTTCCACCACGCGGTGCACGCCGGCCTGACCGGGGAGCGCAGCGGCTACTACGTCGATTTCGGCGGCGCCGAGGCGATTGCCAAGGCGCTTCGGGACCGCTTCGTGTTCGACGGCGTCTACTCCGCCTACCGGCAGCGCCACCACGGCGCCCCCGCCCGGGATCTCGCCGGCGACCGCTTCGTGGTGTGCGTACAGAACCACGACCAGGTCGGAAACCGCGCCCGCGGTGACCGCCTCGTCACCCTGGTCTCCGCGGCCCGCAGTCGCCTGGCGACGGCCTTCCTCCTGCTCTCGCCCTGCCTGCCGCTGCTGTTCATGGGGGAGGAGTACGGTGAGACCCGCCCCTTCCTCTACTTCGTGGACCATGGCGATCCCGCGCTGCGCGCGGCCGTGCGCGACGGACGCCGCCGGGAGTTCGCCTCCTTCGGCTGGCAGGGCGAAGTGCCGGACCCCAACGCGCCCGAGACCTTCGAGGCCAGTCGCCTGGATCGCGGACGTCGGGGCCAGCCGCGCCGCGAGGCTGTCGAGAGCCTCCACCGCGCCCTGCTGGCGCTGCGCCGAGCGGAGCCCGCGCTCCGGCCCGGGGGCGCCTTGGCCTTCGCCGACAGCCCGGGACCGGGAACCGTGCGCCTCCAGCTCCAGCCCGAGACGGGACCCCCGCTGCTGGCGCTGTTCCAGATCGGCGACGGGCAAAGCGAGGTCCCGATCCCGCCGACGCGCTCGAGCTGGCGACTCCGGCTCGACACCCAAGAGCGTCGCTTCGGCGGTCCAGGCACCTCGGCGCCGGAGCGGGTCACGGCCGATCGGCCGGTGCGCATCGCCTCCGACGCGGCCTGGGTCTACGGTGCCGAGTCGCTCGATGTGACGGGAGGAGCATGACGGAAAGAACCCGCTCCGAGAACGATCTTCTCCACGGAGCCGACTCCGACGCCGTGCGGGCCCTGCTCGACGCGGTCAGCGCCCAGCCCCACGCGCTGCTCGGTCCCCACCGCCTGAGCGATCGCGGGCACTGGGTCGTGCGCGCCTACCATCCGGATGCAGTCCGCGCCGACCTGTTGCTGGAGAAGGACGAGGCGATCGGCATGACGCGGGTGGCGGAGGGCCTGTTCGCGGCGCCCGTCGACGCGGAGCGCCCCCCGTCCTACCGCCTGGCCTTCCACTTCGCCGACGGCAACCGCTGGGTCCGGGGAGATCCCTACCGCTTCGCACCGACCCTGGGCGAGCTCGATCTGCACCTGATCGCGGAGGGAACGCACCGACGCCTTTGGGAGGCGCTGGGCGCTCATCCCTGTGTGATCGACGGGACTGCGGGCACGCGCTTCGCGGTCTGGGCGCCCAACGCCCGGCGCGCCAGTGTGGTGGGCGACTTCTGCGGCTGGGACGGCCGCCTGCTCCCGATGCGCGCGGTGGGCTCGACGGGCGTGTTCGAGATCTTCGTTCCCGGAGTGGGGGCCGGCGCGCGCTACAAGTACGAGCTGGCGACGCGCGAGGGGGCCATCCGGATCAAGACCGACCCCGTGGCCGGCGCGATGGACGTCCCGCCGGGTACCGACTCGGTCGTGGCGGACTCGAGCTACGTCTGGTCGGACGCCGCGTGGATGAGAGCACGCGCCGGGCGCGACTTCGCCCGCGAGCCGATGTCCATCTACGAGGTGCACCTGGGCTCCTGGGCGCGCGTGGTCGAAGAAGGGAACCGACCCCTGGGCTACCGGGAGATCGCTCCCCGTCTCGTGGAGCACGTATCACGGCTGGGCTTCACCCACGTGGAGCTCCTGCCGATCGCCGAGCACGCCTACTACCCGAGCTGGGGCTACCAGGTCACGGGCTACTACGCGCCAACCGCGCGCTACGGGTCGCCCGACGACCTGCGCTTCCTGGTCGACACCTGCCACCGGGCCGGTCTCGGCGTGATCCTCGACTGGGTGCCGGCACACTTTCCCAAGGACGACTTCTCGCTGCGACGCTTCGACGGAACGGCGCTGTACGAGCACGAAGATCCGCGACGCGGGGAGCACCCGGACTGGGGCACGCTGATCTTCAACTACGGCCGCAACGAGGTGCGCAACTTCTTGGTCGCCAACGCCCTCTACTGGCTCCAGGAGTTCCACTTCGACGGGCTGCGCGTCGATGCTCTACCTGGACTACAGCCGCCGTTCGGGCCAGTGGATCCCCAATCCCTACGGCGGCCGCGAGAACATCGAGGCGATCGAGTTCCTGCGCGAGACCAATCGCGTCGTCCGGGAGGAGGTTCCCGGAGCACTGACGATCGCCGAGGAGTCGACCTCCTGGGGAGGCGTCACCCGGACTCCCGAAGAGGGCGGACTCGGCTTCCACTTCAAGTGGAACATGGGCTGGATGCACGACACGCTGACCTACTTCCAGCGCGATCCGATCCATCGCCGCTTCCACCAGGACGATCTGACCTTCTCGATGCTCTACGAGTACAGTGAGCACTTCGTGAACCCGCTCTCCCACGACGAGGTGGTCCACGGCAAGGGTGCCCTGCTCGACAAGATGCCCGGCGATCGCTGGCAGAAGCTCGCCAACTTGAGAGCGCTGCTGGCCTACCAGGTGCTGCGGCCGGGGAAGACGCTGCTGTTCATGGGGACCGAGCTGGCACCCGACCGCGAGTGGAACGCGGACGCGAGCCTCGACTGGCATCTCGCGGAGGACCCCGACCGCCGGGCCCTCGCCGAGTATCTGCACGCCCTCCTGCAGCTCTACCGCGAGCGGCCCGCCCTGTGGCGGCGCGATCCCGATCCCGAGGGCTTCGCCTGGATCGACTGCATGGATCGCGATCGCTCGATCTTCTCCTTCGAGCGACGCGATGGAGACGACCACCTCGTCGTGGTGATGAATCTCACGCCGACACCCCACGAAAACTACCGGATCGGCGCACCCGCGGGCGGCGCCTATCACGAGCTGCTGTCGAGCGACGATCCCCGCTTCGGCGGCAGCCGCTTCGAATCCTCGCCCCGGATCGAGAGCGAGCCGGTTCCCTCCCACGGACGCGGCCATTCCCTCGTGCTGCGCTTGCCGCCCCTGGGCGTGCTGGTCCTCGCCCCGGAGGACGAACCGCCGGGATCCGGATCCGGCGGACCCCCGTGAGGCCGGCGGCCGATCGCTCGAGGATCGGCGACGGCGGCGCGCCACACCCGCGCTGCACCTACCGCCTCCAGCTGCACGGCGACTTCTCCCTGCACGACGCCGCCGAGCTGACCGACTACCTCGCGGCACTCGGCGTGAGCCACGTCTACACCTCGCCGATCCTCCAGGCCGAGGCCGGGAGCTCCCACGGCTACGACGCCATCGATCCCACCCGGATCGATGCCGATCGCGGCGGCAGCGAAGGCGGTGAGCACTTCTGGCGGGCTCTCGCGCGGCACGGCCTCGGTCACTTGCTCGACATCGTTCCGAACCACCTCTCTACCGCGACTCCCGGCAACCGCTGGTGGTGGAGCGTCCTCCGCCGCGGTTCCGCCAGCTCCCGCGCGCACTTCTTCGACGTCGACTGGGAGGCCTGCGCCGCGCGCGGGGACGGAGCGATCGAACTGCCGCTCCTGGACCGCGATCTCGACGCGGCGATCCGCGACGGTGTCGTGCGGATCGGAACCCGTCCCGGCGAGCCGGTGCTCCATGTCGGGGATGGCTGCCTGCCGCTGGATCCGGGGGACCGGGATCTCCGCGACGAGGAGCATCGAGGCGACCCGCGGACGCTGCGCGCCCTGCTCGAGGCCCAGCCTTACCGGCTGGTGCACTGGCGGAGGAGCGAGTCGCACCTCGACTACCGGCGCTTCTTCGACGTCCACTCGCTGATCGGCGTGCGGGTGGAGGACCCCGAGGTGTTCCGAGCCACTCACCAGCGCATCCTGGAATGGGTGCGGGCGGGGAAAGTCCAAGGCCTCCGGGTCGACCACCCCGACGGCCTGAGCAACCCCGCCGAGTACCTGCGCCGGCTCGCTACGACGACCGAGAACGCCTGGGTCGTCGTCGAGAAAATCCTGGAGCCGGGCGAACGGTTGCGCGACTCCTGGTCCGCCGCCGGGACGACGGGATACGACTTCCTGTCCTCGGTCGGTGGGCTGTTCGTCGATCCCGCGGGCGAGCGGGAGCTGACGCGGATCTATCGGCAGTTCACCCGGGACCGCGAGAGCTGGGAAGCGACGGTGGTGCGGAGCAAACGCAGCGTGCTCGAGGCGCTGTTCCGTCCCGAGCTGGCTCGGCTCGAGCGCGCCTTGCTGCGCTGCGCGTCGACGGGCTTCCGCACAGCGCCACCGCGACGCGCGGAGCTGCGGGCGGCACTCGCGGAGCTGCTGATCCGCTTTCCGGTCTACCGCAGCTATGTCGAGTTCGAGTCGGGGAGAGTGGAGCCCGAAGACGAATCGGTACTCGCGCAGGCGGCCGACTCGGCGACCCGCCATCGGCCCGATCTCGCCCGCAGCCTCCGCTTCGTTCTCGAGCTGCTGCGGCTGCGCGCCCCGGCCGCGAAGGCCGACGCGGCGGAGTTCGTCCGGCGCTTCCAACAGACGACGGGCCCCTTGATGGCAAAGGGGGTGGAGGACACGGCGCTCTACACCTTCGCGCGATTCCTCGCGCTCAACGAGGTAGGCTGCAACCCGTCGCACTTCGGGACCCTCCCCGAACAGTTCCACGCCGATTGCCGGCGCCGACAGCGGGACCACCCCCTCGGCCTCCTGACGACCTCGACCCACGACACGAAGCGCAGCGAGGACGTGCGCGCGCGCCTCGCCCTGCTCTCGGAGATTCCGGCGCGCTGGGGAGCGGCGGTCCGGCGCTGGCGCGATCACAACGAGGTCCATCGGCGCGGCGATCTCCCGGACCGCAGGCTCGAGTACTTCCTCTATCAGATCCTGGTGGGCGCCCACCCGCTTCCCCGCGAGCGCGCCCGATCCTATGTCGAGAAGGCGATCCGCGAAGCGCGCGCCCACACGTCGTGGACGCATCCGGACCCGGAGTACGAGAGCGCGGTGCGTCACTTCGTCGAGGGACTCCTGGAAGACGAAGAGTTCCTGTGCGACCTGGAGCGCTTCGTGGCGCCGTTGATCCCAGCCGGACGCACGAACTCGCTCGCCCAGACGCTGCTCAAGCTCACCGCCCCGGGCATCCCGGACGTATACCAGGGCACCGAGCTCTGGGACCTCTCCCTCGTCGATCCCGATAACCGCCGCCCGGTCGACTACGCGAGGCGTCGGCGCCTGCTGCGCTGGACCGACACCGATCCGTCGCCCGAGGATGTGCTGTCACGGTCGGAGACGGGCGCACCGAAGCTGTGGGTGACCCGGCAGGCGCTCCACCTGCGGCGACGCCGTCCGGAGGCCTTCGGCCCGGAGAGCGGATACCACGCGCTTCCCGCGCAAGGGCATCACGGACACCGCGTCGTCGCCTTCGCGCGGAGCGCGCCGCGCGGCGTCACCGCCGTCACTGCCGTGCCGCGCCTGGCTCTGGGCGCCGGGGGTCGCTGGAGCGACACGACGCTGCATCTCCCCGAAGGAGAGTGGACGAATCTGCTCACCCACGAACGCGGCTGGCGGGGCGCGGTAGCGCTCGGGGACCTCTGGGCACGCTTCCCCGTCGCCCTGCTCGCTGCAGAGGAGCGCGCCGGATCGCCGGCACCCGTGCACGTGCACGAAGGGGCAACCTAAGCCCTCGAGCGTCCGTCCTTCGCCGCCCGGGCTCCGGATTCTCCCACCCCGCGTGATCCCGCTCACGACGGATCACGCCTCGTCGTGCAAGAATGGCCCACGGATCTCGCAGTTCCCGTCCCCTCACGCCGCTGAAGCCGTCCGCCGCGACCCTCCGACGTCCACCGGCACCTGCTGGGCGTGGGCGGCACCGGCGAGATTGGGAAGAGACCGGGACAGAGGTGGAACATGCACGAGACGCAGGGCGCGAGATGCGTGACAGCGAGCTACGTCGGCGCCCGTCGATCTCTCGTCGCTCTGGCGGCGCTGACGCTGGCGTTCGCGAACGCTGCCGCGGGCTTCGCCCTGGTCCGGGTCGCCAGCGGCCTGAGCCGGCCGGTTTACCTGACCGCACCGCCGGGCGACGCGGAGCGCGTGTTCATCCTCGAGCAGCACACCGGCAGGATCCGCATCCTGCGGCTCTCCGACCGGGCGTTGCTCCCCACCCCCTTCCTCACGTTGGCCGGACTCGCCACCGCGAACGAGCAGGGCCTGCTCGGGCTGGCCTTCGACCCGGACTACGCGACCAACGGGTTCTTCTACGTGTATCTCACCGATCCCGACACCCGGCTCCTGCGCTTCCAGGTGTCCTCGGACCCGGACGTCGCCGACCCGAGCAGCGAGACGCCCGTGCTCAGCGCGCTCCAGCCCCAGCTCAACCACAACGGCGGCTGGATCGCCTTCGGGCCCGACGACATGCTCTATGTCGCCCTCGGAGACGGCGGCGGCGCCGACGACAACGACGTCGGCCACACCGCCGGAACCGGCAACGCCCAGGACCTCACCGACAACTGGCTGGGCAAGATCCTGCGCATCGATCCGAGAGGGGACGACTTCCCCGCCGATGCCGAGCGCAACTACGCGATCCCGCCCGACAACCCCTTCGTCGGCGCGGTCGGAGACGACGAGATCTGGGTGTATGGGCTGCGCAACCCCTGGCGCGCCTCCTTCGACCGCGCGACCGGCGATCTCTACATCGGCGACGTCGGACAGAACCACTGCGAGGAGATCGACGTCCAGCCCGCCTCGAGCCCGGGCGGAGAGGACTACGGCTGGAGGCTGCGCGAAGGCGGGATCGCCACGCCCACGGGCGGCGTCGGCGGATCGGCGCCCGGAGCGATCGACCCGATCCTCGACTACCCCCACGCGGACGCGACCTGCTCGGATCCCGGAACCCCCGTCGCCGGAATCGCGGTCACCGGCGGCTACGTGTACCGCGGCCCGATCCAGGAGCTCGTGGGCCGCTACTTCTTCGCCGACTACGCGACGGCCAGGGTGTACTCGCTGGTCTGGGACGGATCGGATCCCGCCGGGTTCGACGGCACCCACTACGGCGACCTGATCGACCACGGGAGCGATCCCCGCTTCACCCCCGACGTCGGCGTCGTCGACCTGGTTTCGTCGTTCGGGGAAGACGACCAGGGCAACCTCTACGTCGTCGACCTCCGGGGCGACGTGTTCCTGCTGCCCGAGCCCGGAACGACCTCGCTGCGCGTGGGCGCCCTCGCGGCGCTGCTCGCCCTGAACGAGCGGCGACGGCGCCGCTGACGTCGCCGGCGTCCCGGTCGCCCCTCTCTCCGGGCTACATGCTCGTCGTGACGGCGAGCGCGCTGCGCAGCGCGCCGTGGGCCTCGATGCGCCGGCGGTAGCGCTCCTTGCAGTAGCCGTTCTCCACGAACCAGTGCGTCGCCTTGGCGAGAGCGGTGCGGGCGAGGCTGGGCCGGTAGCCCAGCTCCTTCTCCGCCTTGCCCGAGTCCGAGGCGCGGTTCGCCATCGCGTGCAGCGTCGACTCGACATCGACGAGCGGTGTGCGGTGGGTCCAGTGGTTCGCGATCCACTCGCCGATCCGACCGAGCCCGAGCAGGAGGTGCGGCGGCAGCACGACCCGCGGCACCGGGATGCCCGTCAGGCCCGAGAGCACCTCGCACATCTCGCCCATCGTGAGGTTCTCGCCCCCGAGGATGTACTGATGGCCCTGCTCGCCGTGCTCGAGCGCGAGGGCATGCCCCTCGGCGACGTCGTCGACGTCGACGATGTTGAGGACCGTGTCGGCGTAGGCCTTCATCCGGCCGTTGATGAAGTGGACGATCATGCCGCCGGTGGGAGTCGGGCGGTGATCGCCCTCCCCCAGCACCGTGGTCGGGTGGACCACCACCAGCGGCATGCCGCGTGCGGCGCGCCGCATCACCGCCATCTCGGCGATCACCTTCGAGCTCTTGTAGTGCCCCTGGAAGGAGCGCAGGTCGAAGAGGCTGTCCTCGGTCTCGACGAGGCGGTTGATCGAGGGCGTGAGCGTGGCCGTGCTGCTGGTGTAGACGATCTTGCGGTAGCCGTGCTCGGCGGCCGCATCGAGCACGTGCTGGGTGCCGTCCACGTTCACGCGGTAGATCCGCTCGGGATCGGGCTCCCAGAAGCTGTAGCAGGCGGCGTTGTGCACCAGCAGCTCGCCGCCCTCGAGCGCCGCGCGCACGTTCTCTCGGTCGAGCAGATCGAGGGGCCGGGTGGACACGTTCGTGCCCTCGAGATTGTCCAGGTTCTGGTCGGCGCCCACCAGCGCGGTGACGTCGTAGCCCCTGGCGAGCAGCGCGCGCACGATGCGCGAGCCCATGAAGCCGTTGCCGCCGGTCACGAAGACGCGCGTCACCTGCGCCCTCCCGCCTTGGTCCGGATCGCAGCGCTCGCCAGCGTCTTCCCCAGGTCCCAGATCGCGCCCCCGACGTTCTCGGTGTCGGCCACCACCGCGTCCACGGCGCTCGCGATCCACTGGCGGTCGGCGTCGCCGATCACCAGAGGCGGCAGGAACTTCACCACGGGCAGGTCGTGGCCCGCGGTCTGTGACAGGATCCGGTGCTTCGCGAACAGCGGCACCGTGACGAGCTGGCTGAACAGCCCCTTCTGGGCGGCGTCGAGCAGCTTGTAGGCGGCTCGGTGGGAGAACCGGTCCGAGGGCCCGAACTCGATCGCCTGCATCAGCCCGCGACCGCGCACGGCGCGCACGAAGTCGTAACGGCCGACCAGCCCGCGCAGATCCGTGAGGATCCCCTCCCCGATCTTCGCCGCGTTGTCGACCAGCCCCTCGCTCGCGATCACGTCGAGAGTGGCGATGCCCGCGGCCATCGCCAGGTTGTTCTTCGAGAAGGTCGAGCCGTGCACCGGCGAGCGGACCATGTTGGAGAAGAGCGAGTCGAAGACGTCGCGGCGCAGGGCGACGGCGCCCACGGGCGCGAAGCCGCCCGACAGCGCCTTCGCCGACAGCAGCATGTCGGGCTCGACGCCCCAGTGCTCGATCGCCCACATGCGACCGGTCCGCCCGAGGCCCGTCTGGATCTCGTCGGCGACGAACAGCGTGCCGTGGGCGCGGCACAGGCGCGCGGCCTCGCGCAGGTAGTCCTCGCTCGGCACGTTCACGCCGTGTCCCTGGATCGGCTCGACGATGAAGGCCGCCACGTCGCGCGAGGACAGCGCCCTCTCGAGGGCGGAGAGATCGTCGAAGGGGACGCGCCGGCAGTCGGGCAGCAGGGGGCCGAAGCCGTCGCGGAAGATCTCCTCACCGTTCAGCGACAGGGCGCCCATCGTGAGGCCGTGGAAGCCGTGCTCGCAGTAGACGAGGCCCGGACGGTCGGTGTGGTAGCGGGCGAACTTGATCGCGGCCTCCACGGCTTCGGCGCCGGAGTTGGTGAAGAACACCTTCTCCAGGGGCGCCGGGATCGTGGCGAGCAGGCGCTCGGCCAGGATTCCCGCCAGCAGCGACACGTCCATCTGCACGAGGCTCGGCAGCTCCGCCTCCAGAACCTCGCGCAGGGCCGAGACGACGGCCGGGTGGTTGCGCCCGACCGCGAACACGCCGTAGCCCGAGAGCAGATCGAGGTACCGATTGCCCTCGGCGTCGTAGAGATAGGGGCCGCGGGCCCGGACGTAGTGGCGATCGAAGCCGATCGTCTTCAGGACGCGGACGTGCTGGGTGTTGAGGTAGCGCTCGAACAGCTCGAAGCGCTCTCCCCCGCGCTCGCGGATCAGGTCGAGGATCGTCACGTCACCTCGCGGCGTGTGGGCGCGGCGGCCGTCTCCCGGTGAAGGCCGCGAATCGTATCCACTCTCCCGGGCCCTTCCAAGCCGGCGTACTCCCGATCGGCACGGGGAGCGTGTAGCCTGGCCACTCGAGACCACGAGGGAGGCGGCATCGTGCTGGTGATCGCGGGCGTGATCCGGATCGATCCGAGCAGGCGCGAGGAGGCGATCCGCGAGGCCGTCGAGGTGGCTCGCGCCACCCGACGAGAGCCGGGGTGTATCAGCTACGCCTTCTCGGCGGACCTGGAGGAGCCCGACCTCTTCCGCGTCTTCGAGGAGTGGGAGTCCCAGGAGGCCCTCGATCGCCACTTCGAGACACCCCACATGCTCACCTTCCAGGGGCGGGTGGCCGGGCTGGGCGTGAAGGAGATGACGGTCGAGAAGTACCGTGTCGAGTCGGTCGGGCCGGTCGTCTGAGTCCGGGACGCCGGCCGCGGGAGGGAAGACCTTGAAAGCTCTGAAGCTCGGCGTGCAGCTCGGCTACTGGCAGCGCGCCCCCCACCCCCACTTCGTCGAGATCGCCCAGGAGGCCGAGCGCCTCGGCTACGACTCGGTGTGGACCGCCGAGGCCTGGGGCTCGGACGCCTTCACGCCGCTGACCTGGATCGGCGCCCACACCGAGCGGATCCGGCTCGGCACCGCGATCGTGCAGATCAGCGCGCGCACCCCGACCTCGACGGCGATGCACGCCCTCACCCTCGACCATCTCTCGGGCGGGCGGGTGATCCTCGGCCTCGGCGTGTCCGGCCCCCAGGTGGTGGAGGGCTGGTACGGCCAGCCCTTCGCGAAGCCCCTGGCGCGCACGCGCGAGTACGTGGACATCGTGCGCCAGGTGCTGCGCCGCGAGGCGCCGGTGACGAGCGCCGGTCCGCACTACCCCCTGCCCTACACGGGGCCGGGCGCCTGGGGGATGGGCAAGCCGCTCAAGTCGATCACCCATCCCCTGCGCGCCGACCTGCCGATCTTCCTCGGGGCCGAGGGGCCGAAGAACGTCGCGATGACCGCGGAGATCGCCGACGGCTGGCTGCCGCTCTACTACTCGCCCTTCCGTCCCGAGGTCTACGCCGAGTCGCTCGGCGCGCTCCGGCCCGGCTTCGAGATCGCGGTCACGATCAGCGTCCGGATCACCGGAGACCTCGCCGCCGCCTACGCCCCGCTGAAGGCGAACCTCGGCTTCTACATCGGCGGCATGGGCGCCCGCGACCGCAACTTCCACAAGGAGCTGATGGCGCGCATGGGCTACGAGGCCGAGGC
>CAZZFT010000127.1:0-14362 GCA_964653555.1 uncultured Spirochaetales bacterium | reverse complement strand
CCCGGAGCACCGAGGCGTCGCTGAGATTCACCCGGTCGCCGAGCGTCCACCAGACTTTGCCAGCGCCGAACAGCGCGATCCCGGCGGCCCCCGCAACCGTCGCGGCGATGCCGGCCGGCGGCGGCAGGACGTCCGGAGGAAGCAGCAAACACACGGCGGCCAGGCCCGCGAGAGCGACGAACTCGAGAGCAGCCCGCTGGCCCGTCCGGTACAGAGCCATGGGAATCACCGGATCGTCGAACCACGAAACGTGGTTGAGCGCGACGACGACCGGACGCCCTTCGGAAAGAGCACCCCTCATCCGGTCGAGCAGCTCTCGGCGTCCCGCGAAGTGAAGAGTGTTCGCACGCTGCGAAAAGCACCAGACGAAGATGGCGATGGGCTTGAGAAGCAAGAGGTCGAGGACCGCCGTCGCGGCGCCGCGACCGACCCGCCGCCAGCTCCACCCGGCGGCGCCGTCGCCGCTCGAATCGAAGGGCTCGGAGCTCGCATCCGTTCGATTCTCGACCATGCCGCCATCTTACAGCGCATCTACGAGTCGACCGACGACTGCACCGTGTTGGTTGCGCTGGCCCCCCTAATCTATAGTGCGATCGATCGGCGCCTTGCGGGGTATGGTGGAGAACGACTTGGAAGCGCCCAAGGACCTCTTGCTGAGCCGACAGAGCGTCCTCGATGTGATCCGCGCAGCCATGGTGCACTTCGGGCTGGATTCGGCGGACATCGAGCCCGCAGCGCACCTCGTCGATGACCTCGACCTCGACAGCCTCGACTGGGTCGATCTCGCCATGCAGCTCGAGGAGACGCTTCCCATCACCCTGCGAGACGAGAAGCTCGCCTCCGTGAGCACGGTGCAAGACCTCGTCGACCGCGTCCACGCAGCACTGGTCGAGGCCCGCGGCGTTTCGGCGTGAAATGGGCGCCCTTCGCCAGGCCTGTCGCGATATGAGCGAGAACGCGGACTGGTCTCGGATCGTCGAGCGCGGATCGGTGCTGGGGCTGCGTGCCGTACTTGCCTGCTATCGGCTGGTCGGCCGGCCCGTCAGTCTGGTGCTCGTCCACGCGATCGTGCTCTACTACTTTTGCACGCTGCCCAGCGCGCGCCGGGCATCGCGGGCCTATCTGCGACGCATGGCTTCGCGTCCCGCCGGTGCGCTCGCGCTGGGTCGTCGACCCGGCCTCCTGGCGAGCTTTCTGCACTTCCGCGCGTTCGCCCTCGCCATCTTCGACCGTATCGTGCTCTGGTTCGGTCGCGAGGACGACCTTCGCTTCGAGGTCACCGGGCGCGAGCACTACGATCGCCTGCTCACGCCGGCGTGCGGTGGGATCGTCCTGGGCTCGCACCTCGGGAGCTTCGACGCCTTGCGCGCTCTCGCGCACCAAGATCGCCGCCCGGTCAATGTCGTGATGTTCACGCGCCACGCACCGCGGATCAACGCCTTCTTCCGGCAGCTCGCTCCGGATGCCCAGGTGCGGGTGATCCAGGCCGATGCCGACTCCACGGACACGATTCTCCATATCCGAGCCTGCGTGGCTCGCGGGGAGCTGGTCGCGATGCTAGGGGACCGAATCGAGCCCGGCCACCGCGATCGCTCGTGTCAGGTCTCCTTCCTGGGCGACCCGGTCGCGTTTCCGACAGCGGCCTATTGGTTGGCCGGTCTCCTCCAGTGCCCGCTGTTCTTCATGGTCGCCCTCCGAGCGCGAGGGAGCCTCTACCGTGTCTTCGTCGAGGTCCTGGCCGAGAAGGTGCAGCTCGAAAGAGGCGAGGGCGAAGCGAGCCTCAGAGAGCCGGTGAGCTCCTACGCCAGCAGGCTGGAGCACTACTGCGAGATGGCACCCTATCAGTGGTTCAATTTCTTCGACTTCTGGAACGAAGAGAGCTGATCCTGCGGGGCGCGGCGACTGATTCCCACCGAATCCCAGATGGAGGGCCCATGAGCCGGAGCGGAGGAGAGATGAATGCGGACGGGGATCTGGTCTGCGCGGGAGGCCCTGAGAACGAAATCTGGCAGGAGCACGGCTTCGAATCGCTGAAGGCCTGTACCGACAGGGCGATCGGGCATCAGATCCGGTGCATGGAGTAGGCCACCGCGACGGGTCTACGGATGGATCTCCCGCAGGTGTGCGGTCTCGTTCAGGCTGAGCAGGCTGCGCTCACCGGTCCCGGCGGCCAGGAACCGGCTCACGCTGGTGTAGCGGGCGTCGAGAAAGAAGGGATCGGCGATGCCGAGCACGTGGCCGGCCCAGGCGTTGACGACGCCGCCGTGGCAGACCACCACCACCCTTGCGCTGCGGTAGGCCGCGATCATCTCCTCGATCGCCTCGACCACGCCCGTGCGGAAAGCCGCCAGGTCGACGCCGGCCCACAGCCCGCCGCGCTGCACGAGCTCCTGCCAGCGCGGGTAGTCGTCGCGCTTGAGCTTCTCCAGCGGGATGTACACGTCCGAGCGGTGGTCCATCTCCACGATCCGCGGCTCGAGCGCAACCTCGAGCCCGAGCGTCCGCGCCAGCGGCTCGGCGGTCTGGCGCGCGCGGCGCATCGGGCTGGCGTACACGGCGGCGATCTCCTCGCCGGCCAGCCACTCCGCCAGCCGCTCGGCCTGGGCGCGGCCCACCGCGGAGAGCGGCGGATCGGCCGGACTGCCGTCGCGCGTCTCGACGTGCTCGGGAAGCGCGTGCCGGATCAGCAGCAGCTCCACCGCCGCCCCGGGGATCAGCCGGCGAGCGAGGGCGCGTGCTTGGCGAGGGTCTCGCCGATCTCCGCGGGCGAGCGCGACACGGCGACTCCGGCCGCCTCGAGGGCGGCGATCTTGTCGCTCGCGCGACCCTTGCCGCCGGCGATGATCGCCCCCGCGTGGCCCATGCGCTTGCCCGGGGGCGCGTTCTGGCCGGCGATGAAGGCCACCACCGGCTTGCTCATGTGCTCCTTCACGAACTGCGCGGCGGTCTCCTCGGCGTTGCCGCCGATCTCGCCGATCATCACCACCGCCAACGTGCCTGGATCGGCCTCGAAGAGCGCGAGGGCGTCGGTGAAGGTGGTGCCGATCACCGGGTCACCGCCGATGCCCACGCAGGTCGACTGCCCGATGCCGAGCCGCGAGAGCTGGTCGACCGCCTCGTAGGTGAGCGTGCCCGAGCGCGACACCACGCCCACCGGGCCCGGCCGGGTGATCTGGGCCGGCATGATGCCGATCCGGCACTGTCCGGGCGTCACCACGCCAGGGCAGTTCGGCCCGATCAGGCGCATCGGGCTCCCGCGCAGGGTGTGCTTCGCCCGCAGCATGTCGAGGGCCGGGATGCCTTCGGTGATGCAGGCGGCGAGCGCGATGCCCGCGTCGGCCGCCTCGAGGATCGCGTCCGCGGCGCCCGGCGGCGGGACGAAGATCACCGAGGCGTCGGCGCCGGTGGCCTGCACGGCCGCGTACACGGTGTCGAAGATGGGAATCCCTTCGATCGTCTGGCCGCCCTTGCCCGGCGCCACGCCGCCCACCACCTGCGTGCCGTACTCGATCGAGAGCTTGGCGTGGAACTGCCCCATCCGGCCCATGCCCTGCACGAGCAGCTTCGTGTTCTTGTCGCAGAGGATCGTCATGAGGTTCCTACGCGGCGGCGCGCGCGGCCGCGACCGCCTTCTCGCCGGCTTCTCCGAGCGTCTCCGCCGGAGTGATGTTCAGGCCCGACTTCGCCAGGATCGCGCGGCCCTCGGCCGCGTTCGTGCCCTGGAGCCGGACCACCAGAGGGACCTTCACCAACAGCTCGTCCGCCGCGGCGACCACGCCCTCGGCGATCAGGTCGCAGCGCACGATGCCGCCGAAGATGTTGACCAGGATCGCCTTCACGTTGGGATCGCGCAGGATCAGCTTGAAGGCCTCCTTCACCTTCTCCTTGTCGGCGCCACCGCCGGCATCGAGGAAGTTGGCCGGCGAGCCGCCGCACACCTGGATCATGTCCAGCGTCGCCATGGCGAGACCCGCGCCGTTCACCATGCAGCCGATGTCGCCGTCGAGCCCGACGTAGGCGAGGTCGATCTTCTTCGCTTCGAGCTCGCGCGGGTCCTCCTCCTCGGGATCGTGGAGCGCCGCGATCTCGGGATGGCGATAGAGGGCGTTGTCGTCGAAGTTGAGCTTACCGTCGAGGGCGACCAGGTCACCCGCTTCGGTGACGACCAGCGGGTTGATCTCCGCCAGGGAGGCGTCCTTGGCGACGAACAGGCGGTAGAGGCCGCCGAGGAAGGCGTCGAGCTGCTTCACCTGATCGGCCGTCAGGCCCAGGCCGAAGCCGACGCGGCGCGCGTGATACCCCTGGATTCCCAGGTTCGGGTCGACGTGCACCGTGATGATCTTCTCGGGCGATCGCTCGGCGACCACCTCGATCTCCATGCCGCCCTCGGTCGAGGCGATGATCGCGAACTCCTCGGCCGCCCGGTCGAGCACGATCGCGAGATAGAGCTCGTTCGCGATCGCCGATCCCTCCTCGACGTAGACCTTGCGCACGACCTTCCCCTCCGGGCCGGTCTGGGGCGAGCGCAGCGTCATGCCGAGGATCTCGCTGGCCACCTGCTTCGCCTCCGAGGGCGACTTCGCCAGCTTGATGCCCCCCGCCTTGCCGCGGCCGCCGGCGTGCACCTGGGCCTTCACCACCAGCACCTTGGCGCCCAGGGCGCGCGCGGCCTCTTCGGCCTCGGCCGGGGTGGTGGCGAGCCGTCCCTGCGGAACCGCGACGCCGAACTCTCGCAGCAGCGCCTTCGCCTGGTACTCGTGGACGTTCACAGCTGGATCTGGTCCACGAGCGTGCGCACGTGCTCGACCGAGGCGTCGAAGTGCTTGCGCTCCTCGGTGTTCATCTCCACCTCGATCACCCGCTCCAGGCCGCCCGCCCCGATCACGCAGGGCACGCCGACGTAGAGTCCGTTCACCCCGTACTCGCCCTCGAGCAGACAGGCACAGGCGAGGACGCGCTTCTTGTCCTTGAGATAGGACTCGGCCATCGAGATCGCGGACAGGGCCGGCGAGACGAAGGCCGATCCGGTCTTGAGCAGCGCCACCACCTCGCCGCCGGCGCCCTTGGTGCGCTCGACGATCGCGTCGAGCTTCTCCTTGGCGATCAGCTGGCCCACCGGGATCCCGGCGACCGTGCAGTAGCGGATCAGCGGCACCATCGTGTCGCCGTGCCCGCCCAGCACCAGGGCCGTCACGTCCTCGACCGACACGCCCAGCTCCCAGGCGACGAAGGCGCGGAAGCGGGAGGAGTCGAGCACGCCCGCCATGCCGATCACGCGGTTCTTCGGGAAGCCCGACACCTCCTTGAAGGTGTAGACCATCGCGTCCAGCGGGTTCGAGATCACGATCACGAAGGCGTTCGGCGCGTTGTCGCGCACGCCTTCCGCGACCTGCTTCATGATCTTGAGGTTCGTGGCGAGCAGGTCGTCGCGCGACATGCCGGGCTTGCGCGCCAGGCCGGCGGTGATGATCACCACGTCGGCGCCGGTGATGTCCTTGTAGTCGTTCGTGCCCGAGATGCTCGCGTCGGCGCCGAGCACCGGAGCTCCTTCGGCGAGGTCGAGCGCCTTGCCCTGGGGAAGGCCGTCGACGACGTCGAAGAGCACGACGTCCCCGAGCTCGCGGAAGGCGGCCTCCTGAGCCAGGACTCCGCCGATGTTGCCGCCGCCGATCAGAGCGATCTTGTTGCGTGCCATTGGGGGGTCGGTCCTCTCTATCCAGTCACGTGTTGGAGATGATCGCGTCGCCGAACGTCGACCGCTCGAGCTTCGTCGCGCCCTCCCTCAGGCGCTCCAGGTCGTGCGTCGGGGCGTTCGACATGGCGGTGGCGATATAAGTCATCCTCTGCCCGGTCGCCAACCCTTCTCCGGTCGGCGGCCGCACGGCGGGTCAGTCTTCCCTCCGGGGCGCGCGGACCCGGATCGACAGCTCCTCCAGCTGGTCGGCGCCCACCGGCGACGGCGCGTCCATCAGCAGATCCTGTCCGCGCTGGGTCTTCGGAAAGGCGATCACTTCGCGCAGGCTCGCGGCGCCGGCGAGCACCATCGCCCAGCGGTCGAAGCCGAAGGCGAAGCCGCCGTGGGGAGGCGCGCCGGACTCCAGTGCTTCGAGCATGAACCCGAAGCGCTCCTCGGCCTCGCTCTTCGTGTAGCCGATCAGCTCCAGGATGCGCCGCTGCACGTCGGAGCGGTGATTGCGCAGACTTCCCGAGCCGAGCTCGATGCCGTTCATCACCACGTCGTAGTGGGTGCCGCGCACCGACTCGGGCGCGCTCTCGAGCTTGTCGAGGTCCTCGTCGAGCGGAGCGACGAAGGGCTGGTGCACGTAGGTGAGCCCGCCCTTCTCGTCGCGCTCGAAGAGCGGGAAGTCGACCACGAAGAGCACGTCGTGGGGGCGGCCGTCGACGCGGCCGAGCCGCTCCCCGAGATCGACCCGCAGCCGGGCGAGGATCGCGTTGGCGCGAGCCGCCTCGTCGGCCTGGAAGAAGATCAAGCTGCCGGGCCGGGCGCCGGTCCGCCGGGTCACGGTCCCGCGCTCCTCCTCGCTCAGGAACTTCGCGATCGGCGACTGCCATCCGCCGTCCGCGTCGACGCGAACCCAGGCGAGCCCCTTGCCGCCCAGCTCCTTCCTCACGAAGGCCTCGAGCTTGTCGATCTGGCCGCGCGACACGTCGCCGGCGTCGTGGACCGGCAGGCACTTCACGATCCCCCCCGCGTCCACCACCTGGCGGAAGGCGCGAAATCCGCTCTGGGCGAAGGTGTCGGTGAGATCGACCAGCTCGAGCAGGATGCGGGTGTCCGGTCGGTCGACGCCGAAGCGGTCGATCGCCTCGTGGTAGCTGATGCGCGCAAAGGGCCGCGGCAGGTCGAGCCCGGCCACCGCGCAGCCTGCCACCGTCACCTCCTCGAGCACCGCGAGCACGTCCTCGACCGTGGCGAAGGCGAGCTCCAGGTCGACCTGGGTGAACTCGAGCTGCCGATCGGCGCGTTGGTCCTCGTCCCGGAAGCAGCGCGCGATCTGGAAGTAGCGGTCGAAGCC
The DNA here is from genome assembly GCA_964653555.1 of uncultured Spirochaetales bacterium. GTDB lineage: Bacteria > Myxococcota_A > UBA9160 > UBA9160 > SMWR01 > JAHEJV01. The sequence goes on along the minus strand of CAZZFT010000127.1, from coordinate 7,325 downwards.
GGCGACCATTAGCAGCTGCTTCATGATCTGCGGTGACTGGGGCAGCGCATAGAAGGAGCCGGGCTGGAGACGGCTCGGCACCAGGAAGTCGCGCGCGCCCTCGGGCGTGGACTTCGCCAGCATCGGCGTCTCGATCTCGAGGAAACCCTGCTCACAGAGGGACGCCCGCACCGCCTGGCACAGGCGGTGGCGCAGGCGCAGCGCGCGCTGCAGGGGAGGACGCCGCAGGTCGTGGATGCGGTGGGCGAGACGCGTCGCCTCGTCGGCGTCCGTCTCCTCCTCGATCGCGAAGGGCGGCGGCGTCGCGCGGTTGAGGATGCGCAGCTCGTCGGCCAGCACTTCGACGGCTCCGGTCGGGAGATTCGGGTTGACCGTCTCCGGCGAGCGCCGCTGCACGCGGCCGCGGACCGCGATCACGTACTCCGCGCGCAGGTGGCCGGCGCGCTCGTGGCAGGCCGGAGACGTGTCGGGCTTGAAGACGACCTGCACGAGGGCGTCGCGGTCGCGCAGGTCGACGAAGATCACGCCGCCGTGGTCGCGCCGGCGCTGCACCCAGCCGCCCAGCACCACCTCTTCGCCCACGCACGCGAGGTCGACCTGCCCCGCCGCGTGGGTGCGACGCAGGCCGGACGCGGTGTCGAGGCCTCCGCTCACCGAGCTCACGCGCTTGTGTCCTCCGGTCGTTCCGGCCCGGCGCCTGCGCGGCGGACGCCGTCTCCCGGCGCTCGCGCGCCAGCGGGGTCGTCCAGGTGCCGATCAAGCGGAGCAGCTCGGCGGCAGCACCCGCCGAAAGCCTCGGAAAAACGCGCACTTGGTTAGCAGAGGCGGAACCGGCCTGCCAGCGACCCGGCGCCGGCCCCGCAAGCGTCCACAGGGCGCGCGCGGCGGGGTGCAGCCGGGCGAAGGCGAGGGCTAGCGCTCGAGCTCGCCCGCCGAGCACACGCAGTTGCGGCCGCGTGACTTCGCCCGGTACATCGCCTTGTCGGCCAGATCGAGCAGCCCTTCGCGGTCGCGGCTGTGCACGGGGAAGGTGGCCACACCGATGCTGATCGTGAGCCGGATCGGCGCCGCCCCGGAGCCCTCGAACAGGGTGTCCGCGACCGTGCGCCGGATCCGCTCGGCCACCGCCAAGGCGCCTTCGTGGGGGGTGTCGACCAGCAGGATCGTGAACTCGTCACCGCCGTAGCGCGCGAGCGTGTCCACCTGCCGCACGCACTCGATCAGGACCTCGGACAGCCTGCGCAGCACGTTCGAGCCGACCAGGTGTCCGAACTGGTCGTTGACGCGCTTGAAGCGATCGAGATCGAGGAAGAGCACGCTGAGATCGCGTTCGGACCGGTCCGCGCGCCGGATCTCGTGCTCCGTGGCCTGGAGCAGATACCGGGCGTTGTACACCTCCGTGACGTCGTCGATGAACGCCTTCTCCTTGGCGCGGTGGTACCGCTCGGCGTTGGTCAGGGCGAGCTCGGCGTGGGAGGCGATCAGCCGCGCCTGATCGAAGTCCTGCTCGCTGATCGGGCGATCCTGCTCGGGAACCCAGAGCAGCCCCTGCTCCGACTCGGCGCCGTGAAGCGGCACCATGAGCGCCGGTCCCGCGCCGACCCCGAGGTCCTCGAGCGCCTCACCGATCGGGCCCCCGTGCGTCGCCGTCGGCTCGCGCAGCGAGAACAGGGAGCCGTCGGACTTGGCCTGGGCCAGCCGCCGCTGGAGCTCGGTCGCGGCCCCCTCGTCGAAGCCGCGGAAGGCGATGCCGTCGGAGCCGGGCATCGAGCTGCGTCGGAACAGAGCCAGTCCCAGGTCGCGACCGATCGCCGGCAGCAGCAGGTCGAGGGCCACTGCGTACACCTCACCGGGGTCGAGGCAGTGCATCAGCATCCGACACGACTCCAGCGTGCGCACCGCGCTGCGCAGGCGATCGTTGTCGCGAGCCAGTCTCCGCTGGGCGAGCAGACGCTCCGCCACCGCGGCGATCTGCTCCGGCTGCACCGGCTTCTCGAGATAGTCGGTCGCGCCGCGACGCAACGCCTCGATGACCGTTTCGACCGACGCATGGGCAGTCAGCAGGACGAAGGGAAGTCCCGGGATCAGCCGGCGCGCGCGATCGAGGAGCTCGAGCCCGGACATGCCGGGCATGAGGAGGTCGGAGAACACGAGGTCGGCCGGAGCTCGCTCGAGCGCTTCGATCGCGGCCTCTCCCGACTCGACGCACTCGAGCGCGACACGGTCGCCGAGCGCCTCGCGCACGAGCTGGCGGGTGAGCGGACAATCGTCCACGCACAGGACGCGTTCGTGGATATCCGCGGCGGCCATCGCAGGGAGCCTCGAACTCCTCAATTCAGTCGTGGGATCGACCAACCGAGTTGCCGGCTTGAGAGCGGGCCCAGTCTAGTCCGATGACCTTCGCGAGGCTTCGCCTTGCCGGGCGCCGGAGGCTCGGGCCGAGGGGCCGAGGTCGGACCGGGCCCCGGGACGGCGGCCGGGGGAGCGGTAGGATGCCCCCCGGAGGTCCGCCGCCGATGCACCCCCTGGGCGCCACGCTCGACGCGTACCGCCGCGCCGCGGACGCCTTCCGCTGGGATCCGCCCGCCGAGTTCAACTTCGGTCGCGACGTGGTCGACCGCTGGGCCGTCTCGCCCGAGAGGCCGGCGCTACTGTGGCGGGACGCGGGGGGCGCCGAGCGCCGGCTCACCTACGCCCAGGTCTCGCGGCTCGCGCGCCGGGCGGCTCACCTGTTCCGGTCCCTGGGGGTGGCGGCCGGGCAGCCGGTGATCGTGATGCTGCCGCGCATCCCGGAGTGGCAGGCGGTCACACTGGGGCTGCTGGAGATCGGCGCCCTGGTGATCCCCAGCTCGACCCTGCTGCGGCCCAAGGACGTCCGCTACCGCGCGGAGCACAGCGGCGCCGTGGCGATCGTTGCGTCGCACGAGTGTGTCGATGCCGTGGAGGCGGTGCGCGGCGATCTCCCCCATCTCCGGCACTTCCTGGTCTGGAGCCCGGACGGCGCTGCGTCGCCCGGCTGGACCGACCTCGGCGTCGCCCTCGCCCGCCTCCCCGAGGACGACTCGGCGGGACGGCGCACCCTCGCGAACGACCCCGCGCTCGTCTACTACACCTCCGGGACCACCGGACCCCCGAAGGCCGTCCTCCACGACCACGGCTACACCTGGGCCCAGCGCTACACCTCGCGCTTCTGGCACGGCGTGGCCGCGGGCGAGCGGCTCTGGACCACCAGCGACACGGGCTGGGCGAAGGCGGCCTACGGGGTGATCTTCGGACCCTGGAGCGAGGGCGCCGAGGTCGTCCTCTACGCCGGTCGCTTCGAGCCGATCGCCGAGCTGGACTTCCTGTCCGAGATCGACCCCCACGTCTTCTGCGCGCCACCGACCGAGTTCCGGCTGCTGGTCAAGGAGGACCTGTCGCGCCTGCGCGTCGGTCGCCTGCGCGAGTGCGTCTCGGCCGGGGAGCCGCTCAACCCGGAGGTGATCCGCGCCTGGCGCGACGCCACCGGCATCGAGATCCGCGACGGCTACGGGCAGACCGAGACGATCCTGCTCGTGGGGAACTATCCCGGCCTGCCGGTGCGGCCGGGCTCGATGGGTCTGCCGATGCCCGGGATCGACGTCGACGTGATCGACGAAGGGGGCGCGCGCGTGCCGTCGGGCGAGGTCGGCGACATCGCCGTGCGCGGCCAGCCGCCGGGGCTCTCCCGCGAGTACTGGAAGGATCCCGACGCCACCGCGCGCTCGCGGCGCGGCGACTGGTATCTCACCGGCGACCGCGCCCGGCGCGACGAGGACGGCTATTTCTGGTTCGTCGGCCGCGACGACGACGTGATCATCTCCGCCGGCTACCGGATCGGACCCTTCGAGGTCGAGAGCGCCCTGATCGAGCATCCGGCGGTCGTCGAGGCTGCGGCGGTCGCCGCGCCGGATCCCGATCGCGGCCACATCGTGAAGGCCTTCGTCGTCGTGCGCGAGGGCGTGGTCGCCGACGCGGCCCTGGTCCGGGAGCTCCAGGACCACGTGAAGCGAGTGACAGCCCCCTACAAGTACCCGCGCGCGATCGAGTTCGCGGCGGAGCTGCCCAAGACGGTCAGCGGGAAGATCCGCCGGGTGGAGCTGCGGGGGCGAGGCGGGGCGGGCTGACGACGCACGGCGCCAGAGGGCGAGGTGGACGCGAGCCGGACGCACGACGGCGCGGGTTCTTGCGCGACCGACCGACTCGGCGACGAGACGTTCATCGATGGCTGCGACGGATCCACGGGCTGGAACGCCTCGGTCTCGACGCTCTTCGGTAGAGTTGGCGCATGCAACAGACGCGGCTGCGCAAGGGCGAGCGGCTGCGTGTTCTCGGTCTTCCGCAGCTCGCCTTGCTGGTCGTCACCGGAATCGCCGGGGGCTGCGATCTGCTGGTGGCGTTCGTCGCGCGGCGCCTCCCGACGCACGCGGCCCGCTCCCTCGAGACGCGTGCTCGGGCGCGAGCCCTGCGCCGCGCCGTCGCCGCTCTCGGCCGCCTGAAGGGGCCCTACGCGAAGCTCGGTCAGTTCGCCGCGGTCCGACACGACCTGCTGCCTCGGGACGCGACGCGCGCCCTGGCCACGCTGCGCGACCAGGTTCCTCCGCTGCCCTTCGCGCGCATCCGCGACGCGGTGGAGGCCGAGCTGGGATGTCCGCTCGACGCGGTCTTCGCGCGCTTCGATCCGACCCCGCTCGGGGCGGCATCGGTCGCCCAGGCCCACCGCGCGCAGCTCCAGAGCGGCGAGGCGGTCGTGGTGAAGGTGCAGTATCCGTGGCTGGCCGCCTCGCTCGAGACCGATCTGCGGATCGCGCGCACCCTGGTCCTCTGCGCGATGCGCGCGCGCGGAGATGGACACGGGGCCGAGGCGCTGTTCCGCGAGTTCGGCGCGGGCCTGCGCGAGGAGCTCGACTTCGAGCGAGAGGCGCGCGTCGCTGGCGAGATCGCCGCGAACCTGGCCGGTGACCCGTCGGTCCTGGTCCCCGAAGTGTTCGCCCAGTACTCGACCCGTCGCTTGCTCACCGTGCGCCACCATCCGGCGGTCGGCATCGACGACCGCGCCGGCCTGGCCCGGCTCGGGGTGGAGCCGCGGGCGGTGGTGGAGATCCTGGCCCGGGCCTACGCCTCCCAGGTCTTCGTCGACGGCCTGTTCCACGCCGACCCCCACCCCGGAAACCTGTTCGTGGTGGACGAGCCCTGTGCCGCCGAGCGCCCGCGCCTGCTCTTCGTGGACTTCGGACTCTCGCGGCGACTCGACCCCGCCCTGCGACGGGAGCTGCGCCGAGGGCTGCTCGCGCTCGTGCAGCGCGACCTGGCCGCCTTCGTCGACGGCATGGAGCGGATCGGCGCGGTGGCCCCGGGGTGCCGGGAGCCGGTGATGGCCGCGGTGTCCGAGATGTTCGAGACGATCGGCCGCCGCGGCGGCGCCTTGGCCGTGCAGGGCGACCAGGTCTTGTCGTTGAAGGACCGGGCGGTGGCGCTGCTCCGGGAGACCCCCGGCCTCCAGCTCCCCAACGACCTGCTCTTGTACGCGAAGACCCTCTCCTACGTATTCGCGCTCGGGGCCGAGCTCGACCCGGAGGTCGACATGATGAAGCCGTGCCTGCCGTCGCTCCTGCGCTTCCTGGCCGCCCCCGAGTGACCGCTGCTACCGTCCTCGCGCTCCGGAGGAACCTCCATGTCGCGACGCGAAATCAAGCGCGTGTGCCTGGCCTACAGCGGCGGTCTCGACACCTCGGTGATCCTGCACTGGCTGATCGAGCGCTACCGCTGCGAGGTCGTCGCCTACACCGCCGACGTCGGACAGGAGGAGGAGCTCTCGGGTCTGCCCGAGAAGGCGCGCGCGACCGGGGCGATCGACTGCGTGGTCCGCGACGTGCGCGAAGAGTTCGTGAGCGACTTCGTGTTCCCCGCCATCGCCGGCGCGGCGGTCTACGAGGGCCACTACCTGCTGGGCACCGCCCTGGCGCGCCCCCTGATCGCCAAGCACCAGGCCGAGGTCGCCCGGGAGACGGGCTGCGACGCCGTCGCCCACGGTGCCACCGGCAAGGGCAACGACCAGGTCCGCTTCGAGCTCACCTTCCGCGCTCTGGCCCCCGAGCTCGCGATCATCGCCCCTTGGCGCGAGTGGGACCTGGTGTCCCGCGGCGACTGCATCGCCTACGCACAGAAGCACGCGATCCCGGTCACGGCGACGCTCCAGAAGCCCTACTCCATGGACCGCAACCTGATGCACGTCTCCTACGAGGGCGGGATCCTCGAAGATCCCTGGCATGCCCCGGACGAGAGCATGTTCCTGCTGACGCGCGGGATCGACGATACGCCCGACACACCGAGCGAGATCGTGATCGCCTTCGAGGACGGTCGCCCGATCGCGATCGACGGCGAGCCGCTCTCGCCCGCCGAGCTGCTGCGGCGCCTCAACCGCCTCGCCGGCGGCCACGGCATCGGGCGGGTCGACATGGTCGAGAACCGCTTCGTCGGGCTCAAGTCGCGCGGCGTCTACGAGACACCGGGCGGGACCGTCCTGCACGTGGCCCACCGCGCCGTCGAGTCGATCACGATGGACCGCGACGTGATGCACGAGCGCGACCGCCTGGCCCCGCGCTTCGCCGAGCTGATCTACAACGGCTTCTGGTACGCCCCCGAGATGGAGTTCCTGCGCGCGGCGATCGACGCCTCCCAGCGCGGGGTCACCGGCGAGGCGCGTCTGCGCCTGTACAAGGGATCGGTGCAGGTCACCGGCCGCCGCTCGCCGGTCTCGAAGTACTCGGCGAGCCAGTCCTCCTTCGAGGAGGCGGGCGGCTACGACCAGCGCGACGCCGGCGGCTTCATCCGCCTCCAGGGCCTGCGCCTGCGCGGCCCGGAGTAGCGCGGGACTCTCGTGCGTGCGGCGGTGCCCGGGCTCTCTCGTTCGGGCGCCGTGCCCGGGCCGGCGGGTTCGTGTTCTCGCGGAGGCGACGGTGATCCTGGCGCCTGTGCGTCTCCGATTTCAGCAGCCCGCTAGCTCTTCGCGCCTTCCTTGAGCGCGGCCGCCACCGAGCCCGTCCACTTGCGGATGCGCTCGATGCTGCGGACCCCGTCCGCCAGGGCCAGATGCACCGCATCGGAGCCCGCTCCGGAGACGTGCTGCGCCAGGGTGGAGAGGCAGGCGGAGAGCTCGTCGAGAGGCCCCAGGATCTCGCGCCGCAGGCTCTGGAGCCGCGTCTCGCCCGGCGACTCGCGGATCAGCAGCAGGATCACGCCTACGTGTCCCCCCTCGGCCTCCACCGCCGAGGCGAGGGCTCGGTAGCCGCGGTCCTCCACCAGCA
>CAZZFT010000126.1:0-14377 GCA_964653555.1 uncultured Spirochaetales bacterium | reverse complement strand
AGCCCGCCACGCGCCACGTGCAGGTGGCCGAGATGGTGCTCGAGAAGGCGCGGCGCCTGGTCGAGCACCGGCGCGACGTGGTGATCCTGCTCGACTCGATCACCCGCCTCGCGCGCGCCCACAATACCGTCGTCCCCCACTCGGGGAAGATCCTCTCGGGCGGCGTCGACTCGAACGCCCTGCACAAGCCGAAGCGCTTCTTCGGGGCCGCGCGCAACCTCGAGGAGGGCGGCAGCCTCACGATCATCGGCACCGCGCTGATCGACACCGGATCGCGGATGGACGAGGTGATCTTCGAGGAGTTCAAGGGCACGGGCAACTGCGAGATCGTTCTCGATCGCAAGCTCGCCGACCGCCGCACCTATCCGGCGATCGACATCAACAAGTCCGCCACGCGGCGCGAGGAGCTGCTCCTCTCCGAGGAGACGCTGGGTCGCATGTACATCCTGCGCAAGGTGCTGGCGCCCCTGAACGCGGTCGACTCCATGGAGTTCCTGCTCGACAAGGTCAAGATGACCGACTCGAACCGGGAGTTCCTGGCGTCGATGAACTCGTAGAGCCGCCGTATCCTTCCCCTCTCATCCGTTTCGAGGGCGCCGGGATGTCGGACCTGCTCGAAAAGATCCAGGCCTTCGCCGATCGGGCGAGCCGTCTCGAGGCGAAGCTGGCCACGCCCGAAGTGGCGAGCAACCCCGGCGAGTACGGGAAGCTCGCCAAGGAGCTGGCGCACCTGCGTCCGGCCGCGAAGGCGGCCGCCGACTACCGCAAGGTGCTCTCGGACCTCGAGGGCGCCAAGGGGATGCTTCAGGGCGAGGACGCCGAGCTGGTCGAGCTGGCGCGCGCCGAGATCGAGGAGCTCGAGCCGCGCCGGGACCAGCTGGAACAGGAGATCCGCCTGCTGCTCCTGCCCCGCGACCCGAACGACGAGAAGAACGCCATCCTGGAGATCCGGGCGGGCACCGGCGGACAGGAAGCCGCGCTCTTTGCCCTCGATCTGTTCCGGATGTACAGCCGCTATGCCGAGCGTCGCGGCTGGAAGGTGGAGCCGCTCTCGCTCTCGGAGTCGGAGGGCGGCGGGATCAAGGAGGTGATCGCCTCGGTCTCGGGCGACCAGGTGTTCCACCGCCTCAAGCACGAGCGCGGCGTCCACCGCGTGCAGCGCGTTCCCACCACCGAGAGCCAGGGACGCATCCACACCTCCACGGTCACCGTCGCCGTGCTGCCCGAGGCCGAGGAGGTGGACGTCGAGATCGACCCGTCGGACCTGCGCATCGACGTCTTCCGCTCCTCGGGCCCCGGCGGCCAGAGCGTCAACACCACCGACTCGGCCGTGCGCATCACCCACATCCCGAGCGGCGCGGTGGTCCAGTGCCAGGACGAGAAGAGCCAGCACAAGAACAAGGCGAAGGCGATGAAGGTGCTGCGCTCGCGCCTGCTCGAGGCCGAGCAGGAGCGGGCGGCCGGCGAGCGGGCGAGCGAGCGACGCGCCCAGGTGGGCACCGGCGGCCGCAGCGAGAAGATCCGCACCTACAACTTCCCGCAGTCGCGCATCACCGACCACCGCGCAGGGATCACCGTGCACCAGCTCGACGCCGCGCTGGAGGGGGAGCTCGACGACCTGCTCGACGCCGTACACAGCCAGGTGAACGCGCAGTCGCTGGAAGAGGCCGATTGAACGAGTCCGAGGCCGCCCGCGCGGGCAACCGCCCGGACCCGGGTGCGGACCGGGTCTGGACGGTGCTCGAACTCCTGCGCTGGACGGCGAGCCACTTCGCCGAGCGCGGTATCGAGACGCCGCGGCTGGACGCCGAGTGCCTGCTCGCCCACGCGCTGGGCAGCGACCGCCTGCGCCTCTACCTCGACTTCGACAAGCCGGTGGTCGCGGCCGAGCGGGCGGTCTTCCGGGATCTGGTGCGGCGGCGCGCCCGCGACCGGGTGCCGGTCGCCCAGCTCACCGGGCGCCGGGAGTTCTGGTCGCTGCCGCTGCGGGTCACCCGCGACGTGCTGGTCCCGCGCCCGGACACCGAGACCCTGGTGGCAGCCGCCCTCGAGCTGCTCCCCGACCCGAACGGCCGGGCGCGGATCCTCGACCTCGGCACCGGCAGCGGCGCGGTGGCCCTGGCCCTGGCCCTGGAGAGGCCGCGGGCGGGGGTGGTGGCGACCGACATTTCGCGGGAAGCGCTCAAAATCGCGCAAGAGAATGCCGAAGCACTGGGAATGGCAGAGCGAATCGCGTTCCTCCGGGGAGACTGGGCGGCCGCGCTCAGCAGTCGCTTCGACTGCGTGGTGGCCAACCCTCCCTATCTGGCGGAGCGCGAGCGGGCCGGCCTGGCTCCCGAGCTGGCCCACGAGCCCGATCGGGCCCTGTTCGCGGGAGCTAGCGGGCTGGAGGCCCTGGAGCGGCTCTGCCAGGGCGCGCCCTCCCTGCTGGCCCCGGGCGGGGGTGTCGCCTTCGAGCTGGCGCCCGACCAGGCGCCCGCGGTCGAGGGTTGGCTGCGCGCCGCCGGACTGGAGACCGGCACGCGCCGCGACCTGGCGGGGCGGGTCCGGGTCGTGAAGGGTCGCGCCGAGGGGAAATCACCGGCAAGCTGAGCCGGCTGCTCGGCCGGGGAAGGGGGTTCGATGGATCGGATCGCGGTGCGCGGACGCGCCTCGCTGAACGGCGAGGTGGCGGTTTCCGGGTCGAAGAACGCGACGCTGGCGCTGATGGCCTGTGCGCTGCTCGGCCGCGGGACCACGCGTCTCGAGAATGTGCCGCGCCTGCGCGACGTGTCGGCGATGCTCGAGATCCTGCGCGCGCTCGGCGCCGGGGCCGACTGGGACCCCGAGGACGAGCACGCCGTCGTGATCGACGCCAGCGAGATCCGCAGTCCCGAGGCCCCCTACGACCTGGTGCGCAAGATGCGCGCGTCGTTCCTGGTGCTGGGACCGCTGCTGGCGCGCTTCGGCAGCGCGCGCGTGTCGGAGCCGGGCGGCTGTGCGATCGGCGTGCGGCCCATCGACCAGCACCTCAAGGGCCTGCGCGCCCTGGGCGCCAAGCTCACTCTCGACCACGGCTATGTCGAGGCGGCGGCGGCCCGCCTGCTCGGCGGCCGGGTCACCTTCGACCTCACCACGGTCAACGGCACCCAGAACGTGCTGATGGCGGCCTGCCTGGCCGAGGGCGAGACCGTGATCGAGAACGCCGCCCGTGAGCCCGAGGTGATGGAGCTCGCCGAGGTGCTGCTCAAGATGGGCGCCGAGGTCCATGGAGCCGGCAGCGACCGGATCGTGGTCCAGGGCGTCGAGAACCTGCGCGGTGTTCGCCACCGCGTGTCCGGAGACCGGATCGAGGCCGGCACCCTGCTCGCCGCCGCCCTCACCGTGGGCGGCGACGTGCGCGTCACGGGGGTCGACCCGGCCAACATGGAGTCCACGCTCGACAAGCTCCGCGAGGCGGGTGCGCAGCTCGAGTCCGACGCGACTAGCGTCCACCTGCGCGCCAGCGGACGGCCCAGGCCGCTCTCGGTCACCACCGCGCCCTTCCCGGGCTTTCCCACCGACATGCAGGCCCAGCTGATGGCCACGCTGTGCGTGGCGGAGGGCGCCAGCGTGGTCACCGAGCGGGTGTTCGAGAACCGCTTCATGCACGTCCCCGAGCTCCAGCGGATGGGGGCCGATATCACCCTCTCCGGCCGCTCCGCCCACGTCCGCGGGGTTCCGCGCCTATCGGGGGCCCAGGTGATGGCCACCGACCTGCGGGCCTCGGCCGGCCTGGTCGTGGCGGCGCTGGCCGCGGAAGGCGAAACTGTGATCCACCGCGTCTACCACATCGATCGCGGCTACGAGCGCATCGAGGAGAAGCTGCGGCGTCTCGGTGCGGAGATCCGCAGGGAGGGTTGATGCCCATGGCGCGAACGGCGGCCCGGGAATCCAGCAAGCTCGTCCTCCCCATGCTCAAGACCTCCGATAGCGGCTTCGAGCGCGCGTTCGCGAAGCTCGTCAATCGCCGCGAGGAGGGACAGGACGACGTCGCCAAGACCGTGCGCCGGATCATCGACCGCGTGCGCAGCCACGGCGACTCCGAGTTGCGCGCGCTGACGAAGAAGTTCGACGGCGCGACGCTCGGTGCCTTCGAAGTGGGGCGCGAGGAGTTCGAGGAGGCCGGCGAGGCGATCGACCCGGCCGATCGCGCCGCTCTGGGCAAGGCGGCGATGCGCGTGCGCGACTTCCACCGCAAGCGCATCCCGTCGAGCTGGGAGGTACGCGAGGAGGGCGGCGGCGTGTTCGGCACGCGCGTCCGCCCGCTCCAGCGCGTGGGCATCTACGTACCCGGCGGCAAGGCGGTGTATCCGTCCAGCGTGATCATGAATGCGGTGCCCGCCTCGGTGGTGGAGGTGCCCGAGATCATCATGGTCTCGCCGCCGGGCCCCGACGGGAAGCTGCGCCCCGAGGTGCTGATCGCGGCGAAGGTCGCCGGCGTGCACCGGGTGTTCAAGGTCGGCGGCGCCCAGGCGGTCGCGGCGCTCGCCTACGGAACCGAGACCGTACCCCGCGTGGACAAGATCGTGGGCCCCGGCAACATCTACGTCGCCACCGCGAAGAAGATGGTGTTCGGCGACGTCGACATCGACAGCGAGGCCGGGCCGACCGAGGTGGTGGTGATCGCCGACCGCAGCGCCACGCCCGCGTGGCTGGCCGCGGACCTGATCTCCCAGGCCGAGCACGACGAGCTCGCCCAGGCGATCCTGATCACGCCGCTCAAGTCGCTGGCGACGCGGGTGGCCGACCAGATCTCCAAGCAGCTCAAGACGCTCGAGCGCGCGAAGATCGCCCGCAAGTCGCTCGCGACGCGCGGCGCGATCATCGTCGCGAAGGACATGGCCGAGTGCGTGGCCCTCGCCAACCGCTACGCCCCCGAGCACCTGCTGATCGCCAGCGACGACGCGGAGCGGATCGGCAAGGAGATCCAGAACGCCGGCGCGATCTTCTTCGGCCACTACACGCCGATCGCGGTCGGCGACTACCTGGCCGGACCCAATCACGTGCTGCCCACTGGCGGCTCGGCCCGCTTCTTCTCACCGCTCGGGGTGGAGGACTTCCTCAAGCGCACCAGCATGGTGCGCTTCGAGCCGCCGAAGCTGCGCGAGCTGGGGCTCGACGTGATGCGGCTCGCCGAGATGGAGGGTCTGACCGGCCACGGCCGCTCGGTGGACCTGCGTCTCCAGAAGATCCGGCGCGCCCGGCGCGAGCGCGAGGCCGCGCGCGAGGCGGAGCTCGAGCTGTGAGCGACCGACGGCGCGCCAGCGTCCAGCGCAAGACCAAGGAGACGGACATCCGCCTGGCGATCGATCTCGACGGCAGCGGAAGCTACCAGGTGGACACGGGGATCCCCTTCCTCGACCACATGCTCGAGTCCTTCGCCAAGCACGGCCTCTTCGACCTCGAGCTCGCCGCCACCGGCGACCTCGCCGTCGACCTGCACCACACGGTGGAGGACGTAGGCATCACCCTGGGCCAGGCGATCCGCGACGCCCTGGGCGACGCCAGCGGCATCCGCCGCTACGGGAGCCAGCTGCTGCCGATGGCCGAGGCGAAGGTGGAGGTGGCGGTCGACGTCTCGAACCGTCCCTATCTCGTGTATCGGGTTCCGCTCGATCACACGATGATCGGCAGCTTCGACGGCAGCCTCACCGAGGACTTCCTCTACGCCTTCGCGCACAACGCGGGGCTCGATCTGCACGTGGAGCTCCGCTACGGCAAGAGCCCGCACCACGTCGTGGAGGCGATCTTCAAGGGCGTGGCGCGCGCGCTGCGGATCGCGCTGGAGCGCGACCCGCGCGTGGTGGGTCTGCCCACCGTGAAGGGCGCGCTCTAGCTCGACATCTGCGAGAAGATCTCGTCGGGCGAGGCGCCGCTGCGCTCGTCGGCGAGGGCCTGGACGCCCTGGGCCAGGTGCTGACAGAGCGCCTCGACGTCCGCGATGCGGCGGGCGGAGAGCTCGGCCGGGAGCACGTGCTGGGCGACGGTCGCTGCCTGGCTCGGCGTCAGATCCTCCCCGCGCAGCCCCGCCTCCTTCAGGGCCAGGCGCACGGTGCCGCGGGCCTCGAGGCGCGAGAGCCCGCTCTTCGCCTCGAGCTCCTCGCACATCCACACGAAGGCGCTGGAGTCGGCCATCGCCTAGCGCTCCACGGAGGGGGCCGACGTCGCGGCCCGGCCCGGGTCGAGCCAGCGCGCGTACCAGCCGGCGGGCGCGAAGGCGAACAGGTAGCAGACGGCACAGGAGAGCCCGAAGAACGCCATCGCCAGCAGGGCGACCGAGCGGAAGGCGAGCAGGGCCTCGGGGCCGAGGGTCACCCGCATCCACTCCTGGACGAGGCACAGGAGCAGGAGCGAGACGCTGGAGCCGGCACCCAGCCCCCAGAGCAGGAAGCGATGGGTGGCCAGCGGGTCGGCGAGACCGAGCTTGGTCCGCTTGCGCATCAGGCGGTAGTAGAGGAGCGACTCCAGGGAGGTCCAGCCGTTCGCGAGCAGGGTGCCGGCCAGGTAGAGCACGCCGAAGCCGGTGCCCAGCTGCCAGTCGAAGCCGGTCGTCAGGCCGTGCCCGACCAGGCCCATCACCACGATCGCCGCGATCGCGATCGCCACGCCCTTCGCCCACCCGCTGTCGCGGCGGAACACCTCGCGCGTGAAGGTGAGGATCGCGCAGATCCCGATCGTCGTGAGACTGCATCCCGCCGCGAGCAGCGCGCGGTCGAGCCAGGTGATGGAGGCCCCGGGCGCGGCGCCGTGGGCCATGGGAATGCTCATCGTGACGGTGCCCAGGCCCATCGCGATCAGCAGATAGGTCCCCAGCAGCTTCGCGGGGCGATTGTTCCGGCGCATTCCGATGCGCAAGAGCCGTGCCCCCGCCCCGATCGCCGCGACGATCCACAGCAGCATGGCGATCCCGGCGAGACCCTGGAAAACGTCCGTCATGGCGACCTCCCGCTCGGCGCGGCATCGCCCGCCCCGTGGCGAAACTTGAGTGACACATCGGTGGCGGCCACCGTCCTGTGTCGCAAGAGCGAGCCGAGCGGCGACCCGCCCCACGCCCTTGCGGACGCCTCCGGAAACTCGGAGATTCCCGTGCGGGTGGCTCTGCTGTACGTGACTTCCCGAGAAGATTCCTCTCCGGCGCAGGCGATCCGGCCGCGGCGCACGGCGCTGCTGCTCTCGGGTGCCTATCTCGCCCTGTGCTCCGCCTACATCGTGCTCTCCACGGCCTGGGCCGCACACCTGGCGGAGTCGGTGATCGAGCTCGAGCGCTTCGAGCGGTGGAAGGGGCTGGTGTTCGTCGCCGTCACCGGCGCACTCTTCTACGCGCTGGCCCGCCTGATGCTCGAGCGGATCGCGCGCCAGAACCGCGTGCTCGAGCGCCAGCGCGCCCTGCTCGAGGCCGCCGAGGGACCGGCGCTGGCCGGTGCCTTCTCGGCGGCGCTCGCCCACGACATCAACAACGTGCTCGGCATCGCCAAGGCCGGACTCGATGGCCTGACGCGGGGAGCGGACGAGGCGCATCGGGAGCGCGCGTCCGCGCTGCTGCGCCGCGCTCTCGAGGACCTGGCACGGATCGCCCAGCGCATGGCGCGTCTCGGTGACCAGTCCGAGGGGCCGCGCTACTCGCTCGACGATCTGGCCGAGATCGTGCGCGAGACGGTGGCCTTCGGCCGACGACACCCGAAGGTCGTCGGCTGCCGGGTCGAGCTGGAGGTGCCGCCCTCGATGGTCGCCGAGATCGACCGCACCCTGATCCAGCGCGCTCTGCTCAATCTGCTGCTCAACGCCGCCGAGGCCACCGGCGGGACGGGTCGGATCCGCGTGGAGCTCCGGCGCGACGTCGCCGACTTTCGCCAGGCCGTGATCGACGTGCACGACGACGGCCCCGGCGTCGTCCCCGAGCGCCGCGAGGAGATCTTCGCCGTCTTCCACACCACGAAGTCCGACGGCACCGGCCTGGGGCTGTTCTCGGTGCGCAGCGCCGCCGAGGCACACGAGGGCGAGGCGCTGGTCGGCGACTCGGACCTCGGTGGCGCCCGCTTCCGGATCCGCTTCCGCGTGAGCAGGAAGCGCGACTAGGGTCCGCCGCCCGACCGTCAGTGGCTCGCGCGGAGCGCCAGCAGTCCCGTGGTGATCGCCGGGACGTAGGTGATCAGCAGTACGCCGGTCGCCAGCACGAGCAGCATCGGGAGGGTGGCGCGCGCCACCGAGAGCAGGGGGCGCTCGAAGCGCTGGGCGGCCAGGAACAGGTTGAGGCCGACCGGCGGCGTCAGGTAGCCGAGCTCGAGGTTGGCCAGGAACAGGATCCCGAGATGGATCGGGTCGATCTCGTAGTGCGCGGCGAGCGGGACGATCAGCGGCACCACGACCACGGTGGCGGAGAACACGTCCATCAGGCAGCCGACCACCAGCAGGAATCCGTTCAGGCCCAGCAGGAATGCCGCGCGCGAGGACACGTGGTCGCGGGTCCAGTCGAGCAGCTCGGCGGGGACCTGGGCGTTCACGAGATAGCCGGTGAGGCCCACCGCGACGCCGAGGATCAGCATCACGCTTCCGACCACACGCGCACACTCGGCGAGCACACGGAGCAGGTCGCGGCGCGGGCTCAGGTCGCGGTGGACGAAGAGCTGCACGACCAGCGCGTAGGCCGCCGCGAGCGCCGCCGACTCCACCGCCGTGGTCCACCCGGAGAGCAGGGCGATCAGCACGAGGACGGGAAGCGCGAGCTCCCACTTCGCCTGCCACAGAGCGCGCGCCGCCTCGTCCACCCGGAACGGCGGCCGCTCCATGTGCTGGGCGAGGCTCTCGCGCATGCCCCAGGCCGCGACCAGGGTCGTCATCAGCACGGCCGGCACCAGGCCGCCGAGGAACAGATCCTCGATCGGAACCCGCGCGACCACCGCGTACACGATCAGCGGCAGCGCGGGCGGCAGCAGGATGCCGAGCGATCCCGACGCGGTGAGCAGGCCGACGGCGAAGCTGTCGCGGTAGCCGTCGCGCAGCAGCGCCGGAAGCAGGAGACCTCCGAGCGCCACGATCGTGACGCCGGATCCGCCGGTGAAGGCGGTGAAGAGCGAGCACACCAGGGCGCACACCACCGCCGTGCCGCCCGGGAGCCAGCCGAAGCAGGCGCGAAACACGCGCAGCAGCCGCTCGGACGAGCGTCCCTCGGCGAGCGCGAAGCCCGCCAGGGTGAACAGCGGAATCGCCGGCAGCGTGGGCGACACCGAGAGGGCGTAGGTCTCGACCGGGATCGCCGCCGGCGTCACCCCGTCGCCGAGGAAGAGCCAGGCCGCCGCACCGCCCAGCAGGGCGAACAGCGGAGCGCCCAGGAGCGCGGCCAGCGCCAGGAGCAGCAGGCCGGGCCACGCCGGAGCGCCCTCGATCGCCGGAGCGCCGAACCAGAGCGCGGCGCCGGCGGCGACGCCCAGCGCGGCGAGCGCGCGGGCGCCCGGCGCCTCCAGGCGCCACACCGAGCGGATCGCGATCAGCGCGAAGGCCACCGGCAGCACGAGCTGGAGCCACCAGGTGCGTACGCCCACGGCCACGACGGTGCCCGCGTCGCGGGTGATCGCGACCAGCGCCCAGGACGCCAGCGCGAGCAGCGTGGCGACGGTCGCCGCCGTCGCGGCGGCGAAGGTCTGCGCCGCGCTGCGCGCGGGGCCCTCGGGCAGGAAGCTCGCGGTGGCGAGCGCGAGCAGGCGTCCGTCGCGGGCGGCGAGCGCGGCGCCGAGGAATCCCACCCACAGGGTCGCCTGCTGGACGAAGGGTCCCGAGCCCGGGACGCCGACTCCCCACAGGCGCCGCACCGCGATCTCCAGCAGCGGCAGCAGCACCGCGACGAGCAGGGCCGCCGCGGCGAAGCCCTCCTCGATCCGGCGCAGTCCGCTCCTCACGGCTCGGCGCGCGGGGCGGCTCGCAAGGCGTCGCGCTCGGCCAGGGCGCGGTCGAAGAGCGACTCGGGCACGTAGGTGCCGCGCATCAGCTCCGCAAAGTGATCGCCGAGCGCGCGCCACGCGGCCGGGTCGCTCGGGGTCGAGACGTGCAGGCCGCGCCGTTGCATCTCCTCCACCGCCTCGCGGTCCTGCTCGGGGACTGCCGTGCGCAGGTGCTCCTGGAGGCGCGCCCCGGACGCGCGCAGCGCCTCGCGATCGGCTTCCGACAGCGCCTGCCACGTCTTCTTCGTCATCACCGTCGCGCCGACCAGCGGCGCGAGACCGATCTCGGTCATGTAGGGCGCCGCGTGATACCACTGGAGGAAGAGCGCGGCGACGGGCGTGATCGGAACGGCCTCGATCATCCCGGTGGCGAGCGCCTGGGGGATGTCGCCGAAGGCGAGCGGTCGCGGCTGGAAGCCGTTCGCCTTGTACCACTGCACCATGCGGTCGAAGCCGGCCGCGGCGTAGATCTTCTGCCGCTTCAGGTCCGGCAGCGTCGAGACCGGCTTCACGCTGAATACCTGGAGCCAGCCCGCGTCGCCCCAGCCGATCAGGACGAAGCCCTTGGCCTCGAGCCGTCCCTCGAGGTCGGGCGCCAGGGCGGCGATCACGTGGTGGAGCTCCTGGTAGGAGTCGTAGAAGAAGGGCACGGTGAAGACGTTGAAGCCCTCGTCGATCTGGGCCAGCCCGAGGATCGTGAGCGACGCCGCCTGGAGCGCGCCGAGCCGCATCTTCGCGACCACCGTCGCCTCTTCGCCCTGCTGCCCGCCCGGGTAGACGGTGAGGGTCACGCGCCCGTCGGTGTCGCGGCGCCACTCCTCTCCCATCCGGCGCAGGCCCTTGTCCCAGATCGATCCCTCGGGCACGAAGGAGGCGAGCCTCACCTGGACGCGGCGCTCCGGCTCCGCGCGCAGCGGGAGGGGGCCCGCCAGCAGCCACCCGACCAGGGCGGCGAACGCGAGTGCACACCTCACGGTGTCTGCGCCGGCGTGTCGTCAGGGAACCACTCGCCGACGTGCTCGAGCGCGGAGCGCGCCCGGCGCTGCGCGATCTCGTTCGCGAGTCGCTGGCCCGGGTCGCGCTCGAGGTCCACCTCGAGCGCCCGGTCGAGCAGGTCCACGAAGGCGGCGCGGTCGCCCGCGAGCCGCACCACGCTCTGGGCGAAGGTCACGTAGGGCCCGGCGAGGGCGCCGTCCGACAGCGCGACGGCCCGCTCGAAGTGCTCGCGCGCCCGCGCGGGCGAGCCCCCCATCATCTCGGGGAGCGCATCGAGGGAGATCAGCGCCGCGTGGATCGCGCCCTGGCTCCAGGCCTCGTCGAGGGCGAGCGCGCGATCGAGCAGCGCGCGCACCGCTGGCAGGTCGGCGACCAGGCCCGGCTGGTCGAGCCCGAGCGAGATCGCGCCGCCCCAGGACGCGGCGGTCCAGTAGAGCAGGGGCACGTCCTCGCGCCGCGACCCGTCGAGGGCGCCGGCGGGATCGCGCAGCAGCGCGTCCCGGACGCCGGGCAGGCGCAGCTCCAGCGCCCGCAGGCAGTAGTCGCGACCGCGCGTGAACAGGTCGCGCGCGCGGAGCCGGAGCGCCTCGGCCTCGAGATAGTCGCTGGACTCGACGATCTCCGCGTCGGTTGCCGGATAGGCGTAGGCGTACTGCGCGAACCCGGCGCAGGTCGAGAGCAGCAGGTCGCGGTGCTCGGGGAGCTCCAGCAGCAGCGCCTCCATCGTCTTCAGCGAGAAGGGAGCCGCGTCGCGGATCAGCTCGGGATCGTCGTCGGTGGCGAACACGCTCGCTCCCTCGCCCGCGATCGTATCGGCGAGCCCCTCCACCGCCATCCGCCGCACCGAGCAGGCGTTCGACGCGGTGGCGATCGCGACCAGCACGAGCAGGCGGATCGGCAGCCATCGATCGGATCGTGCGCCTTCGCGCCGTATCACCCGGGACCTCCCACTCCGTGCCGCCACTCTACACGCCGTCACCGGGGCCTCACACCTGGGCGGCTAGCGCGTTCGCGACGGACGGGGTTCAATCCCCGTCCCCTCCACCGCGGCCGCGCGCCGCGCAGGTCCCAGCGCCGTGACCCCCTCCGCCTCCTCCTCCGCGCCGCGCATCGCCGTCGTCGACTACGGCTCGGGCAATCTGCGCAGTGTCGCCCGGGCCCTGGCGCGCTCCGGGCTCACGCCCGAGGTGACCGCCGATCCCGGCGCGGTGCGCGCCGCCGACGGGGTGGTGCTGCCCGGCGTCGGCGCCTTCGCCGACGCGATGGCCCACCTGGCGGAGAAGGGTCTCGATCAGGCGGTGCGCGACGCGATCGAGTCGGGCCGCCCCTACCTGGGGCTGTGTCTGGGGCTCCAGGTGCTCTTCGAGCAGAGCGACGAGCACGGCGTCACGCCGGGCCTCGGGCTGCTGTCGGGCCGCGTCGAGCGCTTCCCCGAACCCGGCCAGCCGGACGCACCGCCGCGGGTTCCGCACATCGGCTGGAACACCGTGCGGTTCTCGGGCGACCACCCGCTGACGCGCCGCCTGCCCGCCGAGGACTACTACTACTTCGTGCACGCCTATCGCCCCGTGCCCCGGGACACCGCGATCGTGGCCGGCGTCGTCGAGTACGGCGCTCCCTTCACGGCGGCGGTGGCTGTCGACAACGTGTTCGCCGTGCAGTTCCACCCCGAGAAGAGCCAGTCTTCCGGGCGCCGGCTGCTCGACGCTTTCGCCGCGTGGATCACCTCGTGAGCCGGGCGCTCGCGGAACGCCGGCCTCCGAGCTCATTCACCCTCGTCCTGCTCGCCGGGGCGCTCTCCTGCGCGGGCCCGATCGTCGAATCGCAGTGGATCGACGTCGAGCAGGAGGCACTCGCGCGCATCGCGGTGGCGCCCTTCGTGCCCGCGGACGGCTTCCGTGCCAGCCGCCCGCCCGGCGTGGCCTCGGCCGCCGAGGGCGCCGGGGGCAGCGAGGCCGCCGCGCTCACCACGCGCCACGTGACCGAGGCGCTCGCCGCCCAGGGCTTCGACGTGGTGGCCGCGAGCGACCTGGAGCTGGCCTTCGAGTCCCAGGGCAAGCCCGTTCCCCACGGCGACATCCAGGCCCTGGCCGGCGTCGCGGCGCGCGGCTTCGGCGCGACCTCGCTGCTGGTGGGCACCGTGTACCGCTACCGCGAGCGGCAGGGCGGCGAGTACGGCACCACGCGACCGGCGAGCGTCGGCTTCGAGGTGGCGCTGCACGCGGCGCCGAGCGGAGCGCTCCTGTGGAAGGGCCGCTTCGATCACACCCAGAAGGCTTTCTCCGAGGATGTCTTCACCGCGATCGACTACCCGGGCGGCGGCATGCGCTGGCTCTCGGCCGGCGAGCTGACGCGCTGGGGCGCCGAAGCGATGGCCGAAGACCTGAGAGAGCTGCGTTAGTCGCCGTGGCCTTCGAGCTGATTCCCGCGATCGACCTGCTCGGCGGCGCCTGCGTCCGGCTCGCCCAGGGCCGCTACGACGCCGCGACCGTCTACGAGTCCGACCCGGCCGCCGCCGCGAAGCGCTTCGCCGCCCACGCCGTGGCGCGCCTGCACGTCGTCGACCTCGACGGCGCGCGCGCCGGGCGGCCGGTGAACACCGCCGCGGTGCGGGCGATCGTCGCTGCGGCGAGAGCGCTTCCGGTGCAGCTCGGCGGCGGCCTGCGCGACATGGCCTCGATCGAGGCGGCGCTCGCCACCGGCGTCGACCGCGTCGTCCTCGGCACCGTCGCCCTGCGCGACCCGGCGCTGGTGCGCGCCGCCGCCGCGCGCTTCCCCGGCCGGATCGTCGTCGGGCTCGACGCGAAGGAGGGCCGGGTCGCGGTCGAGGGCTGGCTCGACACCGGGGAGGCGACCGCCCTCGAGGTGGGGCGCCGCTTCGCCGACGCCGGCGTCGCTGCGATCGTCCACACGGACATCGCCCGAGACGGGATGCTCAGCGGCCCGAACCTCGAGGCCAGCGCCGAGCTGGCCGACGCCGTGGGCCTGCCGGTGATCGTGTCGGGCGGGGTGAGCAGCGAGGAGGACCTCGTCGCCGCGGCGCGGCTCGCGCCGCGCGGCGTCGCGGGCGCGATCGTCGGGCGCGCGCTCTACACCGGCGCGGTCGATCTCGACTCCGCCCTCGCCCGACTCGGGAGCCTGTGATGCTGTGCAAACGGATCATCCCCTGCCTGGACGTCGACCGCGGACGGGTCGTGAAGGGCGTGCGCTATGTCGACCACGTGGACGCCGGGGATCCGGTCGAGGTGGCACGTCGCTACGACGAGCAGGAGGCGGACGAGATCACCTTCCTCGACATCACCGCCAGCCACGAGGAGCGGCGGATCCTGCTCGACGTGGTGGCGCGCACCGCCGAGAGCGTGTTCATGCCGCTCACCGTGGGCGGCGGCGTGCGCTCGCTCCAGGACGTGCGCGACCTGCTCAAC
>CAZZFT010000125.1:10260-14408 GCA_964653555.1 uncultured Spirochaetales bacterium | reverse complement strand
AGCAGCAGGTCGACGCCGTAGGGCTTGTCGCCGACCTCCTTCTCGATCCAGGCCAGCTCCATGCGCAGGTGATCGAGCGAGTGCCCGGCGACGCCCAGCACGCCCAGACCGCCCGCCTTCGACACCGCGGCCGCGACGTCGCGGCAGTGGGTGAAGGCGAAGATCGGGAACTCGAGACCGAGCTCACGGGCGAGCGGAGTGCGCACGGAGGACCTCCTCGCGGCCGGGAGCCGCCATCGAGCCGAGTCACGTCAGGACGCGAGCGCCCATCCCTGGATCGACGCGGCGCGCGCCCGCAGCCACTCGGGTCCTCCGAGCAGGTGGCGCGCCACCGCGATCCGCTTGAACCAGAAGTGAAGGTTCTGCTCGTCGGTCCAGCCGATGCCGCCGTGAACCTGGGTGGCGGTGCTGGCGATCTCGCGTCCGATCTCCGAGACGTGGGCCAGCACGTGGCACGCGAGGGCCGGTGTCTCGTCGGGCAGCGCGTCGAAGGCATGGGCGGCGTACCAGAGCAGCGACCGCGCGGGCTCGAGCTCGGCGATCATCTCCGCGCACAGGTGCTTGACCGCCTGGAAGGAGCCGATCGGGCGGCCGAACTGCACGCGCTGCTGGGCGTAGGCGACCGCCTGCTCGATCATCGCCTCGCAGGCGCCGAGGGTGTCGGCGGCCAGGCCGATGCGGCCCGCGTCGAGCATGCGCGCCACGGCGTTCCCCGCGTCCTCGTACAGCGCCTCGGGCGCGACCCCGTCGAGCACCAGCTCGGCCGTGCAGCGCGTGGCGTCCACCGTCGCGAGTCGCGTGGTGGCGAGACCCGGGGCGTCGCTGCGCACGAGCGCCAGGCGGTCCGCGCCGAGGGGGATCAACACCCCGTCGGCTCCGTGTGCGTCGAGCGCCATCAGCGCCAGGCCTCGCAGGCTGCCGCCGTCGAGGGAGACGCCGGCTCCCTCGCGCACCGAGAAGCTCTCGGTCGCCGCGACGCCGAGCACGCGCTCGCCCGCGGCGATCCCCTCGAGCCAGGCCTCCGCCTCGGCGCCGCCGAGCGCCGCGAGGGCGACCGGCGCCATCACCGCCGAGGCGAGGAAGGGCGCGGGCGTGACCGCGTGGCCAAGGGACTGCGCCGCCAGTGCCGCGTCGAGCAGCGCCAGGCCGCTGCCGCCGCGCGCCTCGGGAACCAGGATGCCGGTGACGCCCAGCTCGGCGAGCCCGCGCAAGACGTCCCGGTCGTTCGGGCAGGCGGCCTCGCGCAGGGCGCGCACGCGCGCGATCGGAACGCGGTCGGCGAGGAAGCCGCGCAGCGACTGCTCGAGCAGCCGCTGATCGTCGGAGAGGCCGAAATCCATCGCTACCCCCGTGTGGCCTTGGGCTCGCGCGGCAAGCCCAGGCCGCGCTCGGCGATGATGTTCTTCTGGATCTGGGCCGTGCCGCCGCCGATGATCAGCCCCAGTGAGAAGAAGGAAAACGCTTGCCAGAAGCCCTTTTCCCGCTCGTACTTCGTGTGATCGTAGAGGCTCCCCAGCTCGCCCATCACGTCCAGGGCGAGGGCCGCGATGTCGAAGCTGAGCTGGCAGTTCTGGAGCTTCACCACCAGTCCCGCCACGCCCGGGGACTCCCCCTTCAGCCCGCAGGTGAGAAGCCGCATGCCGTGGCACTTCATCGCCAGCGCCCGGGCCTGGAGACGCAGCAGCCGGTCGCGGTAGACCGGGCTCGCCAGCGCCGGAACGCCGCCGACGGTCTCCTTCTCCATCAGCCGCACCAGCCGCAGCAGCAGCCCCTCGGCGTTCGCGTTGAGGCTGTTGCGCTCGTGCTTGAGCGTGGTGTTGGCGATCTTCCAACCCTCGCCGCGGGCCCCCACCACGTTCGCCCGCGGCACGCGGACGTCGCGGAAGAACACCTGGTTGAAGGAGTTCTCGCCGATCGAGCCGGACATCGTCTCGAGCGGCCGGACCTCGAGGCCGGGCGAGTCCATCGGCAGCAGCAGGTAGGAGATGCCCGCGTGCTTGGGCGCGCCGGGCTCGGTACGCACCAGCACGAACATCATCTGCGCCTTGTCCGCCGTGCTGGTCCAGATCTTCTGGCCGTTGATCACGAAGTCGTCGCCGTCCTCGCGCGCGGAGGTGGTGAGGCTCGCGAGGTCGCTGCCCGCCCCGGGCTCGGAGTAGCCCTGACACCAGATCACCTCGCCGCGCATCGTCGGCCCGATCCAGCGCCGGCGCTGCTCCTCGCTGCCGTGCTCGAGCAGCGTGGGCACCAGCATCGAGGGCCCCTGGGCATTCATCCCGCGCGAGATCCCGGCCCGGTTGAACTCCTCGTCCATGATCACGGTCTCGAGCAGGTCGGGAGCCGCGCCGTAGCCCCCGTACTCGCGCGGGATCGTGCGCGCCCAGTAGCCGTGATCGATCAGCAGCGAGAGCCAGCGCGAGCGTTCGGCCACCGGAACGTCGATCAGGCTGTCGCTGGGCTTGGCGCTCCGGTGCTGCTCGAGGAACTTGCGAACCTCCGCGCGGAAGGACTCGTACTGCGGTCCGTATTCGAGATTCATCAGCCACCCCTCGGCGCGCGGGCGCCCGGCTTCGGCGGATCGACGGGACCGCCGGCGAAGCACTGGGCGATCGCCATCCAGCGGCATGCGACCTCGCCCACGACTTCGAGCGACGTATCCTCAACGTTCCGTACCTGCGTGACAGTACGGCAGAAATCGACCGCGCTCCCGGAGACGTAGTCAGTCCGGCTCGGCTCGTTCCACTCCCAGATCGCCCCGGACGGCGCGACGAGCCGTACGTAGGGAGGGGGCCCGGGGACCTCGAGGCCTCGGTTCGCGAAGGTCCAGCCGAAGGTCTTCACGCCGATCGTGGCGATGTGGCGCAGGCGGTCGGTGTCGGTACGCGCGACGCCCATCAGGTCGTAGACCTCCTGGCCGTGCGCCCAGGTCTCCATCAGGCGCGCGGTGGTGAACATGCGCACGCCCATGTCGGGACCGAACCAGGGCAGACGCCGCTTCGGGTCCGACGCGCCCAGCTGTCGAGCCACCTCGTGGCAGGTGGCGTGCCAGCGCTCGAGCAGCTCGTGCGGAGCCAGGTCGCCCAGCTCGGCGCGGGCGATGGCCGCGTTGCTCAGGCCCCGTCCGATCTGCCCGATCAGTGCGTCGCGCCGCGGCGCGAACTCCGTCTCGCCCGCGAGCGAGGCCAGGGACATGCGGTCGTAATAGTGCAGATGGGCGACCACGTCCCACGGCGTCCAGCCCTGGAAGGTGGTCGCTCGGCTCCAGTCGCTCGCGGCGAGCGTCCCGAGGAAGGCGTGCAGCGCGTCGGCCTCGGCGCGCCAGTCCTCGCTCTCCGGCAACACGGCGGGTGGCACTCCCTTCCCCGGGCGGTAATTTCAATTGCGTATTGTTACCCGCCCTGGTATCGGTCTGTCAACGCCGATCCGCGGCGCCGCCCGGCCCGAGGAGTCGCCATGCAGCCTCCCCTGCTCGCCCCGCCCCTGCGCTCGGCGCTCGATCCGCGGACCCCCGAGTTCACCGAGAACCGCGCGGCGATGCTGGAGAAGCTGGCCGAGATCGACCGTCTGCTCGACGCCGCCGAGGCGGGCGGCGGCCCCGAGCACCACGCCCGGCTGGCGAAGCGCGGCAAGCTGCCCGTGCGCGAGCGGATCGCCCTCGCCCTCGATCCCGACAGCCCCTTCCTCGAGATCAGTCCGCTCGCCGGGTACAACTCCGACTTCGCGATCGGCGGCGGTGCGGTGCTGGGCATCGGCGTGATCGCAGGCGTCGAGTGCGTGATCTTCGCCAACGACCCGACCGTGCTGGGCGGCGCGCTCACCCCCTACGTGCAGAAGAAGTGGATGCGCGCGCTCCAGATCGCGCGCGACAACCGCATTCCCTACGTGAGCTTCGTCGAGTCCGCGGGAGCCGACCTGCGCATGGACCCCGACGACGGCCCGGGCGAAGGTCGCAAGAAGCCGCGGCCGGCGAAGACGCTCCACTTCGCCGAGACGGGGCGCTTCTTCTACGAGATGATCGAGCTCTCGAAGCTGCGCATTCCGACGGTGTGCGTCGTGTTCGGGTCCTCGACGGCGGGCGGCGCCTACCAGCCGGGGATGAGCGACTACAACATCGTGATCCGGGAGCAGTCGAAGATCTTCCTGGCCGG
>CAZZFT010000125.1:0-10160 GCA_964653555.1 uncultured Spirochaetales bacterium | reverse complement strand
GAGATCCGCGACGTGATCGGACGGATCGTGGACGGCTCGCGCTTCGGGGAGTGGAAGCCGCGCTACGGGGCGACGCTCGTCTGCGGCTGGGCGAGCCTCCACGGCTATCCGCTGGGCATCCTCGGCAACAACGGCGTGCTCACGCCCGAGGCCGCCGAGAAGGGCGCGCACTTCATCCAGCTGTGCAACCAGATCGACGTGCCCCTGCTCTTCCTCCAGAACCTCACCGGTTTCGTCGTCGGCCGGGACTTCGAGCAGGCGGGGATCATCAAGAAGGGCTCCCAGCTGATCAACGCCGTCACCAACTCGACGGTCCCGCACCTGACGGTGATCGTCGGAGCGTCCTACGGCGCCGGCACCTACGCGATGAGCGGCCGCGCCTTCGAGAACCGCTTCACCTTCATCTGGCCCTCGGCGAAGATCGCGGTGATGGGCGGCAAGCAGATCGCCGGCGTGATGTCGATCGTCCGCCGGGGCCAGGCCGCCCGCAAGGGCTTGCCCTTCGACGAGGAGGCCGACGCGAAGATCCGCGCCGCGGTAGAGGCGATCCAGGAGAAGGGGTCGATCGCCTTGGAGGCGACGGGCGCGATCAGCGACGACGGGATCGTCGACCCGCGCGACACCCGCACGGTGCTGGGCATCTGCCTCTCCGTGGTGCGAAACCGCCCGATCGAAGGCGCGCCGGGCTACGGGGTGTTCCGCCTGTGAGTACCGGCTCCGCCGATTTCCAGACGCTGCTGGTGGCGAACCGCGGCGAGATCGCGCGGCGCGTGATGCGCAGCGCGCGCGCGATGGGGATCCGCTGCGTCGCGGTCTACGCCGACGCCGACGCCGACGCGCCGCACGCGGCCGAGGCCGACGAGGCGGTGCGCCTGCCCGGCTCCTATCTCGACGGCAAGGCGATTCTCGACGCCGCGCGCGCCACCGGTGCCGGCGCCCTCCACCCCGGCTACGGCTTCCTGTCCGAGAGTGCGGCCTTCGCCGCCGACGTGCGAGCGGCCGGTCTCGCCTGGGTGGGCCCCTCGCCCGAGGCGATCGAGCGCATGGGCGACAAGCTGGAGGCGAAGCGGCTCGCGGCGGAGCTGGGAGTGCCGACGCTGCCCGGCAGCGACGATCCCACCGAGGCGAGGGCGATCGGCTTCCCGCTCCTGGTGAAGGCGGCGGCGGGCGGCGGCGGCAAGGGCATGCGCGTGGTCACCTCGGCGGCCGGGCTCGCCGAGGCGGTGGCCGCGGCGAGGCGCGAGGCGGCGAGCGGCTTTGGTGACGACCGCGTCTTCCTCGAGCGCTGGGTGTCGCGCGCCCGCCACGTGGAGATCCAGATCCTCGGCGATGCCTACGGCGGCCTGGTCCACCTGGGCGAGCGCGAGTGCTCGATCCAGCGCCGACACCAGAAGATCATCGAAGAGTCGCCATCCCCCCGCGTCGATGCCGTGCTGCGCGAGCGGATGGGCGGCGCCGCGCTGCGCCTGGCGCGCGCCCTCGACTACGCCTCCGCCGGCACCGTCGAGTTCCTGCTCGACGACGACACCGGCGAGTTCTACTTCCTCGAGGTGAACACGCGCCTGCAGGTCGAGCACCCGGTGACCGAGGCGGTGACCGGGATCGATCTGGTGCGCGAGCAGCTGCGCATCGCTCGCGGCGAGCCGCTCGGCTACGGGCAGTCCGACGTGACCTTCTCGGGCGCCGCGATCGAGGCGCGGCTCTACGCCGAGGATCCGGCCAACGGCTTCCTGCCCGCGACCGGCACGCTGGTCGCCTTCGCGCCGGCCTCGGCGCCGGAGGTCCGCTGGGACGCGGGCGTGACGGCCGGCTCGGTGGTGGGGACCGCCTTCGACCCGATGCTCGCCAAGGTGATCGCCCACGCCCCGACCCGCGCCGAGGCCGCTGGACGCCTGGCCCTGGCCCTCGAGCGCAGCCATCTCGGCGGTGTCGTCACGAATCGCGACTTCCTGGTGGCGACGCTGCGACAGCCGGCCTTCCTCGCCGGCGACACCACCACCGATTTCATCGAACGGGTCGCTTCGCCGCGCTCCCTCGCCCTCGCGCCCGACGAGCTCGAGCGCGCCGCCCAGCTCGCGGCGCTCTGGCTCCAGGGAGCGAATCGCGCCGACGCGCGCGTCCTGGCGGCGGCGCCCAGCGGCTGGCGCAATGCCCGCCTGCCCGATCAGCGCCTGGTGCTGGCGGCCGGGGACGAGGAGATCGCCGTCGGCTACCGCGCGCTGCGCGACGGTCGCTTCCGCCTCTCGGACGGGCGCCTCGCCTGCGTTCACGCGTGGAGCCGTGAGGAGATCGACGCCGAGGTCGACGGCCGCCGCTGGCGCGCCCGCGTGACACGCCACGGCGATCGCCTGCTGGTGTCCACGCCACGCGGCGACGTCGAGCTGGTGGAGCGACCGCGGCTTCCGGCTCCGGGCTCCGAGCCGATGGCCGGCGGCTTCGTCGCGCGCATGCCCGGCAAGGTCATCGACCTGCGCGTCGCCGTCGGCGACCCCGTCGCCCCCGGACAGACCCTGGTCGTGCTGGAGGCGATGAAGATGGAGCACCCGATGAGCGCCGCCGAGCCGGGGGTGGTCGCCGAGGTGCGTGTCGCGGTGGGAGACCAGGTGGAGAGCGGCGCCGTGCTGCTGGTGGTCGAGGCCCTGTCGCCCGCCGGCGAGGAGGATCCCGAATGACGGAGCCGATCCGGATCGCGAACTGCTCGGGCTTCTTCGGAGACCGTCTGTCGGCGGCGCGCGAGATGGTGGAGGGCGGTGCGATCGACGTCCTCACCGGCGACTGGCTCGCCGAGCTCACGATGCTGATCCTCGCGCGCACGCGGATGAAGCGGCCGGGCGGCGGCTACGCCCGCACCTTCGTCACCCAGATGGAGCAGGTGATGGCCACCTGCCTCGAGCGCGGCATCAAGGTGGTCTCGAACGCCGGCGGCCTCGACCCCGACGGCTGCGCCGACGCGGTGGCCGACGTGGCGGCGAAGCTGGGTCTCGATCCGGTGATCGCCTACGTGCGCGGCGACGACCTGCTGCCGCGCATGGACGAGCTGATCGCCGCGAACCAGCTCACCCACTTCGAGACCGGCGAGCCGATCAAGGACGCCTCGGCCTTCCTCACCGCCAACGCCTACCTCGGCGGCTGGGGGATCGCGGCCGCTCTGGAGCGCGGCGCGGACATCGTGATCACCGGGCGCGTGACCGACGCGGCGGTGGTGTGCGGCCCGGCGGCCTGGCACCACGGCTGGGCGCGCGACGACTGGGACGCCCTGGCCGGCGGCGTCACCGCGGGTCACGTGATCGAGTGCGGCACCCAGGCCACCGGCGGAAACTACTCCTTCTTCACCGAGGTGCCCGGGATGGCGCGCACGGGCTTCCCGTGGGCGGAGATCGCGGCCGACGGCTCCTCGGTGATCGGTAAGCACGAGGGCACGGGGGGCGAGGTGTCGATCGGCACCGTCGCCTCGCAGCTGCTCTACGAGATCGCTGGACCCGCGTACTACGGACCCGACGTGACGACCCGCTTCGACACGATCCAGCTCGAGCAGCAGGGCCGCGACCGCGTGCGGATGTTCGGGATCCGGGGCGAGCCCCCGCCCTCCACGCTGAAGGTCTGCATCAACCGCCCCGGCGGGTTCCGAAACGACATGAATGTGTGTCTCACCGGCCTCGACATCGAGGCGAAGGCGGCGCTGATCGAGGAGGCGTTCTGGGTCGCCTGTCCCTACCGCCCCGAGGACTTCGCCGCGGTGAAGACGCGCCTGGTGCGCAGCGATCACCCGGATCCCGAGACCAACGAGCAGGCGGTCGCGATCCTGAAGATCAGCGTGAAGGATCCCGACGAGCAGAAGGTGGGGCGCGCGTTCTCCAACGCGGTCACCGAGCTCGGTCTCGCTACGATCCCCGGCTTCTTCGGCGTCGGCGGCGGCCCCGGCGCCGGGCGCCCCTTCGGCGTCTACGAGCCGGCCTGCGTGCCCGCCGAGGCGGTGCCCCAGGAGGTGGTGATTCGCGGCGGCGCGTCGTTTGCGGTGTCCTCGGTGGCGCCCCCGGGCGCGGTGACCGTGACACCGGCACCCGGTCCGGCGGCGAGCGCCCCGGGCCCGCCCACGGTATGCGCGCCGCTCGGTCGCGTGTTCGGGACGCGCTCCGGCGACAAAGGCGGCAACGCCAATCTCGGCGTGTTCGCGCGCAGCGACGCCGCCTGGGCCTGGCTCGACGCGTTCCTCACCGTCGAGCGCCTGCGCGGGCTCCTGCCCGAGATCGCGGAGCTGAAGGTCGACCGCTACCGGCTGCCGGCCCTGCGCTCGCTGAATTTCGTGATCCACGGGCTGCTCGAAGAGGGCGTCGCGGCGTCGACGCGCCAGGACCCCCAGGCGAAGGGCCTCGGGGAGTGGCTGCGCGCGCGAGTCGTGGATCTGCCCGAGGCGCTGCTGCGGTGAGCGCGCCCCCTGCGAACGCCCGCGACCTGCTGTCGGGGCTGCGCGCTCCCCGGCGCCTGCTGCCGGCCGAGGCCGAGCGCGCCCTGACCGCGCGCCAGCGCGAGATCCTCGACGCGCTGGAGGGGCTGGTCGTCCAGGACGGCTTCACCGAGCTCACGATGGCGAGGCTCGCCGCGAGGGTGAACTGCTCGCTGCGCACCCTCTACGGCATGGCTCCGCGCAAGGACGCCCTGCTGCTGACGGTCGTGGACCGGCGGATGCACCGGATCGGCCGCGCGGCGATGGCGGCGATCGAGCCCCACATGGACGCGTTGACGGCGGTGCGCGCGTACCTGATGGCGGCCACGACGGCCGTCGGCGCCACCACAGAGACCTTCGCCCGACGCTTCGCGGCGGTGCCCGGCGCCGGCCGGCTGATCCGGGAGCACGGCGACTACGTCGTCGCCGTCACCCGGCGACTGCTCGACCGGGCCGTCGACGAGGGCGCGATCGCTCCCCTCGACACGGGCGCCCTCGCCCTCGCGCTGGGGATGCTCGGCGCCTTCTTCTCCCGGCCCGACGTGATCCCGCGCATCGCGGCGTCGCCGAAGGAGACCTCGGACGCGATCATGGAGCTGATCCTGGGCGGCCTCGAGCGCCGCGGAAGCGCAGATCGCCTACCCTCGCGGCCACCGGTGCCGGTGCGCCCGGCCCGAACGGAGGTCACCCCATGTCCGACGCCCCGAAGATTGCCCCGGGCGACATCGTCTCCTGGCCGATCCTCAAGCTGACCTACCGCACCGACGCGGAGCGGATCGCGGCGTTGCTGCCGCCGGGGATCGACCCCGGCGCCGAGCCGCGCGTGCATCTGAACATCTACAACTTCCCGGTCCCCGATGAGCCCGAGTACGGCGTGCTGATCGCCGTCGACGCCGACTACAAGGGAACGGCCGGCCTCTACACGCTCGGCTACGGCATCGACCAGGAGTCGGCGATCTTCATCAGTCGCGACATGAACGGTCAGCCCAAGTATCCGTGCGAGACCACCTACTACCGGATGGGCGAGCGGGTGCGCGCGCGCTGCTCGCACCAGGGCTACACCTTCCTCGAGTTCGACGGACGCACCACCGGCCCCGCCGCCGATCGGCCCGAGTACGTCGAGAACGAGTGGTGGATCAAGGTGTCGCGCGCCGTCGGCGGCGCCGAGAAGAGCTACGACTTCCCGCCGCACGCGGTGCGGGTGAAGAGCAGCTACGGAACCGCTCATCGCGAGCAGGTCGAGGGGTCGCTGCGGCTGCTCGAGAGCCCCTGGGATCCGATCGCCCGGCTGCTGCCCCAGCGCGGGGCGGCCTCCGCGATCCTCGACTGGCCGGTGTTCACCGGCCGCGAGATCACGCTCGAGGGTCCGCTCGACCCCGACGCCTTCTGGCCCCACGTGGACACGATCGGCGGCTCGCGCTGGCCGGGTCAGAACGGCGGGCCGAAGCGGGGCACCTGAGGCGCCCGCCGGCGTCAGCCCAGGCGAGGCCGCCAGAAGGCCGATTCGGTGGCGAAGGGAGCGAGCACCACCTCCGTCTCGCTGTCGAAGTCGAGCGTCGACCGCTCGCCGGAGTCGTAGGCCGGCCACTCCGGGATCCCGCCATGGCCCGGATCACCGCCGCGGGCGAAGGCGAGCCAGGCGTCCTGCATCCGGCGCGAGACGCGCCGCGCGCTGCGCACGGCGCCGAGCGTGGGCCGCAGCAGCCGGTCGCGCAGCGTGCCGAACACGAAGGGCAGCTCCATGCCATGGCCCGCGCCGAGGCGACCGCCCACCAGCGGCGCCTGCCACGAGAACAGGTAGCGCCAGACCGGCACGCCCAGGTCTGCGAGGCCGTCGGCGGCGCGCTGCGCCGGATGGTGGAAGACGCGATCGCTCTGCACCGCCTCCCACAACTGCGAGGGTCGCCGTCCGCGCCTGCCAGCGCGGTACACCTCGATCGCCTCCGCGACCGCGGCATCGCTGCCGAGCAGGTAGACGAGCCGTCGCAGCAGGCCCGCCTCGTCGAGCCTTCGCGAACGGGGATCGAAGAGGGTGAACAGCCGCCACTCGTCGCGATTGGTGCCCACCAGGGTCGGGACCCGCACCACCTCGCCCTTCTCGAGCGCCTCGAGGGCAGTGCAGGGCAGCAGGTCGCCGTCCACGCTGGGCTGCCAGGGCAGCCGTCCCTCGCGCAGGCCCGCGCGCACCGCCGCGATCTGCTGGGCGCGCTGGAGGTCGCCGGTCTTCGCATAGCGCAGCGCCTCGGCATCCTCGGGCGTGAGTCCGAGCTCGTCGAGGAAGATCTCGGCCACGCGCGCGGCGTCGCCCTCGGCGCTCACGTTGTGCATCGCGCCGCTCTGGAGGACGGCGCGGTGGAAGAGGCCGCGCGCCGCCGGCACGGCGAGCAGCGTCCCAACGCTCATCCCCCCCGCCGACTCGCCGAAGATCGTCACGTTGCCCGGGTCGCCGCCGAAGGCGCCGATGTTCTCGCGCACCCACTCCAGGGCTCGGACCTGGTCGCGCAGACCCAGGTTCGCGTCCACACCCCGGGCGCGCAGCTCCGGGTGGTTGACGAAGCCGAGCGCGCCCAGGCGGTAGTTGATCGTCACCACCACGACGTCGCCGCGCTTCACCAGGTGCACGCCGTGGTAGAGAAAGGTGGCCCCCGTGCCCAGCACGAAGGCACCCCCGTGGATCCACACCATCCCCGGACGCCGCCCCCCATCGGCCGCCGGCGTCCACACGTACAGCGTGAGGCAGTCGCGCGACTGGCGGGCGCTCGCGACGCCGATCAGGTTGCGCAGCAGGGGCGGCAGCGCGGCCAGCTGAGGTGCAGCGCGCCCGAAGCGGGTGGCGTCGCGCACGCCCGGCCAGGGCTCCGGGGGCTCGGGGGCCCGGAAGGCGCGCTCGTCCACCGGAGGGCGCGCGAAGGGGACGCCGCGGAACACGATCGTGCCGCGGTCCTCGGCGCCGCGCAGACGCCCCGACGCGATCTCGACCCGATCTCGCATGATCCAAGCATGCGCGGGCCCGGCCCGCTCCGCAAACGCGCGGGTGCGCGGCCGGAGCGCGGCGGCCACCGCTCGCGGGCCCGACCCGGGCGAGCCCGATCGCCACTGCCCGACTCGCCGCCACCGCCCCCGTGAGCGCGAAAAAATCCGCCCGTCCCGCTCCCGGACGCATTACGATCCCCGGTCATGCGCATCGTACTCGACCTTTCGGACCGGGA
The DNA here is from genome assembly GCA_964653555.1 of uncultured Spirochaetales bacterium. Taxonomy (GTDB): domain Bacteria; phylum Myxococcota_A; class UBA9160; order UBA9160; family SMWR01; genus JAHEJV01. The sequence goes on along the minus strand of CAZZFT010000125.1, from coordinate 2,507 downwards.
TATCCGCTACTTCCGGAACTGCCTCCAGACCGTCAAGCAGGGCAAGAACTCGTCGGACGAGAGGGTCGTCCTGAAGGCGGCGAACGACATGATGGCGGAGGTCGCCGCCGCCGATGCTCCCGAGTTCGTGCGGGACCGGATCGCCAAGCTCGACCAGCTGGTGCGCATGCTCGAGGACGAACGCTGGCGTCTGACCGGCAACGACCGAGCGCGGGTGCTGAACGTCCTCGCCTACTTCGTCGACCCCGACGACCTGATCCCCGACCGGATCCCCGGCATCGGCTACCTCGACGACGCGATCATGGTGGAGCTGGTGCTCCAGGAGCTCCGTCACGAGATCGTCGCCTACGAGAAGTTCTGCGAGTTCCAGCGGACCGGGGAGCGCGATCCGGAGGAGACCGAGCGCAAGCGCGTCGCTCTCCAGACCCGGATGCGCCGGGACCGTCGCCTCGAGCGCGACCGGCGCAGGGCCCGCCGCCGCCGCGGCGCGCGGATTCCGCTCAGCCTCTGGTAGCGGCGCGCCTGCGCGCGCTCAGTTCACGATCTCGCCCGCGAGCGAGACGTTCGTCACGCCGGCGAGGCGAGCGGCGTCCATCACCTGGACCAGGAGTCCGTTCTCGGACTGCTGATCGGCCTGCACCACCACCGAGCCCTGGGGATTCTCGGCGTGCAGGCGCTCGATGTTCGGGCGCAGGGCGCGCACGTCGACCTGGCGCCCGTCCATCCAGATCTGGTTCGTCGCGGTGATCATCACCAGGATGTTCCCGCGCTCCTTCTGCTCCTTCGGCTGCGACGCCGGAGGCCGGCTGACGTCGATCCCGGCCTCCTTGACGAAGGAAGCCGTGACGATGAAGAAGATCAGCATGATGAACACGACGTCCAACATGGGCGTCAGGTTCACCTCGTCGTCGCTGCCCCCGCGGTCGCGTCGTCGTCTCATGATGTCACTCGTGCTCGATTTCCAGCTGATCGGACACGCGCTGGCCTTCGTCGCGCGCGAACCGCTCGAGCTGGATGCTGAAGAGCAGGCCGGAGATGGCGGCCACCATCCCCGCCATGGTGGGCAGCGTGGCCTTCGACACGCCCGACGCCATCCCTCGCGCATTGCCGCTGCCGGCGATCGCCATCACGTCGAAGACCTCGATCATGCCCGTCACGGTGCCGAGCAGCCCGAACATCGGACACACGGCGACCACCGTCTTGATCAGGTTGAGCCCGCGATCGAGCTTGAGCTGCACGTCCGAGATCAGCATCCGGCGGATCTGGTGCGCGTTCCAGGAGGAGTGGTCAGTGCGCGCGTCCCAGATCCGCTTGATGCGCGCCGTCTCCTGGCGGTGTCCGGTGCGGAAGTACCAGAAGCGCTCGATGATCAGGGTCCACATCACTGCGGTCGAGAACGCGATCACCAGCAGGACGTTGCCACCCAGCTCGATGAAGTCGCGGACCGACCCGATCGCTTCGAACTCAAACATTCCCGTGCTCCGCACGGGTGGCGATCAGACCCGCGCTCTGCTCGTCGAGGATGTCGATGATCCGCCGCGTGCTGTTGGCGAGCGTCGCGTGGAGCAGCACCAGCGGAATCGCGGCCATCAGACCCAGCATGGTGGTGACGAGCGCCTCCGAGATGCCGCCCGCCATCATCTTCGGATCGCCGGCACCGAAGAGCGTGATCGCCTGGAAGGTCTTGATCATACCGGTGACGGTGCCCAGCAGTCCGAGCAGGGGCGCCACCACACTGACGGTCTGCACCAGCCACAGGAAGCGCTCGAGCTTCGACGACTCACGGAGCACCGCCTCGTCGAGCTTCAGCTCCAGGGTCTCGGCGTCCACGTCCCGGTTCTCCTCGTGCACGCCGAGGATCCGGCCCAGCGGGTTGTCGCTGCGCGCCCCGGAGGCCCGCCGCTGCGTCTCGACCTTGCGCGCGGTGATCGTGATCACGACCCAGCGGATCACGCCAAGCACGAGGGCGAAGATGCCGAGCACGATGATCACGTAACCGACGAAGCCGCCCTGGTTGATGCGCTCGGTGAAGCCGGGCGTGTCGGTGAGGGCGTTGAGCAGGGAGCCGCGCGACGGGTCGACCGCCAGCTCCCCGAACCCGGAAGTGGTCTCGATGAAGGGCCCGACCGTGTTCAGGTAGCGCGAGGGCGGCTGCCGGGTGAGCTCGCGGAGCTTCTGCTCCTCGGGCTCCCAGAGCAGGTACTTGCCCTGGGACACGGCGGTGAAGGGTCCGGCGCGGACGACCTCCCGTTCCTCCACGCGGCCCTCGATGGTGAGAACCGGCGCGTTGAAGCGCGAGATGTCGCCCTGGGCGGTCATCTCGCGCTGGAGCTCGAACCACAGCTGGTCCAGGTCCTTCACCGAGGGCAGATCCCGGCTGCGGCCCAGGCGGTCGAGCAGCTCGCGGCGCGGTCCCAGCTCGGCGCTGGTGAGCGAGTCCCAGACGTACCCACTCATGTCCGTGGCCACCTGGCGCACCACGCCGAACAGCTCGCCCATCTCTCCCA
>CAZZFT010000124.1:8632-14460 GCA_964653555.1 uncultured Spirochaetales bacterium | reverse complement strand
ACGAGGTCGGTGCCGCCGCCGATGCACCAGCCCTGCACGGCCGCGATCGTGGGCTTCCGCGCGTACCAGAGCTTCATGTACGTGTCGACGAAGCTCCCGATCATGCGCATGTCGGAGACGGAGTCCCAGACCCGGGTGGACGAAGTGCGCTCGCGCGCCTGCGCTTCGGTGGACCAGTCGAGCCCGTAGCCGGCGCAGAAGGCGGGGCCCTCGGCGCGCAGCAGGATCGTGTGCACGTCGCGATCGGCATCGGCGGCGTCGATCGCCGAGGCGAGCTCGTCGCGCAGGGCGGGAGTGATGGTGTTGTAGGCGTCCGGCCGACACAGGACGATCTCCCGCACGCCCTCGGCCGTCTCGGTGCGAAGCGTCTCCATGGGCGCAAGACTCCACCGCCTGGAAGAAGGATGCAACGTGATTCCGCCCCGTCCCGCCGCACTGGCCCTCGCGCTCTGCCTCGCGCTGACCTCCTGCCGAACCCTCGTACCCGACCCGCTCGCCTCCGCCCGCGCCGCCCTGGCCGAGGGTCGCCGTGCCGATGCCGCAGCGGCGGTCGAGAGCGCGCTGCACGAGGACCCGCGCAACGCCGACCTGCGGCGCGAAGCCGCCGAGATCCTGGCCGCCGCCGGCGAGCGCGACCGCGCAGTCGACCAGCTGGAGGCGGCGGTGCAGTGGGCGCCCGACGACCCGTCCCTGTGGATCGCCCTGGGCGAGCTCGAACGGGATCGCGGTCACCTGGCCGACGCCTACGGCGCCTTCCGGCGCGCCGCCCAGCTCGACCCCGACGATCTGCGCGCCGTATCGGGGTGGGCACTGGCCGCCGAGGCCCTCGGGCTGCGCGAGGAGGCCGATCGCGCCTACGCGCGCTGGGCCGAGCTGGAGGGGGAGAAAGAGCCGAGCCGCCGCTAACCCGATGACCTTCGCCGGGCTCCGCCCCCGCTGCGCGTCGGCCGACTCTCGGGTCGACCTGCTAGCGCAGCTGCGAGGGATCGCGGCAGAGGTCCTTGGTGAGGTTCTTGTGGTGCGCCTCGAGGGTGCCGCCGCCGATCTCGAGAAGCTTCGCGTCGCGCCACAGCCGCTCCACGACGTACTCGCCCATGTAGCCGTATCCGCCCAGCACCTGGATCGCCGCGTCGGCCGCGCGCTTGCCCACCTGGCTCGCGAACAGCTTGGTGGCGTCGGCGTCGAGACGCTGTCCCGTGGAGGCGAGGTCCATGCGTCGGGCCGTGTCGTAGACGAAGGTCTTCGCCGCCCGGTACTCGGCGAAGGTCTCGGCGACGTAGCGCTGGATCTGACCGTGCTCGCGCAGGGGCACGCCGAAGGTCTTGCGCTGGTTGGCGTAGTCGACCATCACGCGCAGGCAGCGCTGGGCGATGCCCACCGACATCGCGGCCAGGGTGAGCCGCTCGATCTCGAGGTTGCGCATCATCGCGAGCGTGCCCTGGCCCTCCTCACCGAGCCGGTTCTCGATCGGCACGCGCACGCCGTCGAAGACCAGCTCGAAGGTGGGGGAGGCCCGCATGCCGAGCTTGTCCTTCCACTTCTGGCCGAGTCGGAAGCCCGGCGCGCCGCGCTCCACCAGGAAGGAGCTGATCTCGCGCTCGCCGGTGCGCGCGTAGACGACGAAGGCGTCGCCGAGGGTCGTCTCGTCACGTCCCCCGTTGGTGATGAAGGTCTTGGTCCCGTCGAGCACGTACTCGCCGCCCTCGCGGCGCGCGCGCGTCGCCATCCCGAGCACGTCGGTGCCCGCCCCGGGCTCGGTCATGCACATGCCGCCCAGCCACTCGCCCGAGGCCGCCTTCGGCAGGACCCGCTTGCGCTGCAAGTCGTTGCCGTTCACGTTCACGTTCTGGGCGAACAGGATCGCGTGGGCCAGCACCGCCAGCGCGAAGCCCGGATCGGCGGTGGAGAGCGCCTCGCACACCTGCACGGCGGCCACCGCGTCGAGTCCGGCGCCGCCGTACTGCTCGGGCAGCGTCACGCCCAGGATCCCGAGGTCGCCGGCCTTGCGGAAGAGCGCGTGATTGAACGCCTCGCAGCGGTCGTGGTCGGCCGCCTGGGGCTCCACCTCGCGCTCGATGAAGGCGGCGAGGGATCCGGCGAGCAGGGCGTGCTCGGGGGTCGGGGCGAAGAGATCGAGGTCCTCGGGGGCGGCCACGGCGTCGGCCATTCTAACCCCATGGCCTTCGCTCGGCTGCGCCTCGCTGCGCGCGGCCTGCGGCCGCTTGCCTGTCCGAACTTCGCTCGGCTGCGCCTCGCTGCGCGCGGCCTGCGGCCGCTTGCGGTCAGATCAACAGCGACTGCTTGACGTAGGAGGCGATCGCCTCGCGCTCGCTCGCGCGCGTCGCGTGGAAGATCATTCCGACGTCCGGGAGCAGCTGGTAGGCCGTCTCCGCCTCCAGCTCCAGGCGCCCGACGCGCGGCAGCTCGAAGGAGAGCTGGATCCGGCCTCCCAGGGACAGGGGCTCCGGGCTGCGGACCAGGCAGCCGTTCTCGGAGAGCGACAACAGGGCGCCCCGCCACTCCTTCCCGTCGCGTCGGCAGCGCGCCGGGATGTGGATCGGCACGCGCGGCGTCGCGCGCGGCGTGTCCTCGGTGAGCTGCTGGATCAATCGATACAGCTCGTGCATGCCGGCCGGCCGGCGCACCGCGCCGGCGATCCGCGCGTCCGCCCCGCTCGTGCCGTGGCGTCCGGTGATCACGATCACCGGGATGCCGTCGCCGTCGTCGGGCAGCTCTCCCAGCTGACGTTCGTCGAGCAGGCGCACCAGGGGGCGCGTGCCCTCCAGGTCCTCGATCGACTCGAATTCCTGGGGCAGCAGGATCAGATAGCCGAGCTTGCCCAGGATCACGCGGGTCATCGGCGCGAACGCCTCGGGACCGGCGTGGCTCAGCAACACTCGCGGCGCGCGGGAGTCCATCGTGGGGTCGCATCGGCAGATCGCCGGCCGCGATTGAGGTGGACCGCGCCGAGCGGCGCGGAGCGCGAGAGACCGGGTAAGATTGCGCGGTGACTGGAGCGCAGCTCGCGCGATTCCTGATCCGGAATCGCCCGGAGATCGAGGCCCTCATGCATGCGCAGCTCGGGGCAGCGGCGCCGCGCCCGTCCAGCGCCGAGGCCGAGCTGCTGCGTCGCTTTCGCAGCTGCGCGGCCGCCGCCCTCGCCAGCGGGCGCCCGCCGGAGCCCGCCCTCGAGGGGCTGCGCGTGAACGACCGACGGGCGGCCGCGCTGCTCGACGGCTGGATCGCCGCCGCCGCCCGCGCCGGCGCCCCCAACGGCGAGGCGATCGACACCGCGCTTCGGCCCGTCCAGCGGACCTTCGTCGGCCGGCTGCGCCAGACCTCGGGCACGCGCCGCGCGAAGGGCACGCCGCGCGCCAGACGCCGCGCGGTGATGGCGGCGATCGACCGGGTCGCCGACGGATTCCTCGCGCTGGACGCGAACTCGGGCAGCATCGTCGACGCCAATCCGGCGGCCGGAGCGCTTCTCGGCGTGGCGCGCGACGCACTGCTCGGCGTGGACGCGATGGCCTTCGTCCCCCCCGAGCGCCAGGCGCAGTGGTGGACCGAGCTCGACGCGATGACCGAGGGCTGCGAGCCCCGGCGCTTCGAGGCCAGCCTCCGGGACGCCCAGGGCCGCGAGATCCCGGTGGCGTGCAGCATCACGCGCTTCGCCACCCGCGAGCGCACCCTGGCCCTCGTGCTCGCGCGGCCCCTGTAGCCGTCGACCCCACGCCGGCCGGGCTCCTGCCGGGCTAGAGCCGATCGCGCAGGAACGCGACGGTGCGGCGCCAGGCCTCGGCGGCGGCGGCGGGGCGGTAGGCCGCGGGCCGCGTGTCGTTCATGAACGCGTGTCCCGCGCCGGGCACGATCACCACCTCGGCCTCGGCGGAGACCTTGGCCAGCTCGCCCTCCAGCGCGCGCACGTCGTCCATCGGCACGAACTCGTCGCGATCGCCGAAGAAGGCGAGCAGGGGACAGGCGAGCTCGGAGACCATCGCCAGCGGCTCGCGCGGCTTGCGCTTCGGATCGGCGCCGCCCGGATCGTGGAGGAGGCCGTGGGCGTGGGAGAGCAGACCGTAGAAGGAGACCACTGCCGCGAAGCCCCGGTCGCCGCAGGCGGCCATCAACGCGTACATCCCGCCCATGCAGAATCCGACCACGGCCACCCGCGATGTCGTCTCCGGCTGCGCGGCGACCCAGCGCGCCGCGGCCGCGAGATCGTCGAGCACCTGGGGATCGGAGAGGTCGCGCATGAACGCGCCCGGGTCCTGGATCGTCTCCGGGCGGTCGCGCCGGTAGAGATCGATCGCCAGCACCGCGAAGCCCTCGCCGGCGAGGCGACGCGCGAGATCACGGGTGTGCTCCGCGAGTCCCCACACGTCGTGGATCATCACGACGCCGGGCACCGGCGACGCGTCGGGGGTCGCGAAGTAGCCGAGCTCGGACTCGGACTCCTGGATCTTCATCTGTCCTCCGAGGCGCGAGCGCCCGGCGCGGAGCCGGCGTACGCGACCCGTCTCACCCGGAACCCATAGTCGCGCAGCAGGTTCGGGATGCCACGCTCCCCCACCATGTGGCCGGCTCCCACCACGACGAAGCGGAGCTTGCCGTCGCGTGCCAGGCTGGCGAGGCGCTGGGTCATGTTCTCGTTGCGCCCGAAGAGCATCCGCTCGTAGTAGGCGGCGAGCTGGGGCGTCTCGCTCATCGGCCGGTAGACGATGCGCTCCACCTCCGCGTCGTCGCCGCGCTGCCAGGCCAGCACGAGGCCTTCGGTTCCGTCTCGCGTGTCCGTCACGTGCTCCAGGGTGTCGACCAGCAGGGCCTGCTGGGTGTCGCGCGGCAGCCACGCGAGGACCTGGATCTGCGATTCGACGCTCTCGAGCCCGACCACCGGCTTCGTGCCGTCCGCCCGCTGGGCGAAGTAGCGGTCGACGCCGTAGGCCGGATCGAGCCCGATGCGCCCGGCCTCGCGCGCCTGGATCTGGGTGACGAGGAACCAGGGCTCGAACGAGAGATAGGGTGCGAGCGGCTCGCCGCGCAGCTCGAGGTAGCGTGCGAGCCGGGAGATCACGTCGGCGGAGACCCGGTCGCGCAGGGTCTGCGGCAGGGCGATCCGCGCGTAGCGCTCGGCGAGCTTGCCGTAGCCCTCGGCGCCCATGTCCTCGACGTCCACCTCGAGCACCAGCTCGTCGGCGCGGGTGTAGGCGTTCTCGATCGCCGCCGGGAAGTGCAGCATCTCGCGCCGGCCGAGGTGCACCGAGCCGATCAGGTACATCGACTCGCGTCCGTCCTCGCGGTCCGCGCGCCACAGCGTCGGCGTGCTCCCCTGGGCGCCGTCCGCCGCCCAGGCCCGGGGCGACGCGGCGGACACACCTGCCAACAGGGCGATCACGGCGGCGAGCGGCCGCCTGTGAGAAGCCCTGCGGCGCGACGGGGTGTGGCGCTCCATCGGTCCACCCGCAAAGGCGCCGATGATATCCGATCGGGAGCCCGTGCCAGGGGCCCCGGTCGGCCGCCCTTCCAGATCAGTCCAGCTGGCGGACGGCTTCCACCAGCTTCAGCACCACGCCTTTCGCGTCGCCGAAGATCATCATGGTGTTGTCGTTGAAGAAGAGCGGGTTCTGCACGCCCGCGAAGCCCGGATTCATGCTGCGCTTGATCACGAACACGTGGTGCGCGCGGTCGACGTCGAGGATCGGCATGCCGTAGATCGGGCTGCCCTTCTCGGTGCGCGCATCGGGATTCACCACGTCGTTGGCGCCGATCACCAGGGCCACGTCGGTCTCGGGGAACTCGGAGTTGATCTCATCCATCTCGACGAGGCGGTC
>CAZZFT010000124.1:0-8622 GCA_964653555.1 uncultured Spirochaetales bacterium | reverse complement strand
AAACTCCCCGGGTCGTATTGGTCGGGCGGCTCGTAGCTCCGCAGGTCGTCCATCGTCTGGATGGGCGAGGCCACCTCGACGCCGTGCTCCTCCAGGACGTTGGAGAGCTCGCGGACCGCGTGCTGCGCCTGGGCGACCGCCATCCCGTACCCGGGCACCACGATGCAGGAGCGCGAGTTGGAGAAGATCACCGCCGCATCCTCGGGCGTGTAGCCCTTGGCCACCCGCTGCTCGCCGCCCTGCCCCGACGCCGACGTCTCCGCCGCCGCCCCGAAGGCGCCGAACAGGACGTTGGTGATCGAGCGGTTCATCGCGTCGCACATGACCTTGGTGAGGATGATGCCCGAGGCTCCGACCAGGGAGCCGCTGATCACGAGACCGCCGTTGCCCAGGACGAAGCCGGTCGCGCAGGCGGCGAGACCCGAGTAGGAGTTGAGCAGCGAGATCACGACCGGCATGTCGGCGCCGCCGATCGGGATCACCAGCAGCACGCCCAGGAGCAGGGAGAGCGCGGTCAGACCCCAGTAGGGCGCGAGGGTCAGCGGGTCGCTCGCCACCGCGACCGCCAGACCGATCGTCACCAGGGCCAGCAGACCGTTGACGATCTGCTGCCCCCGGTAGGTGACCGCCGACCCGCTCACCAGCTCCTGGAGCTTCGCGAAGGCGATGATGCTGCCCGTGAAGGTGACCGCGCCGATCAGGCATCCCAGCACGATCGCGATCGGGACGACGCCGGTGGGGGGAGCGCCCACGCGCGCGTACTTGAGCAGCTCCGCGGTGGCCACCAGGGTCGAAGCGCCTCCGCCGAAGCCGTTCAGCAGGGCCACCATCTGCGGCATCGCCGTCATCTGGATGCGCGTGGCGAGGACGACGCCGATCGTCGATCCGACGACGACTCCAGCGAGGATCACCCCGAAGCTGACCACACCCCGCATCAGCAGGGTGGCGATCACCGCCACCGCCATGCCGGCGGCCGCGATCCAGTTGCCGCGCGGAGCCGTCTTCGGCGAGCCGAGGAAGCGCATGCCGACGATCAGCAGGACCGCCGACACCAGGTAGGCGAGCTGGACGAAGAGGTCGCTCACGCGCCGCCCGACTTCGCGCCGGCTCTGCCGCCCGGCTTCTTCTTGAACATGCCGAGCATGCGGTCGGTGACCAGGAAGCCGCCCACCACGTTGATCGTGGCGAACACGATCGCGACGAAGCCCAGCCAGGTGGATACGGTGTGGTCCTCGGCGCCCGCCGCCAGCAGGGCGCCGACGATGGTGATGCCGGAGATCGCGTTCGAGCCCGACATCAGCGGGGTGTGCAGCAGCGGCGGCACCTTGGCGATCACCTCGAAGCCGACGAAGATCGCGAGCACGAAGATCGTGAGCGCGGCGGCGGGATTCTCGAGCACTAGGACCCTCCCTCCAGCAGTGCCTTCACGCGGTCGTTGGTGACCTGGCCGTCGTGGGTGAGCATGGCGCCGCGGGTGATCTCGTCCTCGGTGTCGAGGACGAGCTGGCCCTCGGGCGCCAGGTGCTTGATCAGCGTGACCAGGTTCTTCGCGTACATCTGGCTGGCGTTGGCCGGGATGTCGCTCGGCAGGTTGGCCCCCGGAATGATCTGGACGCCGTGCGCGACGGTGGGCCCCGAGGGATCGGTCAGCGCACAGTTGCCGCCGTTCTCGGCGGCCAGGTCCACGATCACCGAGCCGGTCTTCATACCCTTCACCGCCGCCTCGTCGATCAGGAGCGGCGCGCGCTGCCCGGGTACCAGTGCGGTGGTCACCACCACGTCGCTCTGGCGCAGCTTCTTGCCCAGCTCGGCGCGCTGGCGCTCGTAGAACGACTCGCTCTGGGCCTTCGCGTAGCCGCCCGCGTCCTCGGCGTCGCCGCTATCGAGGTCGAGCTCGACGAACCGGGCACCCAGGCTCTGCACCTGCTCGGCCACCGCCGCGCGCGTGTCGTAGGCCTCGACCACCGCCCCCAGTCGGCGCGCCGTGGCGATCGCCTGGAGCCCCGCCACACCCGCACCGATCACGAACACCCGAGCCGGCTGGATCGTGCCCGCCGCGCTCACGAGCATCGGGAAGATCTTGGGCAGGGCCATCGCCGCGAGCAGGACGGCCCGGTAGCCGGCGATCGTCGCCTGGGAGGACAGGGCGTCCATCGACTGGGCACGCGTGATGCGCGGAAGCAGCTCCATTGCGAAGGCGGTGACGCGCCGCTCGGCCAGGCGCTTCGCCACCTGCGGCGCGTCGAGCGGGCGCAGGAACCCGATCAGGGCGGCGCCCTGGCGCAGCTGGCCGATCTCGGCCTCGCTCGGGGCCTGGACCTTCAGCACCAGATCGGCACCGAGCACCTCGGCGGCGTCCGACGCGATCCGGGCCCCCGCCTGCTCGTAGCTCGCGTCGTCGAAGCCCGCGGAGATGCCGGCGCCCGCCTGGACCCGTACCTCGATGCCGTCGCGGACGAGCGCGCGCACCGCGTCCGGCGCGAGCGCGACGCGCCGTTCGCCGGGAGCGGTCTCGGCGGGGACGCCTACGATCAAGGGACGATCCCGCGCACCGACGCGGGCAGCTCGCTGGCGACCCGGACGATCGGGATTCCGGTCTGCACGTTGTCGTGCATCTCCGCGATCGCCCGGGGGAGATCCTCGAAGGAGTAGATCTCCCGGTGCACCGTGGGTCGGAAGACGGATCCGTAGAGCTCGGTGGCGGCACCGCAGGCCTCGACCGTCTCGTAGTGGACGTGATCGAGCGTGATCTGACGCACCGAGAGGTTCGCCGAGTTGTACTCGCAGGCGGTGTCGAGCTGCCAGCCGGCGGAGCAGTTGACGCCCATCCGGGAGAGCACCGCGAGCCCGGCCGGATACACCGGACCGCGCAGCATGTCGCACACGATCTGGACGCCTTCGCCCCCGGTCATGCCCTTCACGTGCTTGTTGAAGGCCTTGACGTCGTCGCGGTCGGCGAAGCGGTGAAAGGTCTTCTGGTCGATCGACTCGATACCGAGCGACTCGAGGTGCTTGCGCCGCTCCGGGCTGCCGGAGCAGAAGATCGCCCGGTGGCCCTCGTGCCGCGCGAGCATCAGGAACAGCTCGGACACGCCGCCGCCGAAGCCGAGCACGTTCAGCACCGCGCGCTGGCCGCGCCCGACCTTGAGCCGGTAGATGCCGAGGGCGCGGCGCCACAGGTGGTAGGCGGTGGGCGCGCGCAGCGGGAGCGCCGCGATCTCCCACAGGTCGAGCCCGCAGTCGAGCGGCGCGGGGATGATCTGCCAGTCGCCGACGACCGCCTCCTCGCCGTACCAGCCGACGGAATCGGGCTGGTCGTAGGCCCAGATGCGCAGCGGGTAGCCGTACATGTCGGGCTCCCCGTTGCAGTGGGTCACGACGACGTCGCCCGGAGAGAAGCGCGTCACCCGCTCGCCCACCTCGACGACCTCGCCCACGGCGCTGTTGCCGGGGAAGATCTTGCCGCCGCGCGCCTCGGCGATGTTGGCGGTGTCGGCGATCGCCGCGTGGTCGACGTTGTGCTCGGCGGACACCGCCAGGATGCGCAGCCGGACGTCGTTGGGACCCAGGGCGGGAAGCGAGGTCTCCTCCAGCCGGATCACGTTGACGATGTCGAACTTGGACAGGTCGTCCCCGACGCGGCGCCGCTCGGCCGCGATCGCATCCGCGGTGATGGAGTAGGCTCGAGGCATGGAGGGGTCCTGGGCTGGAGCGGGGATGCGAGCTCCGGGAGTCCCGGATCGCGTGCGGGAGCGGCCGCCCGTTGTAGCACGCGCGAGCGCGCCTTGGCCATGAGCGAGCCGACCGCGGACACCCTCGCGGCCCGCCTCGCCCGGCTGATCGAGGTGTTGGGGCCGCACCCGGTCACCCGTCTCGGCCTCGACGTGACGGCTCGCCGCGACCGCGAGCGCTGGCTCGCGGCCGCGCGCCTCGCCTCCGCACGCGGCCCGGAGGAGCGGGCGCTCGAGGCCTTCCGGCGTCTCGACGCGGCGCCGGGCACCTCGGCGTCGGATCTCGCCGCCGCGGGACCCGAGCGGATCGCGGCGGCCGTCGCCGGGGCGGGCCTGCGCGACCCCGACGCCGTGGCGATCGGCCTGTGGCGGGCCGCCGCAGCGCTCGAGGAGCGCCACGGCGGCGACCTCGACGCGCTGGCCGCCGAGTGTCTGGACTGGGAGGACCTGGGCGGCCGGCTGGTGGCGCTCGCTCCCGGTCTGGGCCCGGCGACGGTGCTGCGCTTCCTCCGCCCCCTGCGCGACGTGTGGAGCGCGGCCCGCGAGACCCCGCTCGCCGAGACGGCCCGCGCCGCGGCCGTCCACCTGTCGCTGATCGACGCGCGCGCCGACCTCGAGGGCGAGCCGGCCGCGCTGCGCGCGGCCTGCGCCGCGCGCGCGCCAGACCTGGCCGCGATCGACGTCGAGGGCGCGCTGGAGCGCCTCGGGGTGCGCTCCTGCCGCGCCGGGCGCCCGAACCGCTGCCCGCTGGGCGAGGCGTGTCCGGCGCGGGGCGCGGCCGACGACGAGAGCGGCTATAGCTAGGCGGCATTCCCGCAGCTCCGAGGACTTCCTTGACCGAGATCACCCGCATCCTCCGCAAGCAGACCGGCAACTTCCTCGAGGACTTCCGCCCCGGGCAGGTGTTCCGGCACAAGGGCGGCAAGACCGTCACCGAGGGACTTTTCAGCACGTTCACGGAGTTCGCGATGACGGCGAACCCGCTCGCGAAGAACGCGCGCTATGCCCGCGCCTACGGCTTCGAGGGCCTGCTGGTGCCGCCCGGTCTCGCGATGCTGATCGCCTTCAGCCAGACCGTGGAGGACGTGTCCGAGAACGCGCGCACGAACCGGGAGTACGTGGACATGCGCTTCGGCGCACCGGTCTACGTCGGCGACACGATCGAGGTGGAGACGAAGGTCCTCAACATCACCCCGCACCGGAAGGTGCCGAACCTCGGCATCGTCCACGTGCAGTCCACGGCCCGCAAGAACATCGGCGCCCGCGACGAGGCCGTGGTGATGACCTGGCAGCGGAAGGTCGACGTGTTCAAGCGCGACCCGGACGCCGACCTCCACTCTGGCGAGGCCGCGCCCGACGAGGTCGACTGCGAGCTCTGGCTGCCCCGCTACGACCCCTCCGCCGACTACAAGGGGATGGCCCACCTGTCGAGCCCGGACAGCTACTTCGAGGACTTCGAGCCCGGCACCCGCATCGAGCACTCCCGCGGCCGGACGATGACCAGCGAGCACATCCACCTGACGGCCGTGCTCGACAACACGAGCCAGGTGCACTGCAACCAGTTCATGATCGACCAGGACCCGAAGCGCTACGTCGGCGGTCAGCTGATCATCTTCGGCGGGATCCCCTTCACGCTGTGCCTGGGCCTGTCCTCGCCCGACGTCGGCGACAACGCGTTGGGCGACATCTGCTACCCGACTGGTCGCCACACCGCGCCGCTGTTCGCCGGCGACACGGTGTTCGCAGCCACGGAGATCCGCGCGGTGCGCGACTACCCCGGGCGTCCCGATCTCGGCGTGCTGGAGGCGGTGCTCTACGGGCACAAGTTCACGCGCGCCGAGGGCGAGCCGGCCGCAGGCGACGCGCCGGCCGGCTGGAAGAAGGTGCAGATCTTCGAGCTGGAGCGGCACCTCGCGATGAAGCGGCGCAGCCACTACGCCTAAGCGGCCGCCCCACTTGCCAGGCGAACCGAATCGCATTATCGTACGCGGACTTACGAGCGCGGAGACCCCCTGTCGTGCGTTTCTACGAGTACGAGTCGAAGGCCCTGTTCGCCAGGCGCGGACTCCCGCTCGGCAAGAGCCGCCTCGCCACCACCGCCGCCGAGGCGCGCGACGCCGCGGCCGCGATCGGCGGCCCCGTCGTCCTCAAGAGCCAGGTGCTCTCGGGCGGACGGATGAAGGCCGGCGCCGTGAAGTTCGCCGACACGCCCGACCAGGCCGCCGCCCACTTCGAGGCGATCCTGCCGATCGTGGTCTCGGGGCAGAAGGCGCGCTCGGTGCTGGTGGAGGAGAAGTCGCCGATCGCCCAGGAGTACTTCGTCTCCGTCACCTGGGACGGGCGCGCGAAGCAGCCCGTGGTGCTGTTCAGCGACATGGGCGGGATCGACATCGAAGAGGTCGCGGAGAAGCACCCCGAGCACGTCTCGAAGACCCACTTCTCCACGATCCTGCCGCTCACGCCGCGCATCGCGAAGGAGGCCGTCGGCGCCGTGGGCGTGACGGGCGGGGAGCTGAACCGCCTGACGCCGATCGTCTTCGAGCTGATGCAGCTGTTCCTCGACTACGACCTGACCCTGGCCGAGATCAACCCGCTCGCGCGCCTCGAGGACGGCCGCTTCATCGTGCTCGACGGCCACGTCGACATGGAGGCCGAGGCGCGCGGCAAGCATCGGAAGCTGCTCGCCGAGCTCGGGATCGGCGAGGACGAGACGCGCCAGGCGCGCGAGCCCACTCCCTTCGAGATCGCCGGGCGCAAGGTGAACGAGGCCGACCACCGCGGGGTCGCGGGGAACGTGGTGGAGTTCGACGGCAATCTCGGGCTCGTGATCGGCGCCGGCGGCGGCTCCCTCACCCTCTTCGACGCCGTGCGCAAGCACGGCGGAAGGCCCGCCAACTACTGCGAGATCGGCGGAAACCCGTCGGTGAAGAAGGCCTGCGAGCTGACCAAGCTGATCCTCGCCAAGCCCGGGGTCGAGAAGATCGCGGTGATGATGAACGTGGTGTCGAATACCCGCGTGGACATCGTGGCGCGCGGCGTGATCAAGGGCTGCATCGAGTCGGGAAAGGACCCGTCGCAGGTGATCGGCATCTTCCGGATCCCCGGCGCCTGGGAGGAGGAGGGCTTCAAGATCCTGGCGAAGTACGGCGTCGAGTACTGCGACCGCAGCGTGTCGATGTACGACGCAGCGGGCCGCGCGGTGGCGAAGCTGGGAGCGCGCGCGTGACGATCCTCATCTCCAAGGACACCCGCTTCATCGTCCAGGGCATCACCGGCCGCGAGGCCGTGAACCTCACCCGCGAGAACCTCGACTACGGGGCGGTGATCGTCGGCGGCGTCACCCCCGGCCGCGCCGGACGCGACATCTACGGTGTCCCGGTCTACGACTCGGTACGCGACGTGGTCGCGAAGCACGGCCGGGTCGAGGGCTCGATCATCTCGGTGCCGCCGGGCTTCACCCGCGACGCCGCGTTCGAGGCGATCGAGAACGGTGTCCGTCTGATCGTGATCGTCACCGAGAACATCCCGCGCAAGGAAGTGGCGCAGATGGTCGAGCTGGCCCGCCTGCGCGGCGCCCGCATCATCGGCCCCAACTGCCTGGGCATCATCTCCCCCGGCGAGGCCAAGATGGGCGGCGTCGGCGGCCCGGCGGCGAACACGCGTCAGGCCTACACGAAGGGCCCGATCGGGGTGATGTCGCGCTCGGGCGGCATGACCACCGAGATCGCCAGCACGCTGACCGCCGCGGGGCTGGGGCAGTCCACCTGCGTGTCGATCGGCGGTGACGCGATCGTCGGCACCACCTATGCCGAGCTGATGCCGCTCTTCGAGGCCGACCCGGAGACGAAGGCGATCGCGATCTACTCCGAGCCCGGCGGCCGGATGGAGGCCGAGCTGGCCGAGTGGGTAGCCGAGCACGACTCGCGGCTGCCGATCGTCGCGTTCATGGCGGGTCGCTTCATGGACGAGATGAAGGGCATGCGCTTCGGCCACGCCGGCACGATCGTCGAGGGCAAGGAGGACACCACCGCCGAGAAGATCGCGCGGATGGAGGCGGCCGAGATCTCGGTGGCCGAGCGCATCGAGGAGATCCCGGCGCTGATCCGCAAGCGCCTCGGCGAGAAGGAGAGCGCGTGATGCCGGGCCTGTTCATCGACGTGCGGGTCGATCCCGCCCATGCCAAGGACCCGGAGCTGGCGCGCGCCCTCGAAGAGGCGTGTCCGGTCGACATCTTCGAGGCGAGCGACGCGGGGGTCTCGATCGTCGAGGAGAACCTGGACGAGTGCACCCTGTGCGACCTCTGCATCCAGGCGGCGCCCGCCGGCGCCGTCTCCGTCGTGAAGCTCTACGAACAGGAGTGATGCCATGCGCAGCGCGAAAGACTTCTTCAAGCCCAAGGCGATCGGCGCGCCCATGCCGCCGCGCGAGATCCCCTTCCGCCCGGCGCGCATGATTCACTTCTTCGACCCGAGCAACGCCAAGATGGCGGCGAAGCTCCCCGACCTCGCCCAGAAGTGCGACGTGCTGCTCGGCAACCTGGAGGACGCGATCCAGAGCGAGAACAAGGTCGCCGCGCGCGAGGGGCTGGCGAAGCTCGGCCGCGAGGTCGACTTCGGCGACTGCCGGCTGTGGACGCGGGTGAACTCCCTCGACAGCCCCTGGATGCTCGACGACCTCACCACCCTGGTCGCCGAGATCGGCGACGTCCTCGACGTGATCATGATTCCGAAGGTCGAGGGCCCCTGGGACATCCACTACGTGGACCAGCTGCTCGCGCAGCTCGAGGCGAAGGCGGGGCTGACGAAGCCGCTCTTGATCCACGCGATCCTCGAGACGCACCAGGGCGTGATCAACGTCGAGGAGATCTGCGGCGCGAGCCCGCGCATGCAGG
>CAZZFT010000123.1:0-14494 GCA_964653555.1 uncultured Spirochaetales bacterium | reverse complement strand
GACTCGAGGCGTTCGCTCATGGCGAGGGCTTCGGCGAAGTGGCGGTCGGCGTCCTCCGGGCGGCCGATCGACTCGGCGAGCAGGCCGAGCTGACGCGCAACCGGGCCGTTGCAGGCGGAGTTCAACGCCACGACGTTGCGGTCGGCATGGGGGAGCAGCAGGGCGTACAGGCGCTCTCCCCGCCGCGTGTCGCCGAGCAGCGCCGCGATCTCGCCCAGGTAGCCGATCGTCAGCGTCCAGAGCAGATCGCGTTGGATGTCGTCGAAGTCGCGCCTCGCCATATCCTCGAACTCGGCGCGCGCCTCCCTCAGGCGGTCGAGCTCCGCGTAGACGTAGGCGAGCCGGGCGCGCCATCCCACGTGGGGCTGATCGACGATGCGCTGCTTCAGCACCGTCTCGAGCTGCTCGAGGCTTCCGCGCTCCTGCCAGATCCGCGAGATCTGGATCGAGTAGAAGGCAAGGCCGCCGGACTGGTTCTCGAGGCGCCGGGACAGGGCGAGAGCGTGGTCGGCGATCTCCTGGGCCGCGCCGAAGTCGCCCTCGAGCAGGGCGAACAGCCCCCGCGCCGACTCGTTCAGCCAGAGCAGGCTGGGGATGCGCGTCTCCCGGGCGACCTGGCCATGGGCCTCCAGGTGTCGCCGGGCCGCCGCCGCCTCGCCTTTCTCGAGCAGGTTGAAGATCGCGTCCCAGTGCGCGTTGGCGACGAGCGGAAGCAGGCCGGCGGCGGACGCCGCCTCCACCAGCTCGTCGCTGATCGCGATGCGCTGCTCGAGGAACTCGGGCGCCCCGTGCGTCATGTACTGGGCATTGAGCGCCCAGGCCCG
This sequence comes from uncultured Spirochaetales bacterium, assembly GCA_964653555.1. Taxonomy (GTDB): domain Bacteria; phylum Myxococcota_A; class UBA9160; order UBA9160; family SMWR01; genus JAHEJV01. The sequence goes on along the minus strand of CAZZFT010000123.1, from coordinate 13,670 downwards.
GCCGCTCGGGTCTCCCGAACGGCGGGCGGCCTCGACCGCCTGGTCCGCGTAGGTGAGCGCGCGGTCGACTTCGAGGATCGCGTAGCTGACCGCCAGTCGCGCCAGCAGGCGCGCGCGGAGCGGATCCGCCTCGCTCAGCGCCGCGAGAGCCTCGTTCAGCGCCTCGACGCGGTGCACGTCGAGCTGGATGTCCGAGACCGACTCCAGACCGTAGAGCAGCGCGGCGCGGGCGAGGCGCGGCGCATCGCCCAGGCTCCGCGCGAGCGCGCTGGCCCGCTCCGCGACGGCGCGCCCGCTCTCGCTCGCGCCGGCGAGCAAGTGGGCGTCGGCCAGAGCGAGCATCAGGTCGCAGCGGCGCTCGGCATCGTCCTTCGGGGCGAGCTCGAGCGACTGGAGGGCGCGCTCGTAGTGTCCCACGGCGTCCTCCCAGGCGGCGCCGTTGAGCGCGCGCTCGGCCGCGCGAACCGCGTAGGCGACCGCCTTCGCGACGTCGCCGCCGGGGGCGGCCTCGAAGAAGTGGTGCGCGAGCTCGGAGAGGTGCGGTGCCGGGTTGCTGGCGTAGAGCGCCTCGAGCTGCTCGCCGATGCGGCGGTGGAGCAGGACGCGGCGCGGCGCCGACAGCTCTTCGTAGAGCGTCTGCCGGATCAGTGCGTGCTGGAACTCGTAGACGGCTCCGCGAGCGTCCTTGCGCTCGCGCAGCAGCCGGGCCGCGAGCGCCTCGTCGAGGGCGTCGAGCAGCGCCGGCTCGTCGGTCTGGCCCACCGCGCGGATCACCTCCCAGGTGAAGCCGGCCGGCATCGCCGAGGCCAGACCCAGCAGCTCCGCGGTGGTCTTCGAGAGGCGGGACAGGCGGCGACCGACCACCTCGCGCACGCCCTCGGGAATGCCGAGGTCCGTGGCCGAGTCGACCCGCGCGCGCCAGCGTCCCGCCTCCTTGACGAGCCGGCCCTCCTCCACGAGGTGGGTGATCACCTCGCCGATGAAGAAGGGATTGCCCTCGGTCTCCTTCGCCAGGGCCTCGGCGAGCCGGTGCCGGCCCTCCAGGCTCGCGGCATCGGCGTCGTCCTCCGCCAGCGCCGAGAGCAGCGCGTAGACGTCCTGCTCGGGCAGGCCGCGCATCAGCACGCGCTGGTAGATCGGCTCGCGGCGCAGCGCCGACAGGATCTCCGCCAGCGGCTGCGTGCGGTCGAGATCGACGTCGCGGTAGGTGCCGAGCACCAGGATGCGCTCGCCGGGCAGGCTGCGCGCGAGGTGTCGCAGCATCATCAGCGAGGGCTTGTCCGACCAGTGCAGATCGTCGAGCACCAGCACGATCGGCGCCGCCCGGGACGCGTTGACCAGGAAAGTGGTCGCGCTCTCGAACAGGCGCAGCCGATCCGCCTCGCCCTGGATCGGGGTGGCGGTCGGCAGGTCGGGCAGGCGCTGGCGCACATCCGAGATCAGCTCCGCCAGGTCGGGCCCCGCCTCGCCCAGCTCGCTGCGCAGGGCGTCGTCCCCGCGCGTCGCCACGTACTGCCGGAACGCCTCGATGAAGGGGTAGTAGGGGACCTCGACCGCTCCCTCATAGGAGCGGCCCGTCAGCACCTGGGCGCCGCGCAGCCGCGCGTACACGCAGAACTCCTCGGCGAGGCGCGTCTTCCCGATGCCGGGCTCGCCGACCAGCATCACCAGTGCGCCCCGGCCCGAGAGGGCGCCGTCGAGCGCTCCCTTGAGCTGGTCCATCTCCTCGCGCCGGCCGACGAAGCGACCCCAGGCCGCCCGCGGACCGGCCGGATCGTGGCGCGCGACCGGGGCGTCGACGGCCGCGGGGCCGATCTCGATCCGCTCGAGGACCTCGGCGACGTCGCCCGCACTGGCGGGGCGCTCCTCCGGATCCTTCGCGAGCAGCTTCAGGATCAGCTGCTCCAGTGCCGCGGGTACCTCGGGGTTGTGCCAGCTCGGCGCCACCGGTGCGGTGTTGATGTGCTGGGAGATCACGGCGACGGTGTCGTCGCCGAGGAAGGGCGGACGCCCCGCCACCATCTCGTAGAGCAGGGCGCCCACGGCGTAGAGATCGCTGCGCGTGTCGGTGCCGCCGCCCACCGCCTGCTCCGGCGCCATGTAGGCCGCGGTGCCGACCAGCGCGCCCTCCTGCGTGAGGCGGGACTGGTCGAGGGCGAGGGCGAGGCCGAAGTCGCCCAGCCGCGCACCGCCGTCCTGGTCGAGCCAGACGTTTCCCGGCTTGAGGTCGCGGTGCACGATTCCGTTGCGGTGCGCGTGGGCGAGCCCGAGGCAGACGTCGCGCGCGACGTCGATCGCGCGTTCGACGGGCAGTCGGCGTCCCTCCGCCCCGGCCAGCAGGTCGGAGACGGCGCCGCCCTCCATGAACTGGCTGACGATGTAGGGTTCGGGGCTCTCCGTCGAGATGTCGAAGACCGCCACGACGTGGGGATGGTCGCGGAGCCGCCCCATCGCCTGGGCCTCGCGCCGCACGCGTACCAGGGCCTCGGCATCGAGACCCTCGAGCTTGATCACCGAGACCGCGACGTTGCTGTCGAGACGGGTGTCGCGGGCCAGGAACACGCGCTTGCGCGTGCCCTCGCCGAGGAAGCGCTGCACCCGGTAGCGGCCGTCTCCGAGCGATTCGGGGAGAGCCGGCGTGCGGGCGACCGTCTTCCGGGTGGCCGGCGCTTCGTGTCCAGGGAGAGCGGTGCCGCACCCGTTGCAGAAGCGCTGACCGGGCGCGGCCTCGCGCCCGCACTGGTCGCAGCGCGGCGCGACCTCGAGCGAGCTGCCACAGCTGCCGCAGAAGCGGGCTTCGCCGGGATTGGGACTCTGGCACGAGGGGCAGTTCACCCGCGACCTCCAGTGAGTGATTCGCGCATCGATCGGGCGCTTCGGGCCGCTCATGGTACGCCGATGCCCGGGGCCGCGTGAAGCGGGTCAGCGCGACGGGCAGGGCGACACGGCGCGCAGCGGCCGGACTCCGCGCGCGAAGGAGACGGTCAGCCAGGTCGCCCGGGCCAGGTGGTCGCCCAGGATCACGAGCCAGATCCACAGCACCGGCCCGTGGAGCACGAAGGCGAACAGGCAGGCGAAGGGGACGCGGATCGCCCAGTTGCCGACCGCCGCGGCGACGAAGGGGGTGAAGGTGTCGCCGGCGCCGCGATGGGCGCCGCCCAGCGCGAAATGCGATTGCAGGAAGGGCTGGGCGAGGGCGAGCACGATCAGGAACGGCACCAGCTCCGCGACCAGCGCGGCGTCGTCGGTGAACAGGCTCCCGATCTGGCGCGGCATCGCGACGCACAGGGCGCCGAGCCCGACCGCCACGGTGAGGGCGAGCCCCGCGGTCCGCCAGCCGGTGCGGATTGCGCTCTCGCGCCGTCCGCCGCCGAGCGCCTGGCCGACCAGCGTCGCGGCGGCGGTGCCGAAGGCGGTGCCGGGGATCCAGGTGAAGGCGAGCAGCCGGATGCCGACCGTGTAGGTGGCGATGGCGATGCTCCCGTACTCCGAAAGGACCCGGAAGTAGGCGAGCAGCGCCAGGTTGTTGGCCAGCCGCTCGCCGACGCTCGGCAGCGCGAGGCGGATCACCGACCCGACCTCGGAGCGCGCCGCGGCGAAGTCGCGCAGCCGCAGCGCCAGGGGCGAGGTCTCGCTCGAGCGCACGACCACCGTGGCGAACAGCAGCAGGCCGACCGTCTGGGAGGCGAAGGTCGCCAGGCCGGCCCCGACCAGCTCGAGGCGGGGGAACGGCCCGGCGCCGAAGATGAAGACCGCGTTGCCCGCGATCTTCACGCCGGTGACGACGAGCGCGATCAGCATCGGCGTGCGGGTGTCGCGGTCGGCGCGCAGCCCGAACTCGAGCGTCATGCCCACCGCCAGCAGCAGCGACGAGCCGACCACCAGCTGGAGGTAGGGGATCGCGGCGCCGGCGACCGCGGGCTCCGCGCCCAGGGCCGCGAGCAGCGGCTCGGGCGCGGCCAGCATCGCGCCGCACAGGAGCGACGCGGTGACCACCGCCACGCACAGCGCCGCGGCCAGGGCGCGGCGAGCGCCCTGCGCGTCTCGCGCACCGATGGCGCGGGCCATCAGCGCCACGGTCGCGAAGCCCACCGCGAACAGCACCGACTGGGAGAGCTGGAAGAACTGGGTGGCGTAGCCGACCGCCGCCACCGAGTCCGAGCCGAGCCGGCCGACCATCGCGATGTCGATCAGGCCCACCGCGTTGAGCAGCATCTGGGAGAGCATCACCGGCCAGGAGAGGGACCAGATCTCGCCCAGCGAATCGGGCTCGGTCCCGTCGCGGGCCACCTCGCGCCGCGGCAGGGCGACGGCCGAGGCCAGGCTGGTCGAGGGAAGGTCGCTGCCCTCGAGATCGAGGCCCGCGTCGGCAGATGCCCCGGGTGCCTCCCGGCGCTGGAGGTCCATTCCGGTCAGCGCAGATCGGACGGCAGCTGGAAGACGACGCCCTCGTCGACGGCGGGCTGCGACGCGATGGTGACCGCGTCTCCGCCGAGCGCACGCAGCCGCTCGACCACCTGCTGCACCAGGAACTCGGGCGCCGAGGCGCCGGCCGTCACGCCGACGCAGCCGGCCCCCTCGATCCAGGCCGGGTCGAGGTCGGCGGCGGTCTGCACGAGGTGGGCGGGTACGCCCGCTTTGCGGGCCAGCTCCACCAGGCGATTGCTGTTCGACGACTCGGGCGCGCCGACCACGACGATCAGGTCGGCGCGCTCGGTGAGGCGCTTGACCGCGTTCTGGCGGTTCTGCGTCGCGTAGCAGATGTCGTCCTTGCGCGGCAGTCGGACGTTCGGGAAGCGCTCCCGGAGCGCCGCGATGATCTCGCGCGTGTCGTCCACCGAGAGCGTGGTCTGGGTGACGCAGCCGATCCGGTCCGGGTCGCGCACGCGCAGCGCCGCGACGTCCGCGACCGTCTCCACGAGGTGGATGCGCTCCGGGGCATGTCCGAGCGTGCCCTCCACCTCGACGTGTCCCTCGTGTCCCACCAGCACCACGTCGAAGCCGTCGTTCACCATCCGCAGCGTCTCCACGTGCACCTTGGTGACGAGGGGGCAGGTGGCGTCGATCACGCGCAGACCGCGGGAGGCGGCGGCCTCGCGCACCCCGGGCGACACGCCGTGGGCGCTGAACACGAGCAGCGCGCCCTCCGGCGCTTCGGCCGGGTCTTCGACGAACACCGCGCCCTTCGCGCGCAGCCCCTCCACCACCGTGCGGTTGTGCACGATCTCGTGGCGCACGTACACGGGGGCGCCGTAGCGCGCGAGGGCGATCTCGACGATCTCGATCGCGCGGTCGACGCCGGCGCAGAAGCCGCGCGGATGAGCGAGGAAGACCTCCACGGGCGCGGATCGTAGCGCGACCTGCATAGCCCCGAGGCCGCGGCTATCTTCCCCGGCCGCCCCGGGCGCGCGCGCCGGCCTGCGAGAGGAGTCCCCCATGTCCGATCCGACCGATCTCGAAGCGTTCCGCCGCGAGGCGCGACAGTGGATCGAGGCCAACGCGCCCCCGGAGATCCGGGGTCTGGAGAGCTCGATCGAGGGCGCCGGCAACTGGGGCGGCCGACGCGCCACCTTCGACCCGCCGGAGATGAAGGTGTGGATGGAGCGGATGGCCGAGCGCGGCTGGACGGCGCCGACCTGGCCGACCGAGTACGGGGGCGGCGGCCTGTCCAAGGACCATGCGAAGGTGCTGGGCCAGGAGCTGGCGCGCGCGAAGGCGCCGCCGGCGCTGATGGGCTTCGGTCTGGAGATGATCGGACCGACCCTGCTCCAGTTCGGCACCGAGGAGCAGAAGGACCTCCACCTGCCGAAGATCGCGCGCGGCGAGATCCGCTGGTGTCAGGGCTACTCGGAGCCCGACGCCGGCTCCGACCTGGCGTCGCTCCAGATGAAGGCGGTGCGCGACGGCGACGACTTCATCGTGAACGGCACCAAGGTCTGGACCTCCTACGGCGACCTCTCCGACTGGATCTTCTGCCTGGTGCGCACCGATCCCGAGGCCAAGAAGCAGGAGGGGATCACCTTCCTGCTGATCGACATGGACGCGCCGGGCGTGTCGGTGAAGCCGATCCAGCTGATCAGCGGCAAGTCGCCCTTTTGCGAGACCCGCTTCGACGACGTGCGGGTGCCGGTCGCCAACGTGGTCAGCGAGATCGACGCGGGCTGGACGGTCGCGAAGGCGCTGCTGGGCTACGAGCGGGAGATGATCGCCGACGCCTTCGGCGGCTCGCGGAGCGGCTCGAAGAAGAAGACCACGGGGCAGGGCAGCCGCCTGGTGCAGCTGGCCCGGCACTACGGCTTCGGCAACGGCGGGGCGCTGAGTGACGGCGTGCTGCGCGACGAGATCGCCCGCCTGGAGATGGACGAGCGCGCCTTCCACTTGACCGTGCAGCGCAGCCGCGACGCGGCGAAGGCGGGCCACCGGCCGGGGCCCGAGAGCTCGCTGTTCAAGGTGTACGCGACCGAGCTCAACAAGGACCGCCACGAGCTGATGGTGCGCATCGCCGGCGCCCAGGGTCTGGGCTGGGAAGGCCCGGGCTACGAGGACGAGGAGATCGCGCTGACCCGCGCGTGGCTGCGCTCGCGGGGCAACTCGATCGAGGGCGGGACGTCGGAGATCCAGCTCAACATCATCGCCAAGCGCGTGCTCGGCCTGCCCGACTAGGGCTCGAGGAGTCACCCCATGCAGCTCGTTCTCACCGAAGACCAGGAGCTCCTCGCGAAGACGGCCGCCGACTTCGTGGCCGAGCGATCGCCGGTATCGCGCATGCGACAGCTGCGCGACCAGGAGGACCCCGACGGCTTCTCCCGGGCGTTGTGGAAGGAGATGGCGGAGCTGGGCTGGGTGGGCATCCCCTTCTCCGAGGCGTTCGGCGGCGCCGAGATGGGGCTGGCCGAGCTCGCGGTGGTGCTGGAGGAGCTCGGCCGCGCTCTGGCTCCCGAGCCCTTCCTGGCCACGGTCCTGCTCGGCGGTCAGGCCCTCGCGCTCGCCGGAAGCGACGCCCAGAAGAAGGCCTGGCTCGAAGCGGTGGTGAGCGGTGACCGCTTCCTCGCGCTCGCCCAGCAGGAGCGGGGAAGCCGCTTCGACCTGCACCGGGTGGCGACGCGCGCCGAGGCGACGGGCAGCGGCTTTCGGATCACCGGCGAGAAGGTGGCCGTCCTGGACGGGGCCGCCGCCGACGCGATCGTCGTGGTGGCGCGGACCGCGGGTGCCGAGGACGATCGCGCAGGCATCACCCTGTTCCTGGTGCCCGCCGACGCCCCGGGGCTGCGCGTCGAACGCCAGTTCCGCGTCGACGCGCGCGGAGCCGCGCTGGTGCATCTCGAGGGCTGCGAGGTCGGCGGCGACGCCGTGCTCGGGAAGGTCGGCGAGGGGCTCGCGGTCCTCGAGGCGGTGGCCGATCGGGCGACCGTCGGCCTGTGCGCCGAGATGCTCGGATCGATGTCCGAGGCCTTCGATCGCACGCTGGCCTACCTCAAGGACCGGATCCAGTTCGATGTGCCGATCGGCAGCTTCCAGGCCCTGAAGCACCGCGCCGCCGAGCTCTTCATCCAGATCGAGCTGTGCCGCTCGGCGGTGATGGCCGCGGCGCGGGGGGTGGACGAGGGCGACGGCGAGGCGGCGAAGTTGGTCTCCCTGGCGAAGGCGCGCTGCTCGGAGGCGGCGATCCGGGTCGCCAACGAGGCGATCCAGATGCACGGCGGGATCGGCATGACCGACGAGCACGAGATCGGCTTCTTCCTCAAGCGGGCACGCGCGGCCGAGCTCACCCTCGGAGACGCGTCCTGGCACCGCAACCGGTGGGCGCGCCTCGCCGGCTACTGATCCGGGGGTCGCAGTGACGGCGCTCTCGCCGACCGAGCGGCTGCTCCGCGCCTGCCGCGGGGAGCCGGTCGATCGACCGCCCGTGTGGCTGATGCGTCAGGCGGGCCGCTACCTGCCCGCCTACCGGCGCGTGCGGGAGCAGGTGTCCTTCGCCGAGCTGTGCCGCGACGTGGATCGGGCCGTGGAGGTCTCGCTCCAGCCGCTGGACGAAGTGGGCAGCGAGGCCGTGATCCTGTTCTCCGACATCTTCACCCCGGTGCCGGGGATGGGCGTCGATGTGGACTTCCGGCCGGGTCCGGTGATCGCCGAGCCGATCCGCAGCGCCGCCCAGGTCGAGCGCCTGCGCGTGCCCGATCCCCGCGAGAGCGTGCCCTTCGTGCTCGAGATCGTCCGCGCGCTGCGCGGCGACCTGGCCGCGCGCGAGATCCCGCTGCTCGGCTTCGCCGGCGCGCCGTTCACCCTGGCCGCCTACCTCGTGGAGGGGGCCGGCTCGCGCTCCTTCTCGACCTGGAAGCGGATGCTCTGGCGCGAGCCGGCGCTGGCCCGGGACCTGCTGGCGCGCCTCACCGACCTGACCGTCGGCTACCTGAACGCCCAGATCGAGGCCGGGGCCCAGGCGGTGCAGCTCTTCGACACCTGGGCGGGGATGCTCGCGCCGGCCGAGTACCGCGAGTGGGTGCTGCCGACCCACCGGGAGATCGCGGCGAAGGTCGACCGCGCCGCCGCGCCGCTGATCCTCTACGTGAACGATGGCTCTCACGTTCTCGAAGAAGCTGTGGAAAGCGGAGCGGACGTTCTCTCGCTCGACTGGCGGGTCGACCTCGCCGAGGCCGCCCGCCGGTTCGGAGCCCGGGTGAGCCTCCAGGGCAATCTCGACCCGTGCGCCCTGGCCGCGCCGCCGGAAACGATCGAGCGCCTGGTGCGCGAGCTCGCCGCCGCGGCCGCTCCCGCCCGCGGCCACATCCTGAACCTCGGCCACGGCTGCCTGCCCGACACGCCGGTCGAGGGCGTGCGTGCCTTCACCGCGGCTGCCCGCGCGCTGGCGGGAGGCGCGCCGTGAGCGAGCCCTTCGCGATCGACCTCGAGCGCGCCTCGGAGCTGGTGTCGCGCTACGCGATCGACGGTCCCCGCTACACCAGCTATCCGACCGCGCCCGTGTGGAAGGAGAGCTATACCGCCGAAGACTTCCGCGCCGACCTCGGCGACGTCCAGTTCGAGGCCAGCGACGGCCTCTCGCTCTACGTGCACGTTCCCTTCTGCGAGAGCCTCTGCCACTTCTGTGCCTGCAACAAGGTGATCACCCGCGACCACACCCGCGCGGAGGGCTTCCTCGACACGATCGAGACCGAGATCGAGGCGGTGCGCGGAGCCGCGCGCGTCCCGCGGGCCGTCACGCAGCTCCACTGGGGAGGGGGGACTCCCACCTGGCTCGACCCGGGCCAGATCGAGCGCCTGTTCCGCGCGCTCACCGACGCCTTCCCGCTGCGCCAGGACGCGGAGGTCTCGATCGAGGTCGATCCGCGCGTGACCACTCGCGAGCACGTCGAGGCGCTGGCGCGCTGCGGCTTCAACCGGATCTCGATGGGTGTGCAGGACTTCGATCCGCGGGTGCAGGAGGCGATCCACCGCATCCAGCCCGCCCCGGACACGGCGCGTCTGGTGGCCTGGTCGCGCGCGGCCGGCTTCGACAGCGTCAACTTCGACTTGATCTACGGGCTGCCCTACCAGAGCGTGGCCAGCTTCGAGCGCACGCTCGACGCGCTGTTCGAGATCGGCCCCGATCGGATCGCACTCTACTCCTACGCCCACGTGACCTGGCTCGCCAAGCAGCAGCGCGGCTTCGAGCGCAAGGACCTCCCCGCGGCCGAGACCAAGCTCGCGATCCTGCTGACGGCGATCCGCCGCTTCCTGGCCGAGGGCTACCTCTTCATCGGTCTCGACCACTTCGCCCGCGAGGGCGACGAGCTGGCCAAGGCCCTGGCCGACCGGACGCTGCGCCGCAACTTCATGGGCCACACGACCCAGGCGGGCGTGGACCTGATCGGCTTCGGTCCCTCGGCGATCAGCGAGCTGCGGGTGAGCTACGCCCAGTCGCACCGGGACGTGGCCGGCTGGGAGCGGGCGGTCGCGGAGGGAGGGCTGGCGACCATGCGCGGCCACCGCCTGACGCGGGCCGATGTCGAGCGACGCTGGATCATCAATCGGATCATGTGCCACGGCGAGCTGCGCGCGCGAGAGTACGAGGACGCCTTCGGGCGGAGCTTCGGCGGCGCCTACGCGCCCGAGCTCGCGGCCCTCGAGCCCGCGCTCCGCGACGGCCTGGTGCTGCGCGACGGAGACGGCAGCCTGCACGTCACGCCGACCGGGCGTCTGTTCGTGCGCAACGTCGCGATGGTCTTCGACGCCTACCTGCCGGAGCAGCGCCAGAGCGGCAACCGGATGTTCAGCCAGACGGTGTAGATGAGCAGTCCCGAGGTCGATGCCGTCGTGGTGGGAGCGGGAGTCGCGGGGCTGGCGGCGGCCCTCGAGCTGCAGTCGGCCGGCTGCGACGTGCTGGTCGTGGATCCCTCGGACCGCCCCGGTGGCGTCCTGCGCACCGACCACCGCAAGGGCTACGTGGTCGAGAGCGGTCCCAACACCACGCTGGTGAAGGCGCCGATGCTGGAGTTCCTGAAGCGGCGCGGACTGGAGGAGCGCCTGCTGCCCGCGGCGCCCGAGAGCGAGAAGCGGTTCCTGTTCCGGGACGGCCGGCTGGTGCCGCTGCCGAGCTCGCTGTGGAGCCTGGCCCGCACCCCGCTGCTCAGCGGGCGCGGCAAGCTCTCCGCCCTGGCCGAGCCGTTCCGCCGCCGCGGCGAGCCGACGCGCGAGTCGGTGGCGGAGTTCGTCGGTCGGCGCCTGGGCGCGGAGGTCGCCACCGCCCTGGTCGGGCCGTTCCTGACCGGCGTCTACGCCGGCGACGAGCGGGAGCTGGGAGCGGCGTCGGTGTTCCCCGGACTGGTGGATCTGGAGGAGCGCTACGGCTCGCTGCTCGCGGGCGGAGCGCTCACGCTCCTGCGCCGCCGCCGGTCGGCGGGGCTGCGCGGCACCCACTCGACGGAGCAGGGCTTCGGCCCCTTCGCCCGGCGCCTCGCCGAGGGGCTGACGGAGCCCCCGGCGCTCGGCAGTCGCGTGGCGTGGATCGCGCGTGACGGGCCGCGCTGGCACGTGGACGTGACGAGCCCGAGCGGCGACCTGTCCCTGTCGGCGGCGCGGGTCGTCGTCGCCGCGCCAGCCTACGCCGCGGCCGATCTGCTGCGCGGCATCGACGGCGAGCTGGCGACCGCGCTCGAGGGGATCGCCTACGCGCCGATCGTGGTCGCGCCCGTGGGCGTCGAGGCGGGGCGCGCCCGGGTGCCGATCGAGGGCTTCGGCTTCCTGGTCGCGCGCGAGGAGTCCCTCGGCCTGCTCGGCTGTCTGTTCATGAGCCGGCTGTTTCCGGGCCGCGCGCCCCCGGGCCACGAGCTGCTGCACTGCATGCTGGGCGGCACGCGCTGGCCCGAGGCGGTGCACCTGCCCGACGCCGCCCTCCACGCGCGCCTTGCCGAGGACCTCTCCCGCACCCTGGGTCTGGAGGACGCGCCGGCGCCGCTCGCCTGGGTGCGCTGGCCGCGCGCCGTGCCCCAGCCCGCGCGTGATCACGCCGCGCGGATGGCGTGGGTCGACTCCCGTCTGGACGATCACCGGGGACTCGCGCTGGCCGGCGCCTACGTGGCGGGGGTCAGCGTGTCGGACTCGCTCGCGTCGGGATTGGCATCGGCCTCCCGGGTACTTGCAGGCATCCCCTTCGCGTAGAGGATGATCTCTGCCACGGCGCGCACCCAGCGCGGGTGGGCGTTCGGGCACGGCACCAGGAGCAGCTCCTCGCCGCCCAGTCCGGCCCACTGCTCGCGGGCGCGGATGCCGATCTCCTCGATCGTCTCGAGGCAGTCGGCGACGAAGGCCGGGCACAGCACGGCGAGCCGGCGCACGCCGCGCGTGGCCAGCTCGGGCAGCACGTGGTCGGTGTAGGGCCGGATCCAGGGCGTCCGCCCCAGCCGCGACTGGAAGGAGGTGGAGGTGAGGTCGGGGGAGAGGCCCAGGGCCCCGACGAGCGCGGCGCTGGTCGCGTAGCACTGCGCCCGGTAGCAGTGGCGGCTCGCCTCGCGCATCGGCACGCAGCAGTCGTCCTGGGCCAGGCAGTGGCTCCGGCTGGGATCGGCGGCGCGGATCTGGCGCTCGGGCAGGCCGTGATAGGAGAGCAGCACGTGGTCGGGAGCGAAGGCCTCGAGCCGGGGCCCTGCGATCTCCGCCCAGGTGGCGGCGAAGCCGGGATCGTCGTAGAAGGGGCCGAGCGCGGTGACGCGCTGCATCCGGCCGGTGGCCGGCTCGGCGAACAGGGCCGCCAGGGCCGAGCCGTTCGCCGCGTCCGAGTACTGGGGGAAGAGGGGAAGCGCCGTGAGCTCGCGCACGCCGCGCTCCTCGAGCCGTCGCAGGGCGTGGCCCAGCGACGGTCGGCCGTAGCGCATGCCGAGCTCCACCGCGTAGCCTTCCCCGAGCCGCTGCTGGAGCGCGTCGCGCAGCGTCCGTCCGTGCACGAGCAGCGGCGAGCCCGCCTCGGTCCACACTTTCGCGTAGGCCGCCGCCGACACCCGCGGCCGCGTCGGCAGGATTACCCCCTCGAGCAGCAGCTTGCGCGGGATCGCCGGCAGGTCGATCACGCGCGGATCGCCCAGGAACTGCCGCAGGTACCGGCGCACCGCGCGCGGCTCCGGCGCGTCGGGCGTCCCGAGGTTGATCAGCAGCACGCCGTGCGGATGGCTCATGCGGGGCGCCAGGCGTGGCGCCAGTCGCCGAGCCACGCCGACAGGAACAGGTAGAAGGCCGGGTAGGCGAGCGAGATCTCCACCACGTGAGCGCGGGTGGCGGCTTCCGGGAACCAGACCGCGAACGCCATCGCCCAGACCCACAGGGTGCCCCCCGCGACCGCCGCTGCGCGCCAGCGGCGCAGCCTGCTCGGGTAGACGTACTTCAGCGGCACGAAGACGAGGGCGCTGAACAGGGCGACCCAGGCGGTCGCCGCGGCGGGGGTGATCCCGAGCAGCCACACGTACAGCGCCACGACGTTCCAGTAGGAGGGCCAGCCGAGGAAGAAGTCGTCGTCGGTCTTCGCATGGACCTGGGAGAAACCGTAGGCGCTCGCGAGGACGGGCAGGGCGGCGGCGCTCCAGTGCACGAAGGCGCCGGCGGCCATCAGGAAGACCACCGGCACGGCGACGAAGTTCAGGTAGTCGGCGATGTCGTCGAGGCGACGGCCGTCCACCGCGGGTGCGTGCCGTGCCGTGCCGACCCGGCGCGCGAGGGTGCCGTCGACCGCGTCGATCGAGAGCGCCGCCAGCATGTAGATCGCCGCCCGCGAGAAGCCGCCGCGGCCGATCTCCCAGAGGGCGAAGACGCCGAGCACGGCCCCGCTGGCCGTGAACAGATGGACGCACCACGCCAGGAGCTGGCGGGTCGGATCTCGCTGCGCATGCTGCTCGGGCATCCGGGGATCGGCCGAACATACCAGAGGCGCTATCGTGGTCGCGTCGGTTCGAAGGAGGAGCGCGTCCGATGCCGGTCGATTCCATGCGCAGGGCGATTCCCCACCCCGTCCCGCCGGCCGAGGTGAAGCGCGTCCACGACCAGCGCGCCCTCGAGTTCCTGCGCCAGGGCGGCGACTCCTTCCTCACCACGACGGTCGACGCGGTCCTCAACTGGGGTCGCAAGTACTCGATGTTCCTCTACCCCTTCGTGACCGCCTGCTGCGGCATGGAGTTCATGTCGGTGGC
>CAZZFT010000122.1:0-14505 GCA_964653555.1 uncultured Spirochaetales bacterium | reverse complement strand
CCATGGAACGACAGGAAGTCATCGCCAAGAACTGGCGGGAGCTGATCCGCCCCCGCGATCTGGAGGCCGACGCCTCCGCTGCCAACGAATCCTACGGCCGCTTCTCGTGCGAGCCGCTGGAGCGCGGCTTCGGCCTCACGTTGGGCAACGCGCTGCGGCGCGTCCTGCTCTCGTCGCTCCAGGGCGCCGCGATCACGTCGGTGAAGATCACCGGCGTCCTTCACGAGTTCTCGACCATCCCCGGGGTGATGGAGGACGTGTCCGACATCGTCCTCAACCTCAAGGAGGTGCGGCTGCGCATGCACGGCACGGGGCCGAAGCTGCTGCGCATCCACAAGACGGGCGAGGGCATCCTCCGCGCCGGTGACCTCGCCGCCGACGACTCCTCGATCGAGGTGATGAACCCGGAGAAGAAGATCGCTTCCCTGTCGCCGGACGCGGACGTCGAGATGGAGCTCTCGATCGGCAGCGGCAAGGGCTACGTGGGAGCGGAGAAGAACAAGACCGAGGAGATGGCGATCGGCACGATCCCGATCGACTCGATCTTCTCCCCCGTGCACAAGGTCAACTACACCGTGACCCCGGCTCGCGTGGGTCGCGAGACGGACTTCGACAAGCTCACGATCGAGATCTGGACCGACGGAACGATCGCGCCCGTCGACGCGCTGGCCTACGCCGCGAAGATCCTCAAGGAGCAGCTCGCGATCTTCATCAACTTCGAGGAGCCCACCGAGGCGCACGTCCCGATCAAGGACGAGCCGACGCCGCTCAATCCCAACCTGTTCAAGTCGGTGGACGAGCTGGAGCTCTCGGTGAGGTCCGCGAACTGCCTCCAGAACGCGAACATCCGGTTGATCGGAGAGCTGGTCCAGCGCAGCGAAGCCGAGATGCTGAAGACGAAGAACTTCGGACGCAAGTCGTTGAACGAGATCAAGGAAGTGCTGGCCGGCATGAACCTCGAGCTCGGCATGCGGATCGAGAACTTCCCGTCGCGCGCGGACATCGAGCGCATGCGGGAGCGCGAGGTCTGATCGATGCGCCACCGCGTGAACACGCGCAAGCTCGGCCGGACCTCGGCCCACCGGTTGTCGATGTACCGCAACCTGGTGACGTCCCTGCTCGACCACGAGAAGGTCGAGACCACCCACGCCAAGGCGCGCGAGGTGGGGCGACTCGCCGATCGGATGATCACGCTCGGGAAGCGCGGAGATCTGCACGCCCGGCGTCAGGCCCTGCGGATCGTGCGGGGTCGGACGGTGAACGCGAAGCTCTTCGGAGAGCTCGCCGAGCGCTACGCCGCGCGCACGGGCGGCTACACGCGCGTGCTGCGGACGCGCCGGCGCATCGGCGACGCGGCGGAGATGTCGATCGTGGAGCTCGTGGAGGGGGTGGCGGCTCCCGCCGCCGCGAAGTCCTCCGGCGGGAAGAAGGCAGGCGGCCGGAAGAAGGCCGGTGCAAAGAAGGACACGGCCAAGAAGACGGGCGCCAAGAAGGCGGGGGCGAAGAAGGCCTCCTCCAAGAAGACGACGGCAAAGAAGGCTTCGACGGCGAAGAAGACCACGCGAAAGAAGTCCGGCTCGAAGGCCGACGCGGACTGATCGCGCGTGGCACGCGCGGGCTCCTGGATCGTCACCATCACGGTCGTGGCCGCTGTGACCTTCGCGTTGTGGAGCGGGACCTCATCGGTTCCCGACCCGGTCAACCGGGGCAGCAGCGCTCCCGACTTCACGCTCCCCACGGTGCCCGGCCCCGGCGAACTCGAGCTCGCCTCGCTGCACGGACGCGTGGTGCTGCTCAACTTCTGGGCCACCTGGTGCAAGCCGTGCGAGGCGGAGATGCCGGCCATGCAGCGCCTGCACGAGGATCTCGCCGACGAGGGCCTAGCGCTCGTCGCGGTTTCCGTCGACGACACGAAGGAGGCGATCGAGCGCTTCCAGGAACGCCTGGGCCTGACTTTCCCGCTGCTCTGGGACGTCGAGCGCGGCGTGGCCGACGACTACCAGGCCTACCGCTACCCCGAGACGCTCCTGCTCGACCGGGAGGGCACGGTGGTCGAGCGCTACATCGGTCCGCGCGAATGGGACACCCCGCTCTACGAGGCGCGCATCCGCCGCCTGCTGGCGGGGGAGCCGGAGCCGGGCGAGGCGAGCTCCTAGGCGCGCCCTCGCGGCGCGCGAGGGCGCGTGCCTTCGAGCCGGTCGGGTTTCGGCGCGCTACCTTGCGCGATCGGTTCGGGGGGGCCGCGATGGGGATGGGTGTCTGGCTGGCTGTCGCCGTGGCTGCGGCGGCGTTCTTCACCGCGTTTCTAGACGGTGAATCGGGTCTGCGGACGTGGTGGGAGCTGCGAGCCGACCTGCGCTCCGCCGAGGATCGCATCGCACAGCTGCAGACGAGCGTGGACTCCCTCGAGCGCGACTCGGGTGGGCTGGAGGCCGACCCCTTCGCGCTCGAGCGCGCGATCCGCGAGCGTCTCCAGTACGCCCGCCCGGGCGAAACGGTCGTGCTCCTGACGAAGAGTGCGCCCGCAAATACTCGTATTCCTTGACGAAATTGTCGCCACGCGTCACCCTGGGCCCCGACCATGCGAGCCGCGCTGCACCAGTATCTCCACGATCTCGCGCAGGAACTCCTCGACGAGGCCGGCGTCCCCGGGCCGGTGCCCGAGTTCGTGCTCGAGACGCCGCGCAATTCCGAGCACGGCGACTTCGCCTGCAACGTCGCCATGCTGCTGGCGAAGTCCCTGCGCCGGCCGCCCCGCGCGATCGCCGAGCGCCTCGCCGAACGGCTGGCCGCAGTCCCTTCGCTGGTGGCGCGCACCGAGGTCGCGGGACCCGGGTTCGTCAACCTCTGGCTCGCCGAGCAGCGCTGGCGCGACCTGCTGCGCACCGTCCTCGCGGCCGGCTCCCGCTACGGTCACTCGAAGGCGGGCGCGGGGCGGCGCGTGCAGGTGGAGTTCGTCTCCGCGAACCCGACCGGACCCCTCACGCTGGGGCACGGTCGTCAGGCCGTGCTGGGCGACGCGATCGCGCGGCTGCTGGATGCCACCGGATACGAGGTGACCCGCGAGTACTACTTCAACAACGGCGGCCGCCAGATGCGCATCCTGGGCGAGTCGGTGAAGGCCCGCTACCTCGAGCAGCTCGGCCGCGCCGCACCGCCTCCGCCCGAAGCGGTCGCCGATCCGGAGCGCGCGTGGGTCGAATCGGTGGACGGCCTGCCCGTGGTGTTTCCGCGCGACGGCTACCAGGGCGCCTACATCGGCGAGCTGGCTGCCGGCCTGGTCGCCCGCCACGGTGCCGAGCTGGTCGACGAGCCGGCCGACAGTGTGTTCCGCGAGACGGCGGAGACGCAGATCTTCGGCGAGATCCGCAAGACGCTCTCCGCCCTGGGCATCGAGTTCGACGTCTACAGCAACGAGCGCGATCTCTACGAATCCGGGGAAACCGACCGGGTGCTCGCCGACCTCGAGCGCGCAGGCCTCCTCTACGAGAAGGACGGCGCCCGCTGGCTGCGCGCCACCGACAGCGGGCTCGAGCGCGACCGCGTGCTCGTACGCAAGACCGGTGAGCCCACCTACCTGCTCCCCGACCTCGCCTATCATCGTCAGAAATTCGCCCGGGGCTTCGACCTGGTGATCGACGTGCAGGGCGCCGACCACAAGGAGCAGTTCCCCTACGTGGTCGCCGGGGTGGCGGCGCTCGGCTGCCCGGCGGAGCGGGTCGAGCTGGTGATGAACCAGTTCGTGACGGTGGTGCGGGGCGGCGAGCAGGTGAAGATGTCCACGCGCAAGGCCAACTACGTCACCGTCGACGAGCTGCTCGAGCAGGTGGGCGTGGACGTGTTCCGGTTCTTCATGGTGCAGCGGCGCGCCGAGAGCCACCTCGACTTCGACCTCGACCTCGCCCAGGACACGGACTGGAAGAAGAACCCGACCTACACCGTCCAGTACGCCCACGCTCGGACGATGGCGATCGAGCGGAAGGCGCGCGAGAGCGGCATCCCGCTGCCCGACGCGAGCGACGTCGACGCCGATCCGCTCGTCCTGCCCGAGGAGATCGAGATGCTGAGGAAGATCTCCGAGTTTCCCGAGGTGGTGCAGCGCGCTGCCGACACGCGCGAGCCGCACCACCTCTGCTACTACGCTCGCGACTTGGCCGGCTTGTGGAACCCCTATCAACAGGACGGCTTGCGTCACCGTGTGCTCTCGGACGACGCCGGTCTCACGAATGCCCGGCTCGGGCTCGCCCTCGCGGTGCGGACGGTTCTCGCGGGTGCGCTCCAGCTGCTGGGCATCTCGGCTCCGGAGCGAATGTGATGGACACGAATCGAAGACGTCGCGGCTGGGTGGGGACGCTCCTGGCGCTGATCGCGCTGGTGGTCGTGGGCTTTCTGTGCGGTGCCCTGGCCGGGTTCCTGTGGGAGGAGCCGGGGCTGGTGGTCGCCTATCTCTCGGGCGAGACCGAGTCGGTGGACTGGTCGGAGCCGGGACCGGTGGCGGCGGAGCCTCCGACGCGCGAGCCGGCTCCGGAGGCTCCGGCGCCGGCCGCGGTGGCGCGCGAGCTGCCCGTCGCGCCCCCGGCGGCTCCCGCCGTGAAGACGGAGCCCGCGGTGAAGGCAGCCCCCGCTGCGAAGACGGCACCTGCTGGGAAGGCGGAGCCCGTGGCGAAGCCCGCCCCGGCGGAGAAGCGCGTGGCCGCGGCGACGCCCTCGGGCTTCGCGGTGCAGGTGGGGGCCTTCGGCGAGAGCGCGGCCGCGGAGAGGCTCGCGGAGCGCCTGCGTGCCCGGGGCTACACCAGCTACGTCAAGGGTCCGCCCGACGGCGGCGCTGCCCGGTGGCGCGTTCGCGTGGGCCCGGTGGCCGAGCGCGCGCGGGCCGAGCAGCTGGCGGCGAAGCTGCGCAGCGGAGAGAAGCTGCCGACCTGGATCCTCGAAGAAGGCGAGAACTGAGCGTGGCTCCGGACGCGCACTGGTTCGTCACCGGGAGCTACGGCCAACTGGGCTCCGCGCTGCTGGCGCTCCTGGCGGAGTCGGGGACCTCGGCGTCGGGTTGCGACATCGACGAGCTGGACGTCGCCGAGCCCGAGGCGGTGCGCGCGCGGATCGAGCAGCTGCCCCGCCCGCTGGTCTGGGCCAACGCCGCGGCCTTCACCCAGGTCGACCGCTGCGAGCGCGAGCCCGAGCTCGCGCGGCGGGCCAACGCCCTCGCTCCCGCCGTCCTGGCGGAGGTGTGCGCCGAGGCCGGCGCCCGTCTGGTGCACGTGTCCACGGACTACGTGTTCCCCGGCGACGCGGATCGTCCCTACCGGGAGGACGACCCCACCGGACCCCGCTCGGTGTACGGTCGCACGAAGCTCGAGGGCGAAGAGGCCGTGCTCTCCGCCTGCGAGGATTTCCTGGTCGTGCGCACGAGCTGGGTGTTCGGCGCCGGGCGGAACTTCGTCGCGGCCGTCCTCGAGCAGGCGGCGCGCCGCCGCGACGGCAGCGCCTCGGGTCCGCTGCGTGTGGTGGACGACCAGACCGGTCGCCCGACCTACGCCGTCGATCTCGCCCGGGCCCTCGTCGCGCTGGTCGGCGCTGGCGCGCGGGGTCTGGTGCACTTCGCCAATGCGGGTGCGGCCACTTGGTGGGAGCTCGCGCGCTACGCCCTGGACCGGGCGGGCTACCGCGACGTGGCGATCGACCGGATCCGCACTGACGATCTCCACACCGATGCCCGTCGACCGAGCTGGTCCGTCCTCGACACGGGCCGCGCCGAGGCCCTCGGAGTGAAGCCGCGCTCCTGGCAGGACGCGGTGGACGAGTATCTGCAATCCGATCACGCGCCGCCCGCCGCGCGCGCGGAGGGGGTCACACATGCCTGACTGGCCGCGACGCGTGCTCGTCACCGGGGGCGCGGGCTTCATCGGATCGCACCTGTGCTCCCGTCTGCTCGCCGAGGGCGCCGAGGTGATCGCCTTCGACAACCTGCTCACGGGCCGGGTCTCCAACATCGAATCGCTGCTGGGACACGAGCGCTTCTCGTTCCTCCACTACGACGTCACCAACTACCTGCACGTCGAAGGGGAGCTCGACGCGATCCTGCACTTCGCGTCGCCCGCCAGCCCGGCGGACTTCGAGCGGCTGCCGATCCAGATCCTGAAGGTGGGATCGCTGGGCACGCACAAGGCACTCGGGCTCGCCAAGGCGAAGAACGCGCGCTTCCTGCTGGCCAGCACCTCGGAGTGCTACGGGGATCCGGAGGTGAATCCGCAGCCCGAGACCTACTGGGGAAACGTCAATCCGATCGGCATTCGCGGTGTCTACGACGAGGCGAAGCGCTTCGCGGAGTCGATGACGATGGCCTATCACCGCCACCACGGCGTGGACGTTCGAATCGCCCGCATCTTCAACACCTTCGGACCCCGGATGCAGGTGGACGACGGCCGGGCGATCCCCAACTTCTTCCGCCAGGCGATTCGCGGCGAGGACGTCACCCTCTACGGGGACGGATCGCAGACGCGGTCCTTCTGCTACGTGGACGATCTGGTGGAGGGGATCTGGCGGCTGCTGCTGTCGAGCTACGTCGGGCCGGTGAACATCGGCAATCCGCGGGAGATGTCGCTGCGCGAGATGGCCGAGAAGATCGTGGCGCTGTGCGGGGGCGGCAGCCGCATCGTGAATCAGCCGCTGCCGCCCGACGATCCGAAGGTGCGCCGCCCCGACATCGCCCTGGCCCGGGAGGTGCTCGGCTGGGAGCCGCGCGTCCCGGTGGAGCAGGGGCTCGAACGCACCCACGCGTACTTCGAGCGCGAGCTGGCGCGCCTCGCAAAGGGCACGTGACCGCTCAGTCCCGCATACGCAACTTCTGCATCGTCGCCCACATCGATCACGGCAAGAGCACTCTCGCCGACCGGCTGCTGGACGCGACGGGGTCGCTCACCGCGCGCGAGCGCCGCGCCCAGTTCCTCGACAAGATGGACCTGGAGCGCGAGCGCGGCATCACGATCAAGGCCCAGACGGCGCGCATGCGCTATCGGGCCGCCGACGGCGAGACCTACATCCTCAACCTGATCGACACCCCCGGGCACGTGGACTTCTCCTACGAGGTGTCCCGGGCGCTCCAGGCCTGCGAGGGCGCCGTGCTGGTGGTGGATGCGGCCCAGGGCATCGAGGCCCAGACGCTGGCGAACGCCTACCTCGCCGTGGACCAGGGGCTGGAGATCGTGGCCGTCGTGAACAAGATCGATCTGCCCGCCGCCGATCCCGATCGGGTGGCCCAGGAGATCGAGGACGTGATCGGCCTCGACGCCGCCGACGTGTTGCCGGTGTCGGCGAAGGAAGGGAAGGGGATCGGCGAGCTGCTGGAGCGGATCATCGCCGTCGTCCCGCCGCCGGATGGAGACCCGGACGGGCCGCCCCGCGCGCTGGTCTTCGACTCCTGGTTCGACGCCTACGTCGGGGCGATCATGCTGGTACGGGTCGTCGACGGCGCCCTCGTCACCGGCCAGCGGATCCGGATGATGTTCCGCGGCATCGAACGCGAGGTCCAGTCGCTGCACGTGATCGATCCCCATCCGCGCCGTGTCGAGCGCCTGGAGGCGGGCGAGGTCGGCATGGTGGTGGCGGGCATCAAGACCCTGGCGGAGGTGCGGATCGGCGACACGCTCACCGACGCTCGCTCCCCGGCTTCGCAGCCCCTGCCGGGCTTCCAGATCGTGAAGCCGATGGTGTTCACGGGCCTGTATCCGGTGGAGGCCGACAGCTACGAGGACCTGAAGGTCGCCCTGGAGAAGCTGCAGCTCAACGACGCCTCCCTGGTCTACGAGCCCGAGACCAGCACGGCGCTCGGCTTCGGCTTCCGCTGCGGATTCCTGGGCTTTCTGCACTCCGAGATCGTCCAGGAGCGTCTCGAGCGCGAGTACGACCTGGATCTGATCTCCACGGCGCCGACGGTGCGCTACCGGGTGGTTCCGCGCGAGGGCCAGCCCTTCGAGATCGAGACGCCGGCGGCGCTTCCGCCCGCGGGCGACGTCGAGCGGGTCGAGGAGCCGATGATCCTGGCCACGATCCACGTGCCGCCCGAATACCTGGGCGCCGTCCTGGCGCTGTGCCAGGAGCGCCGCGGACAGCAGCGCGACATGAGCCACCATGGGTCGCGGGTGCAGCTGCGCTACGAGCTGCCGCTCTCGGAGGTGGTGCTCGACTTCCACGACCGGATCAAGAGCGCGACTCGCGGCTACGGATCCTTCGACTACGAGCTGATCGGCTACCAGCCCGCCGACCTGGTGCGCCTCGACGTGATGGTGAACGGCGAGCCCGTGGACGCTCTCTCGCTGATCGTGCACCGGGAGAAGGCCTACTACCGGGGCACCGAGCTGGTGAGAAAGCTCAAGGAGTACATCCCGAGGCAGATGTACGAGGTGGCGATCCAGGCGGCGATCGGCTCGCGGGTGATCGCGCGCACCAACGTGAAGGCGCTGCGCAAGAACGTCACCGCCAAGTGCTACGGCGGCGACATCACCCGCAAGCGGAAGCTGCTCGAGAAGCAGAAGGAGGGGAAGCGGCGGATGAAGCGGGTCGGCTCGGTGGAGATCCCGCAGGAAGCCTTCCTGGCCGCGCTGCGGCTGGAGGACTCGTGAGCGGAACGCGCGGCGCCGCGGCGTCGCCCCGGGCCCCCTCCGAGAGCCGAGGGAAGGATCCGGACCGGATCGGCGGCCGCGCGCTCGGATGGACCGGCGAAGCGCTGCTCACGATGCTGGTCGCCTTCGGCATCGCCTTCGGGCTGCGAGCCTTCGTGATCGAGCCCTTCCGCATCCCCTCGGGCTCGATGCTGCCCACGCTCTGGGTCGGCGACCACCTGTTCGTGAACAAGCTCGTGTACGGACCGCGCATCCCGCTCACCCCCTGGCGTCTTCCCGCGCTCCGGGATCCCGAGCGCGGCGAGGTCGTGGTGTTCCGCGTCGCGAAGGACGGCGACCGCACGCTGCCGGCGGACTTCGATCGGGACCTGCCGAGGGAGGACTTCGTCAAGCGGATCATCGGACTGCCGGGCGATCGCATCGACATCGTGCAGGGTGTCGTGTTCGTCAACGGCGACCCGATCGAGCAGCGTCGCCTGAACGAGCGCTTCAGGGACGACTTCGGGCGCGAGCTCGAGGTACAGCAGGTGACCCTGGGCGAGCGGGTCTTCCGCGTGCTCGACGATCCGGACCGGCCCCCGCGCAACGCCACCTTCCACGTGGAGGAGGGGCGCTACTTCGTGCTCGGCGACAACCGGGACTGGTCGAAGGACAGCCGCGAGTGGGGCACGGTGCGGCGCGAGGAGTTCGAGGGTCCGGCCTTCCTGCTCTACTGGTCGTGGGGCTTCACCGGCGGCTGGCTGGAGCTGCTCGATCCCGCGACCTGGTGGAACGCCGACGTGCGCTGGGAACGCGTGGGGAGCGCGATCCTCTGACGGCGCGCGCTCCCGGCCGCCGGCGCCTGCGCGCCGCTGGCGGGAGACGGCAGCGGCACCTACTCTCCCCGCGGCTGCTCTTTTAATTCCGTCCAGCGAGGCGGAGAAAGCGCGCTCCGTGACCCCGTCCAGCCCCCAGTCGCCCGGCTCGCCCGATTCCGGCCCTGTCGCCGGGCGCACGCCCGATCCGGTGGCGACGCGCAATCCGGCGAGCCGGGGCGCGCGCACGCTGCTCGACGACGCGGGGATCGAGCGCTCGCTGATGCGGATCGCACACGAGATCGTCGAGCGCTCTCCCGACCCGGAGAAGCTCTACCTGGTCGCAATCCCGAATGGCGGCGTACCCCTGGCGCGTCGCCTGGCGCGCGACCTGCGCCAGGTGGCGGACCTCTCGGTTCCGGTCGGCATCCTCGACACGACCCTCTACCGCGACGACCTGCAGTCCACCGGCGAGCGCCCGCCCTTGCGGCGCACCGAGATGCCCTCGGCGGTGGACGAGCACGTGGTGATCCTCGTCGACGACGTCGTGAAGACCGGGCGGACGATCCGCGCCGCGATGGACGCCCTGATGGACTTCGGGCGACCGCGGGCGGTGCAGGTGGTCGGCTTGATCGATCGCGGACACCGGGAGCTTCCGATCAAGCTCGACTACGTCGGCAAGAACGTGCCGACCCATCCGGGGGAAGAAGTGCAGCTCCGGAACGTGGAAGGCGAGGAAGGGGCGCTCGAGCTGGTGATCTTCGGCTCGCCGGCGGGCGGAGACGAGGATTCCGGCGGCGCAGGGGGAGCGGCGTGATCGGTCGCGATCTGCTGGGCATCGAGGACCTGGAGCGCTCGGAGATCGAGCGCATTCTCGACACCGCCGACCACATGCGCGAGATCGGAACGCGCGACGTCAAGAAGGTGCCCACCTTGCGCGGGCGCACGATCATCAACCTCTTCTTCGAGGCGTCGACGCGCACCCGCGCGAGCTTCGAGATCGCGGGCAAGCGCCTGTCCGCCGACGTGATCAACTTCTCTCCCGGGAGCTCCAGTCTGAAGAAGGCCGAGAGCATCCTCGACACGGCGAAGACCCTCGACGCGATGGACCCGGACGCCGTGGTGGTCCGCCACGAGGTGTCGGGCGTCCCGCGGCGGATCGCCGACGTGTTGGAGGCGCCCGTGATCAACGCGGGCGACGGCGCCCACGAGCATCCCACTCAGGCGCTGCTCGATTGCTTCACCGTGCGCCAGGTGAAGGGCCGCATCGATGGACTCACGGTGACGATCGTGGGCGACATCCTCCACTCGCGCGTCGCGCGCTCGAACATCCACGCCTTCCGCAAGCTCGGCGCCGAGGTGCGGGTGGCGGCACCGCCGACGATGCTGCCGATCGCGATCGAGGAGACCCTGGGCGTGAAGGCGTTCACCTCGCTGCGCGAGGCGCTCGACGGAGCCGACGTGGTGATGGCGTTGCGCATCCAGAACGAGCGCCTTGCCGGGGCCTTCTTCCCCAGCGTGCGGGAGTACTCGGCCACCTTCGGCATCGACCGCGCCAAGCTGCACTACGCGAAGGAGGACGCGATCGTCATGCATCCCGGTCCGATCAACCGCGGCGTCGAGCTCTCCCACGACCTGACGGACCACCGCCCGAGCGTGATCCTCGACCAGGTGCGCAACGGCGTCGCCGTGCGGATGGCGGTGCTCTACCTGTTCGCGGGGCGCGCGCCGCGCGCCGCGGGGCCCCCGGGGCCCGGGGCGGGCGCGTGAGCCGCCTGCTGATCCGCCGCGGCCGCGTGCTCGATCCGGCGACCGAGACGGACGCCGTCGCCGATCTGCTGCTCGTCGAGGGACGGGTCGAGGCGCTGGGACGCGACCTGCGCGCCGAGGACGTCAGCGTCGTCGACGCGAGCGGCTGCTGGGTGTGTCCGGGCTTCCTGGACCTGCACAGCCACCTGCGGGAGCCCGGCCAGGAGTACAAGGAGGACATCGGGACCGGCGGTCGCGCGGCGGCAGCAGGGGGCTTCACGGCCGTCGCCTGCATGGCCAACACCCATCCGGTGAACGACGACCCGGCGATGACAGACTTCATCATCGACCGGGCGGAGCACGACTCGCCCGTGCGCGTCTATCCCGTGGCCGCGGCGACGAAGGGTCTCGAGGGACAGGTGATGACCGAGATGGCGGCCCTCGTCGCCGCCGGTGCCGTCGCCTTCAGCGACGACGGGAAGACGATCATGGACAGCGGCGTGATGCGCCGCGTGCTCGAGTACTCGCGGCTCGTCGAGGCGGCGATCATCACCCACGCCGAGGACCGCACGCTGGTCGCGGGAGGCGTCGTGAACGAGGGCCCGGTCTCGACGCGGCTGGGTCTGCCCGGGAATCCGGCGATCGCCGAAGAGCTGCTGGTGGCACGCGACCTGCTGCTCGCTCGTCACACCGGGGCGCACCTGCACGTCGCCCACGTCTCGACACGCGGGGCGATCGATCACATCCGGCGCGCTCGCGATGCCGGTGTGCACGTCACGGCCGAAGTGTCGCCCCACCACCTCACTCTCACCGACGAGCAGGCGCTCGAGTTCGATACGAATGCGAAGGTCGCGCCGCCGCTGCGCTCGGCCGAGGATCGCGACGCCTGTCGCGCGGCGCTGTGCGACGGTACGATCGACGCCATCGCCACCGACCACGCACCGCACGCGCTCCACGAGAAGGAGCTGGACTTCCGCGAAGCCCCGCCGGGGATGATCGGCTTCGAGACGGCCGTGGCGGTGGTGCTCGACCTGGTGCGCAACCGGGAGATCACCCCGCTCGAGTGGGTCCGGCGGATGTCGACGAATCCGGCGCGGATCCTGCGCGTGTCGGGCGGCTCGCTGGCCCACGGCGCCGTCGCCGACGTCACGATCGTCGATCCGACGCGCGTGTGGACCTACGACCCGGTGAAGGGCTACTCGAAGTCGGTGAACTCGCCCTGGGCGGGCCAGACACTGGAGGGGCGCGCGACGCACACGATCGTCGGCGGCGAGATCGTCTACGACGTCGAGCGGGGAATCCTGATATGACGCGGCGCGCACCGCCGGCGCCCGCACGACTGGTGCTGGCCGACGGCACGGTGTACCGGGGCACGGCCTTCGGGGCCCGGGCGCTCGGCGTCGGGGAGGTGTGCTTCAACACCTCGCTCACCGGATACCAGGAGATCCTGACCGACCCCTCCTACGCCGGCCAGATCGTGGCGATGACCTATCCCGAGATCGGCAACGTGGGCGTGAATCCCGAGGACGAGGAGTCGCGGAGGCCCTTTCTCTCGGGCTTCGTGGCGAAGGAGATCTTCGAGCCGTCGAGCTGGCGGTCGACGGAGACACTGGACTCCTTCTTGAGTCGGAGCGGGATCCCGGGGATCTCGTGGATCGACACCCGCGCGCTGGTGCGGCGGATCCGCGACGGCGGCGCCCAGGTCGGGGTGCTGTCGACGGATCCGGACCGGCAGGACGAGGCCGAGCTGGCGGCGATGGCGCGCGCCGACGGCGGGCTCGAGGGGCGCGACCTGGCGGCGTCGGTGAGCTGCGAGGTCGCCTACGACTGGCGCGAGGGCTGCTGGCGCGGCATCGCGGGGCAGGTGCCCCGGCCGTTGCCGCCAACCCCCCGCCGCAAGCTCGTCGCGTACGACTTCGGCATCAAGCGCAACATCCTGCGCCGGCTGGTCGAGCAGGGCTTCGAGGTGCACGTGGTGCCGGCCGCCACCACCGCCGACGCGGTTCTGGCCCTCCAGCCCGACGCCGTCTTCCTCTCGAATGGGCCCGGGGATCCCGCGGCCGTGGCGGGGGTGCGCGAGCACGTCCGGCGTCTGGCAGAGACGAAGCCGCTGTTCGGAATCTGTCTGGGCCACCAGATCCTCGGTCTGGCCCTGGGCGGACGCACGCTCAAGCTCAAGTTCGGCCACCACGGTGGGAACCAGCCGGGCCAGGACCTGGCGACGAAGAAGGTCGCGATCTGCGCCGAGAACCACGGCTACGCCGTCGACGCCGAGTCGTTGCGCGCGGCGGGCGAGCCCGTGCGGGTCACCCACGTCAACCTCAACGACGGCACCGTCGAGGGGCTCGCCCACGAGACGCGGCCGCTGTTCTCGGTGCAGTACCACCCGGAGGCGTCTCCCGGACCCCACGACGCGGCGTACTTCTTCCGTCGCTTCCGCGAGATGGTCGACCGCCACGTCGCTGGCGAGCGCGTCACGGGCGCCCAGATCGCGGCGGGCGAGGGGGGCTGAGCCGTGCCGCGCCGCGACGACATCCGGACGATCCTGGTGATCGGCGCCGGACCGATCGTGATCGGTCAGGCCTGCGAGTTCGACTACTCGGGCTCGCAGGGGTGCAAGGCCCTGCGCGAGGAGGGCTACCGGGTCGTCCTGGTGAACTCGAACCCGGCCACGATCATGACCGACCCCGAGTTCGCCGACCGCACCTACATCGAGCCGATGACGGTCGAATCTCTCGAGATGATCATCGCCCGCGAGAAGCCCGACGTGATCCTGCCCACTCTGGGCGGCCAGACGGCTCTCAACCTGACGATCGCGCTCGGCGAGGCGGGCGTGCTCGAGCGCCACGGGGTGGGCCTGATCGGCGCCCAGCTCGACTCGATCGACAAGGCCGAGGACCGCGACCGCTTCCGCGAGGCGATGACGAAGATCGGCCTGAAGCTGCCGAAGTCGGGTTACGCGCGCTCGGTGGAGGACGCGAAGCGGATCGTCGCCGAGACCGGCATCCCCGCGATCATCCGGCCCAGCTTCACCCTGGGCGGGACGGGCGGCAGCATCGCCTGGTCCGCCGAGGAGTTCGAGCCGCTCGTGCGCTGGGCGCTGAACCAGTCGCCGAACCACACCTGCCTGATCGAGCAGAGCGTGCTCGGATGGAAGGAGTACGAGCTCGAGGTGATGCGCGACGCCGCCGACAACGTCGTGATCATCTGCTCGATCGAGAACTTCGACCCGATGGGCGTCCACACCGGCGACTCGATCACGGTCGCCCCGGCGCAGACCCTCACCGATCGCGAGTACCAGGAGATGCGCGACGCCGCGATCGCGATCATCCGCGAGATCGGCG
>CAZZFT010000121.1:0-14541 GCA_964653555.1 uncultured Spirochaetales bacterium | reverse complement strand
CAACCGGGTGGAGCTTCCCTCGAACGGGGCGACGCGTCGGGTCACGGTTCGCCTGCGATCGCCCGTGGACGGCTCTTCTGGGGCGGTAGCGCGATGAAGAGCACGAGAGCGCAAGGGCGGAGTGGCTGAGCCCGGGTCGCCCTCCAGAGCGGCGGGCCCTGACGGCCGGCGACCGCTCCCCCGCGCTATTGCGGAGCGGTGACCGGCCCCCGCGTGGCGATTCCCCGGAGCAGCCGCCCGGGGATGTCCGCCCCGGTCAGCACCCGCTTCTCGGAGGGTGTCCAGAGAAGGATCACGTCCCGGTCGATGACGTCATCCTCGGAGGTGCACGGCTCGACGCGGAGCCGGTGCAACAAGTGACCC
Organism: uncultured Spirochaetales bacterium; assembly: GCA_964653555.1. Lineage (GTDB taxonomy): Bacteria > Myxococcota_A > UBA9160 > UBA9160 > SMWR01 > JAHEJV01. The sequence continues at coordinate 14,178 of CAZZFT010000121.1, read as the reverse complement.
AGGCGCGTCGCGGGATCGCGTACGACTAGCTGTGGTTCCTAAGCACGTTGTTCACGGGCTTCTCTGGGCCGGGCCATCGAGGTCCTCATTCCGATGCCGCGGTGGGGTCGCTTGTGATTGTAGTGGCGGATCCAGTGTCATGCTCTCGGAGCCGATCGAGGAGCCTGCGGAGTCGGGGCAGGGCGAGGCGGTCTTTCTCCCGGCCAGCGGCCTCCTTCGAGCGAATGATGTCCGCGAGCGATGCCACTAGGATGTGCAGCCGCTCCGCCGCTTCGATCTCGATCGCATCGCGGCGGAGGTCGCGAAAGCCCTGCGTTCCGCTCGGACAGAACGTGACGTCCAGATCGCCCGCCTCCGTCGTCATGTTCACCATCGAGTCCGGATACAGGTTTCCGAAGAACTGCGCCGAGCAGTCGAACGCCAAGCCTTCCGGCTCGCCCTCGGTCCGGATGCGTGCCCCAAGTGTTTGCAGGGCTCGCGCGAGACGCTCGAGATTCGCCGCCTCGCGGTCCGGAACCACATCCAGGTCGACGGTGACGCCCACATCGCCGTGCAGGATGGCCGCCATCCCGCCGATGAGCACGAACTTCACCCCTTCCTCTGCCAGAACGGAGAGCATCCTCTCCGGGTCGAAGTCGCGACTAGCCATCGGCCGCGGCTGCGACTTCGCGCCTGCCGCGCAAGACGAAGCGCGCCGCTCGGGTCGCATCGGTGAGCCGCTGCGCGGGGGTGCGACGCAGCGTGCGTTCGAACATCGAGTCCGTGCCGGGGTCGGACTCGGAGAGGGAGACCGTGACCTCGAGCCCAGCCGCCCGCACGAGCCGCTCCACGAGGTCGGTCGAAGGCGTTCGCGCTCCGGACTCGATCCGGCCCACCGTGGATTTGGGAACGCCCGCCCGGTCCGCAAGCTCCGCCTGTGTGAGCCCTGCGCGGCGTCGAGCCTCCCGGACGATGCTCGCCAGCGACATTCCGTGACGGTAGCCAATCGGCTACCAGGGCGCCCAAGTGCCCTCCCGCCGGTCGGGATCCACGCGGGATACAAGGATCAGGGCTCCCGACCCCTGCGTTTTCTGGGCACTTGCGGGCGGATTTTCTGGGCACTTGCGGGCGGAGGTTGGGCTTTCGAGTCCCGTCCGCCCCGCCACGAGTCGCTGAGATCGTTCGGCGTGATGCTCGACGCCCGAACCTGTGGATCCCGTCGGGCTCAGGCGAGGAAGCGACGATGACCGGCCCTGCTACGCGCGGGGCCTGCTGCCCCTCGTGGCGGATGTGGGCTCACCGTCGCAATCGTCAGACATCCTGTCGCGAGCTGGCGATCTCGCGGGTGGCCGGCTTTCGAGGCGAGCGCGACATCGCGGTGGGACACGCCGTCGGAAGCCCTCGCGATCCTCGGCGCATCCTCCCGGGACGCTCCCCACACGTCGCGGCTCCTGACCGCAACGCCTCTTGAGTCCGAGAGAACGGCGGGGGCGCGACCTCGTCGGTGTGCCGGATCGAGAACAGGAGAGCGGCGACGGCCGCGTCGGCGAGGGCGGTGCCGGCGGTGCCCCGCTCGTCCTGGCGGACCGGGCATGGAGGAAATCGTCGCGAGCTTGGGGGTTTGGCCACCATGCCCGCTCCGTCCCGCTCCGAACTGTCACGCCTCCGACATGATGCGAAAACCCATCATTCGAGGCTCGGCGGCCTCTCGTTGGTGCGCATCGCCCACCGCCCGTGAGGTCGCGACGAGGGCCGCCTAGCGCCGATCGCCGCGGCCGTTACCGTGCGGCCTTGCAAGCGGGCACGAGCACGCGTACCTATTCCGATCCATCCCCACCGGGAAGCGGACCTCGACGAGGTCTTGAGAAGCCCCCAGGGCCAGAAGGAAACCATGCGTAAATCACTACGGCTCATTTCGATGGCTGCAGGCTGCCTGGCAGCCGCTTGTGCGACACCGGCGGTGAGACCAGTCGACGTCCAACCGATCGCGGCGGGACCCGGCGAGAAGGTCGTGGTCGACCAGTCCGTCGTGATCATCGACTCCTCCAGCTCGGTCCGCAGCGAGTTCCCGACCGAGAAGGCCCTCTCCCAGTCCCTGGTCTCGTCGATGCCCGCGGGTGACTACAAGGCCGGCGCGATCCAGTTCGGCGGCGTCCACCGCAACGTCTATCCCGTGGGCACCTTCGACCGCAGCGGGATGGCGGGATACGCGGCGGACATGTCCCAGATCGGCGAGGGAACGCCGATCTACAACTCGTTCGACGAGGCGGCCGGCGCGCTCGCCAGCGTCGAGGGGCACACGGCCGTCACCGTGATCTCGGACGGCGTCTTCACCGACGTGGGCGGTCGCCCGGTTTCGGACGAGAGCGTCATGGCCGCGGCGCGCGGGCTGGCGTCGAAGAGCAACGGCGAGGTGTGCTTCCACACGGTGCAGGTGGGCAGCGACAAGGAGGGCGCCGAGAACCTCCAGAAGCTCGCCAACCTCACCGACTGCGGCTCCTTCCGGCCGGCCAGCTCGCTGACGACCGCCTCGGCGATCCAGTCCTTCCAGCGCGAGGTGTACCTCGCGGCAGCTCCCAAGCCGGTCGCGAAGGCCGTGCCCGGCGACGCGGACGGCGACGGCGTGCTCGACAACAGCGATCAGTGTCCGAACACGCCCAGGGGAGCCCGTGTGGATCCGCGCGGCTGCTGGGTGCCGGCCGACGTCTTCTTCGCCCTCAACAGCGACAAGATGGACCAGACCTCCAAGGAGCTGCTGCTCGAGCGGGGCATGCCGATCCTGAAGCAGAATCCGGATCTGCGCGTCCGCATCGACGGGTACACCGACTCCAGCGGTACGGAGGCCTACAACCAGCAGCTCTCCCAGCGCCGTGCGGAGGCGGTCCGCAAGTTCTTCATCGACAACGGGATCCCCCCGCGTCGCCTGGAGGCGCGCGGCTTCGGCGAGAGCAATCCGGCCTATCCGAACGATTCGCCCGCCAACATGGCCAAGAACCGGCGCGTGGAGTTCACGCCGCTCTAGGCTCAGGGAGTGCAGCGATCGCGGCGGATTTCGTCGCACGCGGCCCAGTGGATCCTCGCAGCCGGCGCCGGCCTCGCCGTCGCCGGCTGCGCGGAGCTGGGCCTCGGGCCCGGTGCTCTCGGGACGACCGAGAGCACCGCCGAGGTCGTCGCCGGCCTGAAGGAGGCGCTGCGCGTCGGGGCCGAGCGGAGCGTGGCACGCACGGCGCGCCCCGGCGGCTTCCTCGACGACCCGCGCATCCGCATTCCGCTGCCCGAGCAGGCGCGCAGTGTCGCCCAGGGCCTGCGCGCGGTCGGCTTCGCGGGCACCGTCGACGAGGTCGAAACCGCGATGAACCACGCGGCGGAGAAGGCGTCGGGCCAGGCGATGGAGCTGCTCGGCCCCGCCATCGCGGACCTCTCGATCCCCGACGCGGTCGCGATCCTCGACGGTCCCGACGACGCGGCAACCGCCTACTTCCGCAGCCGCACCCAGGACGCCCTGCGCGAGCGCTACGCCCCGGTGGTGGAGAAGGCGATGCGCGACGTGGGCGTCTACCGCGCCTACGACGAGCTGCTCGAGCGCAACCGCGTCCTGCAGCTGCTCGCCGATCCGAGGGTCGACCTCGATCGCTACGTCACCGACGAGGCGCTCGACGGCTTGTTCACCCTGATCGGAGACGAGGAGAAGCGGATCCGCACCGAGCCCGCGGCTCGGACGACCGACCTCCTGCGGCGTGTCTTCGGTTCCTTCGGAGGCTCCTGACGCGGGATCGTCGTTGACGTCTACCCGTCGCTCCACTTCGAGTCAACCAGGAAAGGACAGAACCCATGGGCATGGTTTCCGAGTTCAAGACCTTTGCGATGCGCGGCAACGTGGTCGACATGGCCGTCGGCGTCGTGATGGGCGCCGCCTTCGGCAAGATCGTCACCTCGTTCACCAACGACCTGTTGATGCCGCCGATCGGGCTCGCGACGGGCGGCGTCGACTTCTCCCAGCTCGCCATCAAGCTCCAGGGCGCCGTCGGAGACCAGCCGGCCGTCACGCTCAACTACGGCGTCTTCATCGACGCGGTGATCCAGTTCCTGATCATCGCCTTCGCGATCTTCCTCGTGATCAAGCTGATGAACACCGCCATGAGGAAGGAGAAGGAGTTGCCGGCACCGGCCCCCCCGTCGCGGGAGGAGGTGCTGCTCACGGAGATCCGCGACGCGCTGCGCCGCTGACCGCCGAACGGGGCGGGTGGGATCCGGTTAGAATGGCCGGCGGCGGGCGAGGGCTCGCCGCCGGGAGGACGAGTCATGCGTTGGCAGCGACGCGGGCGCAGCGAGAACCTCGAGGATCGGCGGGGGCGCGGCTCGCGCGGCGGCGTGGCCGGTCTGCCGAGCGGAATGCGGCTGCCGATGCCGCGGGGGCGCGGCGGCCGCTTCAGCCTCGTGGGCTTCCTGGTGATGATCGGCGTGTTGTGGCTGCTCGGTGTCGACCCGCTGACGCTGCTCGGCGGCGCCGCCGGACCGAGTGTCGGCATCGATCCCGACGCCGGCTTCGCCGGGGCGCCGCCCGTGTCCACGGGAGAGCCCTTCCGCGCGTCGCCCCAGGAGGAGGAGCTCGTCGACTTCGTCTCCTTCGTGCTCGACGACGTCCAGAGCACCTGGTCGCAGCAGTTGCCCGACTACCGCGATGCGCGCCTGGTGCTCTTTCGCGGTGCTACCCGCTCCGCCTGCGGCCAGGGGGTCGCCGAGATGGGGCCCTTCTACTGCCCGAACGACCAGAAGGTCTACATCGATCTCAGCTTCTACGGCGATCTGCGCTCGCGCTTCGGCGCGCCGGGAGATTTCGCCCAGGCTTACGTCCTCGCGCACGAGATCGGGCACCACATTCAGCATCTGAATGGAATCGACGAGCAGGTGCGGCGTCTCCAGCAGCGCGATCCGGGCCGCGCGAACGATCTCTCGGTGATGCTGGAGCTCCAGGCGGATTGTCTCGCCGGCGCGTGGGGTCACCACGCGGCCTTGAGAGACATCCTGGAGCCGGGCGACGTCGAGGAGGGCCTGCGCGCGGCGGCGGCGATCGGCGACGATCGCATCCAGCAGATGTCCGGTCGCGGCGTGCATCCCGAGTCCTTCACCCACGGTTCGTCCGCCCAGCGCAGCGAGTGGCTTCGCCGCGGCCTGGAGAGCGGCGACCCGGAGCGGTGCGACAGCTTCGCAGAGTGATCGCCGGGTCGCGCCGAGCGCAGTCCGCGTCGAGAAGATCGTGGTGAAACCGCAGCGCGCGGAGCGACGTGCGCGCTACCGCATTCGAGCGGCCCGGTTATAGTGCTCGCCCCACCTGGCGAGGTGCCTTCGACGATGATCGGGCTTCGATTCCGAACGGGTGCGCACCGGGCCGCGGCCCTTGCGCTCGCAGCATCCTGGCTCCTGGTTCCCTTCACCGCTGCGAGCGAGGCGCGTCTGGGAGCGAAGGGCGACGTCCTGCACGGCGAGGTCGTCGACCTGACGCCTGATGGTGTCGTCTTCGAGCTGATTCAGGGCGAAGGGAAGGTCAAAGTGCCCTGGGCCGACGTCGAGACCCTGGAGACGGACGGCGATCTCATCGTGATGTATGGCGATGAGGGTGAAGTCCACGGTCGTGTCGTCGGGGTGGAGGGCGGCGCCATTCTCGTCGGCAGCGATCGTGCGACCGCTCAACGGATCGAGGTCGAGACCCTGTTCGCCGCCGAATCCATGAAGAAATACGACGGCAGCCTGCGCGACCGCCTGCGCAGCCGCTTCCGATACTGGACCGCGTCGCTGAACGCGGGCGCGTCCTACACCGACGCCACCACCGACACGTTGCTCGGCACGATCGGCGTATTCATCGATCGCCGGAAGGACCCGACCTATCTGCTGATCCAAGGCGAGGCGCGCTATGGCAACCAGAAGCAGGACGGAGAGGGACGGACGCTGACCGACGGGCTGGCCTGGGGCTTCGTGCGCGGCGAGTACGACTTCTACGAGCGGCTCTACGGCTACACCTCGACGCGGGCCACCTACGACGACCTCCAGAACCTCTCCCTGCGCCTCGAGCCGCGCGGTGGTGCCGGCGTGCACATCATCAAGAGCTCCGACTTCAACTTCTCCTCCGACCTCGGTGTCGCGTGGGTCTACGAGAACTACTTCGGCAGCGAGCCCGTGATCGACGGCTTTCCCCTTCCCAAGCGCGGTCGCCGCAGCCAGAGCTTCTGGGCCGTCGCCTTCGGCGTCCAGGCCGACGCGAAGCTCCCCTACGGCATCAAGTGGCGAGCGCGCGGCGACTACCTGCCGGCGGCGGACGACTGGACCGGCGAATACCTGCTCCGCGGCGAGACCTCGCTCGACTTCCCCCTGCTCGACTGGCTGGCGTTCCGCATCAGCGTGATCGACGACTACGACAACACGCCAGGCGAAGGGACCCAGCGCAACCGCTTCACCTCCACCGCGGGGCTCTCCTTCGGCTTCCCCTGATCCGGTCCGCGGGCCGATCGCGACCCGATCCTGCGACGTTCGTCACGTTTCCCCCTCGCGCGTGCGCCGACCCGGAAGGCGTCGGCGGCGGGGGACCCGGCGACGAGCCAGGCGAGGAGAGCGCGATGGCGGAGGAGATGGCGAGGCCGGAGGAGACCCGCAGGCCCGCCTGCGACGGCTTCGAGCGGTTCACGGTGAGCCTGATCGTGGTGCGCGGGCCCTGCGAAGGCGAGGAGCACGTCGTCGATCGCCGGCGCTGGCTGATCGGACGCGGTCCGGACGTCGACGCGACCTTCGACGATCCGGCGATGTCCCGGCTTCACTCGGCGATCGAGTTCGAGCGCGGGCGCTTCCACGTGAGCGATCTCGACAGCACCAACGGCACCGAGGTGAACGGCACGGGCGTGATCCGCAGCGAGCTGTGCCACGGCGACCGGATCCGGCTCGGGGGCCACGTGCTCCAGATCCTGATCGAGCGCAAGGAAGACGTCCCCGCCTACGTGCTGTCCGAGGACCGCCAGCTCTCGTAGGACACCTGCCGAGCGTGCACGACGTAGCGCTGGGGCGCGCTGCCCACGTAGTAGAAGGGGTAGCAGGTGACCAGCGTGAGGGTGGGGTCGTTGGTCTGCTCGAGCACCTCGACGCGTGCCGGGGAGACCACCTGCGTCGCCTCGACGCGGTAGTGGGCGACACCGTCTAGGGTGGTGAGGATGATCTCGTCGCCCGGCTCGACGTGGCGCAGGCCGCGGAAGTAGCCGTCGCGGTGTCCGGCGATGCCGAGGTTGCCCGGCTCCCCGGGGCGCGCCGTCCCCTCGATGCGTCCGACGGCCCGGTCGAGCGTCGTCTCGTCCGTCCCCTCGAGCACCATCACCGAGACGCCGGCATCGGGGATCTCGAGCCGTCCGAGGGCCCGGACCGGGGCGTCCAGGCTCGCCTCGTACTTCTCGACGCGTGCCGCCGACCACTCGCTGCGATTCGGCGATTCGGCCTGGATCTGCGCCAGCCGGGCCGCGAGCGCCGCGTCGAAGGCAGCGCTCGAGGTCGACTGGGTCAGGGAGGCTCGCGCGCAGGCCCCGCCGTAGGCCAGCAGGCAGGCGAGCCCGGTGGCCGCGAGGCCGTACTCGAGCGTGCGCAGGGCCCCGCGCAGCGCCCGATGGCGTCGGTGTCGAACGGGTCTCGGTTCGCCCATGCTTCGGCTACCCGGATCGGAATGCGGCGGAGGGGCTGAAGCCCAGCCCCCCGTCCGTTCCTAGCGGATCCGCTTCCGGACGCCGCGGAGGATCCCGGCCCCGGCCAGGGCGACGAGCCCGGCGAGGCCCAGGGCCGGCAGCGAGCTGGCGGTCTTCGGCAGCTCCCGGACCTGGGGCGGCGGCGGCTCGTAGACGGGCGCGGGCGGCGGCGGGGCCGGCTTGGCCACCGGCGGCGGCGGCGTCGGCGGCGGCGGCTGAGTCTCCGGCGTACTCGCGCAGGCGAACCAGAATGCGACCAGACCACAGAGGAGAAGGAAACGGATCATGTGACTGCCTTTCTGAGGGACGGAACGGCCGAAGCATCGCATACCCTCGGGGGCTGCGCAGTCCTTCATTTCTCGCGGCGGCTCCTCCACCCCTCGAGCCGGGCGGCGATCTCCGCCTCCGCGCCCTCGGAGCCCGGCTCGTAGAAGCGCGTCGATCCCGAGCCGGCCACCGCGTCGGGGAGGTTGCGCCGGGCGACGAAACCGTCCGCCGCGTCGTGGGGATACTCGTAGTCGCGCCCGTAGCCGAGCTGCTTCATCAGGCCGGTCGGCGCATTGCGCAGATGCAGCGGGACCGGCTGGGACCCGTGTCGCTCGGCGGCCTCCCAGGCCCGACCCAGCGCCCGGTAGGCCGCGTTGCTCTTGGGCGCGCACGCCAGGTGGGTGATCGCCTGGGCGAGCGGGATCCGGCCCTCGGGCATCCCGATCCGCTCGAGGGCGAGGTAGGCGGAGGTGGCGACGCCGAGCGCGGTCGGGTCGGCGGTGCCGACGTCCTCGGAGGCGAACACGACCAGCCGGCGCGCGAGGAACAGCGGGTCGTCGCCCGCGATCAGCAGGCGCGCGGCGTAGTACAGGGCGGCGTCCGGATCGCTCGCGCGCAGGCTCTTGATGAAGGCCGAGGCGAGGTTGTAGTGCTCCTCGCGGTCGCGATCGTGCAGCAGCGTGCGCTGGCCGACCGCCTCGCGCACGGCGTCCAGCGACAGCTCCTCCGCGCCGGGAGCGGTGCGCCGCTGGATCGCCGCCGCGGTCTCGAGGATGCCGAGCGCGCGCCGACCATCGCCGTCCGCGGCGGCGGCCACCGCGCCGACCACCGCGTCGGGAACCCGCGGAGAGCTTCCCAGACCGCGCTCGCCATCGTTCGCGGCGCGCCGGATCAGCTCGGCCAGCGCCGGCTCTTCGAGGCGCGCGAGCACGAACACCCGACAGCGCGACAGCAGCGGGGCGATCACCTCGAAGGAGGGATTCTCGGTCGTGGCCCCGATCAGCGTCACGGTGCCGCGCTCCACGTGGGGGAGCAGGGCCTCCTGCTGGCCGCGGTGCAGGCGGTGGATCTCGTCGAGGAAGAGCACGGTCCGCTCCCGCCGGAGCGCCGCGCGGTCCACCACGGCCCGGATCTCCTTCACGCCCGCCATCACCGCCGACAGGGGCTCGAAGCGCGCGCCCGAGCCCTCGGCCAGCAGGCGCGCGAGCGTCGTCTTCCCGCAGCCCGGAGGACCCCACAGGATCAGGGACGGCAGCCGGCCGCCTTCGACCAGCGCCCGCAGCGCCGCCCCCGGCGCGAGCAGCTTCGGCTGCCCCACCACTTCGTCGAGGGAGCGGGGGCGCATGCGCTCGGCGAGCGGCGCCGACGGATCGCCGGCGCCGGGCGGCGACGTCGCGCCGCCGTCGCCCGCGAACAGGTCGAGCGACTCGTCCGGGGACATGCGCGGACACTAGCAACGTGTGATTCTCTCCGGCGTGCAGTTCCATTCCGTCGGCATCTGCGTCAAGCCGGATCAGCCGCAGGTGGCGGAGCGGGTCGCGGAGCTCGAGGAGTGGCTGCGCAAGCGCGGCGTCGAGGTCCTGCTCGACCCCCAGGCGGCGAGCTGGCTCGGCCAGCCCGCGCTGTCCCTCGACGAGCTCGCCGGCCGCGTCGATCTGCTGATCTGCCTCGGCGGCGACGGCACCCTGCTCTCCGCGGCGCGCGCCGTCGGCGAGCGGCCGGTGCCCCTGCTGGGGGTGAACCTCGGCACCCTGGGCTTCCTGGCCGAGACCTCGAGCGACCAGCTCTTCGACGCTCTCGAGCAGGCCTTCTCGGGGCGGCTGGTCGTCGCTCTGCGCATGCGCCTCGACGTCGTCGTGGTGCGGGGCGGGCGAGAGATCGAGCGCTGCCTGGCCCTCAACGATGCGGTGATCGGCAAGAGCACGCTCTCCCGGATGATCGATCTCGAGACCCGCGCCGACGGCGCCTTCGTCACCACCTATCACTCCGACGGCCTGATCGTGGCGACGCCCACCGGGTCGTCGGCCTACTCGCTCTCGGCGGGCGGTCCGCTGCTGCTGCCCGAGGGCGAGTCGATCGTCCTGACCCCGATCTGTCCCCACACCCTCACCCAGCGGCCGCTGGTGCTGCCCGACCGCTGTCGGATCGAGATCCTGGTGCTGGACACGCGCGGTGGGGACGTCCACCTGACCGTCGACGGCCAGGTCGGGGTGCGACTCGAGCAGGGGGACCGCGTCCGCGTGGCGCGGTCGGACCACCCGGCTCGGCTCCTGGTGTCGCCGGGCCGCAGCCGCTTCGCCGTCATGCGCGAGAAGCTGCGCTGGGGCGAGCGTTGATCGAGACCCTGCGGATCGCGGAGCTGGCGATCGTGGAGTCGGCGGTCCTCGAGTTCGCGCCCGGCCTCAACGTGCTCACCGGAGAGACCGGTGCGGGGAAGTCGATCGTGCTGGGCGCGCTGTCGCTGCTCGCGGGCGGCCGCGCGTTGGCGCGGTCGGTGCGCGAGGGTGCCGAGCAGGCCACCGTCGAGGCCGCCTTCCGGACCGAGGGGCTTCCCGACCTGGAGCGCGAGCTCGCAGAGCGCGGCCTCGAGGGCGACGCCCACGAGCTGCTCGTGCGGCGCGCGGTCGGGAAGTCCGGTCGCAGCCGCGCCTGGGTGGCCGGCCAGCAGCTCCCGATCACCGCGCTCGCCGAGCTCTTCGCGGGGCGGATCGAGATCTCGAGTCAGCACGACTCGCAGTCGCTCCTGCGCGTCGAGCGCCACGGCGAGCTGCTCGACCGCTGGGCCGGGCTGGAGACGGCGCGCGCGGCGGTCGCGGCCGAGGTGGCCCGCTCGCGGGAGATCGCGGGGGAGCTGGCAGCGCTCCGCGCGGCGACGCGCGACCGGGAGCAGCGGCGCGACTTCCTGGCCTTCCAGGTCCGGGAGATCGACGAGGCAAAGCTGGATCCGGGCGAGGTCGAGTCGCTCCAGGCGCTGCGCTCGCGGCTGTCCCACGTCGACCGGATCGGGCGCGAGGCCGGCGGGGCGCTCGCGCGTCTGGTCGGCGATCCGAGCGATCCCGAGGCGCGCGGGGCCGCCGACCAGCTCGCCGAGGCGGCGCGGGCTCTGCGCACCCTGGTGGCTCTGGACCCGGAGCTGGCGGCGCTCGCCGAGGGGCTGACGGGCGCCTTGGCCGAGCTGCGCGAGCTCGCCTCGGATCTCGAGCGCCGGCTCGACGGGCTCGAGGCGGATCCCGAGCGCCTCGCCCAGGCCGAGGAGCGGCTCCACCGCATCGAGCAGCTCCGGCGCAAGTACGGTGCCAGCGTAGAGGAGGTGCTCGCCCATCGCGCCGCGTCGGCGGCCGAGCTGGCGGCGCTCGAGGGGGCCGACGAGCGGGAGTCGGAGCTGGAAGAGGAGCGGCGCCGCGCCGCGGCGCACCTCGCGGAAATCGCAGCCGAGCTATCGCGGGGACGCGAGCGGGCCGCCGGCGCTCTCGCCCGGGCGGTGGAGCCGGTGCTGCGCGAGCTCGCGATGCCGGAGGCGCGCTTCGACGTGGTGCTCCACCCGGCATCGCCCCCCGACGGACTGCCCTGCGGACCGGGCGGCGCCGAGGTTCCCGAGTTCGTGCTCTCCGCCAATGCCGGCGAACGGCTCCAGCCCCTGCGTCAGGTGGCGAGCGGCGGCGAGCTGTCGCGCTCCTTCCTGGCCCTGCGACAGGCACTGCGGGAAGGGGCCTCGGGAATGGTCCTCGTCTTCGACGAGGTCGACGCGGGCGTGGGCGGGGAGGCCGCCGACCGGGTCGGAAGCCGACTGGCCGATCTCGCCCGCCACCACCAGGTCCTGTGCATCACCCACCTTCCGCAGATCGCGGCCTACGCTGCGCGACACTTCCGCGTGCAGAAGGGGACGGGTCGGCGACGGGCGGCAGTGTCGATCGAGGTCGTGGAGGGCGACGAACGGGTGGCGGAGCTCGCCCGCATGGCCAGTGGCGAGCGCGCCGGCGAGGCCGCCCGGGAGTACGCCCGGGAGCTCCTCGCCACCCGCGGGGAGCGCTGACCGCCCCGACCCTCAAGAGGCGCCCGCGCGGGTCCGATGTACCCGGTGTGACGAGGCTGGAACCCCACGCCGGGTGTGTCGGGGGTCACCGGCCCGACTGCCGGGACGGACGATGAGCGTTGATGCCGCCAAGCGTGAGAGCGAGCCCGCCGGGCCCGTGCCGTCGGGAGGCTCGATCCGCGTGCTGCGCGGCTTCTACGAGGGTCTGGAGATGCCGGTGGATCGGGATTGGATGGTGATCGGACGCGGTCGCGGCGCGGACATCGTGATCGCCGAGCCCACCATGTCGCGGGCTCACGCGGCCATCGGCTTCGACGGCGCGCGCTTCTTCGTCCAGGACCTGGGCAGCACCAACGGCACACGGGTCAACGGCAGCCGCGAGCAGAAGGCGGTTTTGAAGAACGGGGATGAAGTCCAGCTCGGCAAGCTCGCGATCGCGGTGCACTTGCCGGGTTGATCGGGGGGCGATGATGGACACCCTTTCGCTGATCGTGGTCTCCGACGAGACCCAGCCGGTGCGCCGCTTCGAGCTGCGCAAGGTGCTGATTAAGCGCGCGGTGATCGCCGCGGCCGTCTCGGTGGTGGCCCTGCTCGGGCTCGGCATCGACTACGTCCGTCTGCGCATCGACAACCGCGAGCTCGACTCACTGCGCGGCGAGACGATCGCGCGACGTCAGCAGGTGGGCGAGTTCGAGAAGCGTCTCCAGCAGGTGAACGGGCAGCTCGCCCACCTCACCGAGCTCGAGCGCAAGGTGCGCATCATTGCCAACCTGCCCGGTTCCAGCGCCGCGGGCGGCGACGAGGTGACGGCGGTCGAGCCCGAAGTGGAGCCAGGGGGGCAGGGCGGCCTGGAGGAGCCCCCCACCGAGGATCTTCCGCCGGGGCACTCCTCGCGGCTGCCGGTGATTCCGGACAACGCCGGCGTGCCCGAGCGGGTGAGTCTGCTCCAGCAGTCGGCGGAGTATCTCGGGGCGATCGCCGACTCCCAGGGCGACAGCCTGGAGGATTTGCTGGTGTCGCTCGAGGGCAAGCGTGATCGCCTGGCGTCGTCGCCCTCGATCTGGCCCGCGAAGGGTTGGCTCACCTCGCGCTATGGCTATCGCATCTCCCCCTTCACCAACCGCAAGCAGTTCCACGCCGGCCTCGACATCGCCGGCGCCCCCGGCACCGACGTGATCTCGCCGGCGAAGGGCCGGGTCGTGTTCGCCGGGAAGAAGGGCCCGCTCGGCAACTGTCTGATCATCGATCACGGCTACGGCGTCCGCACCCAGTACGGCCACAACCAGCAGCTGTACGTGAAGCTGGGAGAGACCGTCGAGCGCGGCGAGAAGATCGCCGCCATGGGCAGCACCGGTCGCAGCACCGGTCCGCACCTGCACTACGTGGTCGAGGTCAACGGGAAGACGCGCAACCCGCTCGACTACATCTTCGACTAGGCCGGTCTCCTCCCGAGCTCCCGGAGCCCGATCCGGGCCCCTCGCGAATTCGTTTGCCGGATCGAGGGTTTGCCCGCCTTTTGCGGCTCCCGTACACTCGGCGCTCGCCCCACCCCGCGAGCGAGCCGCAGGCCCATCCGCTGATGCCCAATCTTCTCCACACGCTGTTCGGTAGCCACAACGATCGGGTGATCCGGCGGATCATCCCGCTCGTGGAGCGGATCGGCTCGCTCGAGCCCGCGATGGTCGCGCTCTCGGACGCGGCGCTGCGCGCGCGCACGGGCGAGCTGCGCGAGCGGCACGAGAAGGGCGAGAGCCTGGACGACCTGCTTCCCGACGCCTTCGCGACGGTGCGCGAGGCGGCGAAGCGCGCCCTCGGCCAGCGCCACTACGACGTGCAGCTGATCGGCGGCACCGTGCTCCATCGCGGCGGCATCGCCGAGATGCGCACCGGCGAGGGCAAGACGCTGGTGTCGACGCTCCCCGCCTATCTCAACGCGCTGGCGGGTCGCGTTCACGTGGTCACCGTCAACGACTATCTGGCCCGCCGCGACGCCGAGTGGATGGGCGAGGTACACCGCTTCCTGGGACTGGAAGTCGGGGTGATCCTGCACGACATGAGCGACGCCGAGCGACGTGCCGCCTACGGAGCCGACATCACCTACGTCACCAACAACGAGCTCGGCTTCGACTACCTGCGCGACAACATGAAGTTCACCAACGCGCAGCAGGTCCAGGGGCCGCTCGA